>NZ_QTMC01000020.1:0-81133 GCF_003602965.1 Bacteroides sp. AF25-5LB
GAACGTGCTACAGCCCTGCATTTCTCCATTCTGAACACGGCAGAGTTTGACTGCGTGGTACTGAGCCACAGCGACAAGATAGAGGACATGGAACCGGATTGGGTGGCCAATGAGGAGCATCTGTGTGCCGTTGTGGGCAGTTCGGTGGTGGGCAGTAAACTGCGTGCCTGCATCACCGGAGCTTCGACCACGGCAAGTATGACCTGGACGGACTTCCACTACTACAGCCAGCAGCGGGGTATGCAGCAGATAGATGCGCTGATGCACAGCCGCATCGCGAACCTGAGCTATGCAAAGTACGGGCGCAGGGATATGCAGGAACAATGCGGTGCCGGTCAGCATAACAATAACCGCACAACAGGCGGAACGGCCGAACACGGGATGACAGACACCATCGGCTACGATGAAGCGTATGTCATTAACAACAAAATCACGAATTCGCTGATTGACGGCCTGGTGCACCAGTATGCCTGGTATAAGAGTCGGGACGAATACGGACAGGCGACTGTGGTGCAGGTGAACAATATCTGCTGCCTGGGCTATGAGGACATCTACGGCAACAAGTATGACATGATGGACGGCGTGGATCTGCCGAACGACAGCGGTAACGTGGGCAAATGGCGCATCTGGATGCCTGACGGCAGTATCCGTATGGTACAGGGCAAGAAGGACAGCGGTCAGTGGATTACAGGCGTGGCGCACGGCAAGTATATGGACATGATTCCGGTAGGTAATCTGAACGGATCATCTTCTACTTACTATACCGACATGTACTGGATAAGCACCGCTACGGTCCGTGTGGTCTATCGCGGGTACATCGATGCGAGCGCGCATGGCGGTGTGTCGAATGCGGATGCGAGTTACGATGCTTCGAATGCGAATGCGCATATCGGCTCGCGTCTGGCCTTCCGCGGCAAAATCGTCCGGGCGCAAAGCGTGGCAGCGTACAAGGCGATACGCGAGGTGGCGTAAGCGCAAAGCGCCAAAGCGTGGAGCGAAGCGACTAAAACGAAAGAACGGGATTCGGATGGTTTCCGAATTCCATTTAAAAGGTATTCAAATACCGGCGAAGCCGGCCGAATTTTTTTAGAATATTGATAGGGTAGGGGAATACAAAACTGAACTGATTTGAGGGTAAACGACCTCAATTTAACTATGTAAAGATAGTGATTTTTGTTGATATTTGCAAGTTATTTTTCTGTTATTTTTAGCTTAGAATTGACCAGTTCAAATGGAATAAAGAGTGCTTTAAATTATACGCTTCGTTTTGTGAAATGAACTTTTCATTTTGAAACGCGCGAACATTTCGATTTGCGGATTATAGAAACATCTTCTTGGATGCAGCTGGTGCACTATATGCAGCTGCATTGATAATCAAACTGATACTTCCTAATGCTGACCTGCAATTAATCATCATTATATTTGCCATCATCGCAGCTTCTTATACCATCCCCGGAGGATTGTCTTCAGCTATCAATGCCGAACTGATACAAGCTGTTATCCTTATATTAGGTTCCATTATGCTAACCTTCTTCTGTTTCCAACAAGGAGGTGACTACTTCTATCAATTGTTCAATAGCAATGATATGATGACCAAACTGATTCGTCCGCTAACTGACACTGCTACCCCTTGGCTTGGTCTGATAGTGGGTATGCCTATTTTAGGTATTTATTTTTGGGCGAACAATCAAACACTAGTACAACGTGTATTAAGTTCCAAGTCAATAGATGAAGGACGCAAAGGGGTTCTCTTCGCAGGCTTCTTGACCATGTCGACTCTCTTCATTATCGCCATACCAGGAGTAATTGCCCGCCACTTATTTCCTGGATTGGAAAAACCCGATATGGTATACCCCAACATGGTACTCCAGTTGATTCCTACCGGACTACTCGGCATTATGCTCGCAGCGTTACTCTCAGCCTTAACCTCCACCCTGAGTGCCATACTGAATTCCACATCCACTCTATTCACAATGGATTTTTATGCCCAATACAACAAGAAAGCAGGTTCCAAAAAGTTGGTCATTATCGGAAAAATCACCTCTTGCGTTATCATTGTCATTGCTGCCTTGTGGGCACCTCAGATTGGCAAGTTCGGCTCTTTATTAAAATATTACCAAGAAATGCTCTCCTATATCGCCCCACCTATAGTTGCCGCCTTCCTATTAGGTGTCTTTAACAAGCGGATTAATGGAAATGGAGCTTTTGCCGGATTATTTGGTGGCTTAGTCATAGCTATAAGTATGCTCTTCATGAAAGATAAAATTTTTGGAGCCATGCATTTCCTGTTCATTGTACCTTTCCTGCTCCTAGCCAGTGGAATAATCATCTATGTAGTGAGCCTGTGCTATCCCAAGCCCTCTATCGAGAAGCTGAAAGATACCGTGTTCATTCCAGATGAACTAAAAGCAGAATTCAAAGCCAACAAAGCATTGCCTTGGTACAAGAATTACTATTCATGGGCTACAACATTGCTGATTTTAAGCGCATTAATATGGCTTATATTCAATTGACCATAATATATAACCATAAATTTTAAAAATATGAAATTAAAAAAGTTTGAAGGGAACCCAATACTTTCTCCTTTGAAAACAAACGATTGGGAATCACTGGTTACCTGTAATCCGGGAGTAATTTACGACAATGGAGTATTCTATATGTTATACAGAGCTGCCGGAAATGACCCCGAACATGTCATTCGCCTTGGCTTGGCCATCAGTAAAGACGGATTTCATTTTCAGCGTGTCTCCGATCAGCCTGTATTCGGCCCCAGTGAGGATGGTCCTGACTCAGGTTGCGTAGAAGACCCTCGCATAGTGAAATACGGCAAGGAATTTTATATTACTTATGCTTACCGTCCATATGCTCCCGGTCAATACTGGAAGTTCGGGCACGATGAAATCTTGCTTCCCGAATGCGGAGATGATGCCCCCTTGGCTCTTCGCAATAATTTAGGTAACACTGGATTAGCTATGACTACAGACTTCCACAAATTCAGAAGACTGGGTAGGCTCACCTCCCCTATACTAGATGACAGAGATGTCATTTTATTCCCTAAAAAAGTACAAGGAAAATACGTGATTCTCCATCGTCCCAAAGAATACATCGGCCAAAAGTACGGTGTAAAATACCCCTCTATCTGGATAAAGTTCTCTAATGACCTTTTATGCTGGGAGGATAAGAAAAGTCACTTGCTGCTAACCGGTCGTGATAATTCCTGGGAAGAAAAAATAGGTGGAAGCACCCCTCCCATTAAGACAAGCAAAGGATGGCTGATGCTCTACCATGGAGTAGAAAGTGGAGGCTTGGGCTATTACCGAGTAGGTGCAATGCTATTGGACAGCAATAATCCCACACGCATCATCGGCAAGACACCACTACCGATACTGGAACCTGAAACTGAATTTGAAACTAAAGGGTACTATAACGGATGTGTATTCCCCACTGGTAATGTGATAGTAGACGGTACGCTCTTCGTATATTATGGAGCTGCCGATAAATACGTGTGTACAGCAACTTGCCAAGTAGACGAATTAATCAATTATTTGCTTTCCGAAGAGTGCTGCATTAGCCAATAACTTCATCAGCCAGAGATAACTTATTCAAAAAAGTACAATGATTGAGCAAATAATATTAATTATATTTTTAATTAATACTATAATTTTGTCATGTACTAAATCTTCTTAATAAAAAAACAATATGAACTGAAACAAACCTTTCATTAATTAAATTATAAATATATGAAAAACGAAGCAAAATGTTTATGGTATACATTATTTTCAATAGCTTTATGTATGCTCTTTAGTATGCCAGCTCTTGCTCAAACACAAGGAAGCATAACGGTTACGGGATATGTAAAAGATGCCACCGGCGAATCGCTTATTGGTGCCACAGTACAGGTAAAAGGTGTCACTGGTGGAACCATTACTGATGTGGATGGCAACTATATGCTAAAGAATGTGCCAGCAAGGGGAATATTGGTATTTTCATTTGTAGGTATGCAGAACAAAGAAGTAGCTGTCAACGGAAAGAAAACTATCAATGTCACTTTAAGTGATGACACACAACAATTGGAACAAGTGGTGGTCATAGGGTATGGTAGTGTAAAGAAAAGTGATGTGACCGGTTCCGTAGCTTCCGTCAAAACAGAGGCTTTAAAAGAAATTCCTGCTAATTCGGTAGAAGGATTGTTGCAAGGACGCGCGGCTGGTCTACAAGTGATCAATTCTTCACAAGATCCAGGTGCCGATGCCACAGTACGTATTCGTGGCGGTTCTTCTTTGCGCGGTTCCAATTCTCCATTGGTAGTTGTGGATGGTTTTCCTTTGGGAGACGCGGGAGACTTGAAACAGATCAATCCATCCGATATCGTAAATATAGAAATTCTAAAAGATGCCTCAGCCTCAGCTATCTATGGTTCACGTGGTGCAAATGGTGTTATTATGATTACCACCAAACGTGCCAAAACTGGAACAACCAGCATAACACTCCGTCAACAAATTACCCTTTCACAGTTCGACAGTAAGTTGAATTTGTGGCGCGACCCAGTATTAATGGCCTCACTAAATAATGAATCGCGCATCAACGGTGGTTTTGAACCGCTCTATGTGGGAAAAACGAATTCTACAGGTGTTTATTACCCGTCTATAGAAGAGTTGCAGACAACTTGGACGACAAACACCCGTTGGGATGATTTGGTGTTTCGCGACACTCCGGTTTCCAACAATACCACTGCCACAATTTCCAGTTCCAACGACCGTACCGTATTTAATCTTAGTGCCAACTACTATACAGACAATGGTATGTACATTAAGGATAACTATAAAAAGGGAGGTTACAACCTGAGCATAGACCATAATCTGTACGATAACCTCAAAGTGCGCTTCTCGAACATACTTTCACGTGGTGTACGCAACTCAAACGGAGGATTAGCTTATTGGAGAAACCCCATTTATCCGATTTATGATGAAAGCGGCAACTATTGGTTGAGTAACGCCAATGACTTCAGCCACCCAATAGCCCTGACGGAGTTACGCAAAAATGAATCAAAGAGTTTAGACGTAATTTCTTCATTGGCTTTAGAATGGCAACTGTTCCCTTACCTTAAATTAACTTCACAGTTGAACTATAAATTCGGGAAATCCGTGTCAGACAAATATTATCCGAAAACCTATACTGAAGCGGGACAGTTCAGTAATGGCCAAGCCGAAATTGAGAATTGGGAAGGACATAGCCTTGTATCCGAAACATTCGCCAATTTCCTAAAGACTTTCGACAGACATGAAATAAGCGCCATGGCAGGTTATTCTTATGAATACTATATGTCGCGTAGTTCCGGTCTCAGAGCCAAAGATTTCGTTAATGAGTCATTAGGTAATGAAAATATGGGTTCCGGAAATCCTGAAAAGAATGAAGTCTGGAACGGTTATTCTGAAAATAAACTGGTTTCTGGTATGTTCCGCCTGAACTACACATATGACAATAAATACCTGCTGACTCTGACAGCTCGTGCCGATGGCTCCTCCAAGTTTGGCAAGAACAACAAATGGGCAATGTTCCCTTCGGGTGCAGTCAGCTGGAAAGCCCACGAAGAAGAGTTCATTAAAAAATTAAATGTATTTGATGAATTGAAATTCCGCTTCAGCTATGGTATCTCCGGTAATCAAGGTATCAGTCCCTACCAGACATTGAGCCGTTATGGCACAGACAAATATTACAACGACGGAGATTGGGCTACGACTATTGGTCCGGGCTACGTTTCTGGATGGACGGGTCCGGGATGGATTTACCGTGTATGGAGCGGTATTCCGAATCCTGACTTGAAATGGGAAACTACTGCACAAGCCGACTTCGGTATTGATATGGCTTTCTTCAATCGCCGTTTACAGGTGTCTTTTGACTATTATGACAAGCAGACCAGTGATTTGCTGCGTGAACGCAATCTGGCCCTTTCTTCCGGTTATGATAAGATGTGGGTAAACGATGGTAAAATTCAAAACCGTGGTTTTGAAGTCACTATAGATGCTGACATTGTGAGCACCAAGGATTGGCATTTGAGTGGAACTTTGATTTATTCACGTAATCGGAATAAAGTGAAAGACTTGGGTAATTCCATAGAGTCTGGGCTGATTACAGACCCCATGACTGGTATGCTTTTCGAATATTCAGGAAATAATCTTGAACAGTATCGCGACTACACCAATATTTTGGCTATAGGCCAACCGGTAAACGTGTTCTATGGTTATAAGGTGGATGGAATCGTACAGACACTAAATGAAGGAATAGATGCTGGTTTATCAGGGGATTACGCTCAACCAGGAGAATTCAAATATATGAATCTGAATGGAGACAACCAGATTTCTGAAGCAGATAAGACCATCATTGGTGACCCAAATCCCGATTTTACGGCTAGTTTGGCATTGAATCTCTCTTGGAAGAAGTTCGATGCAAGCATCTTCTTCAATGGCGTATTCGGACAAGATGTACTAAACACAAAAGCATTCGGTCAACCCAACAATTCACCTCTGCGCTGGACGCCAGACAATCATACCAACAAATATCCTAGTCTGCGTGAAGGACGTCAGACTAAGATTTCTGACTGGTGGATAGAAGACGGGGCATTCCTACGCATTCAGAATCTGAATATAGGGTATACATTCGAATTGCCGGAAAAGTCTTTCCTTTCTAAGGTGCGGCTTTATATGAATGCTTCTAATTTGTATACGTTCACAAAATTCGATGGGTACGATCCGGAAGTTGGATTAAACGGTGTTTACAGCGGTGGCTATCCACGTTTGCGAAAATGGACATTCGGCCTTGACTTAACCTTTTAAAACAATATAAAATATGAAGAAAAACAAACTTATCATATCATTGCTTGTGGGATCCTTAGCATTGGGGGCATGTGATTTGGACGAGACAGCTTACGGTTTTTATTCTGAAGACAACTTTTTCAAGACGGCTGCCGATGCGGAAGCAGCAGTATTGTATGCTTACGGTGCACTCAATTTTATAGAGTATTCACGAACGATATTCTTCCTTGGAGATATGCCAAGTGAGGTAATGACCACAAAATCAGATGCGACTGCTGACAATCAGGATTTGAACTTGTGGAAAATAGACAATTTTAAAACAAACGGCTCGTTAGAAAACTTCTTTAAATATGCTTTCATTGGGATTAATCGTGCCAATGCTGTCATCAAGAAAGTTCCTGCCGCAAACTTCAGCCAAGAGCAGAAAGATCATTTCTTGGGTGAGGCTTTATTCTTGCGTGCTTGGAATTATTTTAACTTAGCCCGCAACTTCGGATTGGTTCCTCTCCATTATACTGTAGTGGAGACAGTAGAGCAGACATCATCTGCACTGGCACCCAATATGGATGCCGTGTATGACTTGATTTTGGCAGACAGTCGTCGTGCGGCTGAATTATTGCCTATAAACAGTACGCCCAGAATAGGTCGTGCAGACCGGGTTGCCGCGCAAGCATTAGCCGCTAAAGTTTACTTGTATATCGCTTCTGCCAAAGAGCATGGAGTAAAACTATATAAAGATATGCACCGTGATGTTGAAGTCATGTATGATAGTGCTGCGTATTTTGCAAACGAAATTATAGAAAAGCAATCGGTGTATGGATTTGAAGACAACCTTCTTGATATTTACGATGTAGAAAAAGCACGTGGAAAAGAACATATTTTCATTATGGCAATGGACCGTTCTGGATCCAGCGAAGGGCAGTATTCTAAGATTTCGAAGATGTTCATCCCTTACGTGGACGGTTCTGTCTTATATTTAAAACAAGGTGATAAGAACGAGTATATACCCACACATGACGGATATGCCGAGTATCGGACCACTATTCCTTTTTTCAACAGTTTCGATGCAAATGACAAGCGTAAGAAAGACTTGATTGTGGACAAAGTGTATAATAAGGACGGTTCCTTGTTAGGCGAGTATCCAGGAAAATTGCCCTATCCGTTCTGCCGCAAATATATCGATCCGAAATACGAGCAAGACAAAACCTCTACCCGTCCTTTTTTGATACGCTTCTCGGACGTTGCATTGATTTATGCTGAAGCGGCGGGGCCTAATTCAAAATCTTACCAATTGGTAAATTTTATCCGCAACCGTGCCGGATTAGGGAATCTAAAACCGGACTTAGCCAAAGAAGATTTCCGTAAGGAGATTTTCAAAGAGCGGACTTTTGAAATGGCCTTCGAAGGAGATCACATGTACGACTTACGCCGTTGGAACCGCATCACCACAGATGTGGAAGAAGCTACCGGGTTATCGGAAGACCAAGTCGCTTTCTATCCGATACCCCAAGCAGAAATTAATTTGAATGGAAGTCTTAGAGATTAATACTATATGATATGAAAAAAATAATAAAAATTATATTACTTGCTTGTATCGCTTTCACTCAGCAAGCATGTCAGAAGGATGTAATGGATGACATCAACGAAGGTGGATGGAATCATGAACGCTCATTACTGAACATACAGTTTGAAAATCAAGTAGGTACTGCTACCATTGAAAATATAGACGAAACTACTGGTAGTGTAGAATTGTCCATCAATGTTGATGCAGCCCCTGACTTGTCAAACATCAAGCTGAAAAAAATAGAAGTTTCTTATCAGGCTGTTTCCTCATTGAAACCGGGTGAAGCGTTAAACTTTGAAAACGATTCAAGAAGCGCCTCCTTTACAGTAACTTCCACTACCGGTGAGAGTCGCGAATATACCATTACCGTTTCTGAATTCAAAGAGGAGTTGATTGGTACATGGGACATCAAAGCACTGACTGTCTACGGTGGTACAGGACCTGAATATGGCGGTGGTGCCGTAATGCTGTTAGCTGCCAAGCCATGGTGCTGGTCTAGCACCCATGGACCGAAGGTGGAATGCGACAACACGTTAACTTTCATCATGACTGATGTGTCGGAGGAGGGGAATACCAGCGGAACTTGTATCAATAGTCCGGGAAATGACGGTAAATATGCCGATTTCATCTTCAATGGTTCACAAAACAAAGAGAATCCGGGTGTAGACATTGACTTAAAGAAGTTCTACCGGCAGATTCCCGAAGGGGAAAGCACTTGGGTACGCGACTATGCCGCCAAGACTATTACCTTCATAGACAAAGACGGGCGGAAAACCGTAGGTTCCCTTGTTGGTACCGGTAAAGAAGACTTAGGGAACGGACTAAGCATGACAATAGAGCAGAATGCTTTCGCTTTTAATCTGAACGGCACGGACGATTGGGACAACATCTACAGCGACTATGACAAGTTCGTGAAGAAAGTACGCCGTTATTGGATTTCTGTCATAAAACAATAAACACAACATGAGTATATTCTATATGCTTCTCATATTAAGTCTGTGGGGCTGTGAGGCAGTTCCACAGACTGTCGTTTCCATAGATACAGAACAAGTTGTCAATGAAGACTATATTGGCAATGGAGCTCAATGGGACCCCTATCAGTTGGAGTACAGTAAAGGACGATTGGAAATTTCAGAAGCCGACTGGGAAAAAATGTACCACCGACTGGACTTCATGCGCCCGCAATTCATACGAGTAATGACCAATACAACCTCTGTAATGAAAGACGGCATACTCCATCCCGAACAAGGATTGGAACACCTTTCACATATCCTGAACTACTGCCAGACACGTAATGTAACCGTGATGTTCGGTGATTGGGGAGGAAGTCTAGTGGACTCACACAAGGAAACCATCAATGAAGAGAATCTCACGGCAGCTGCCGAATATGTCCGCTTCCTGATAGAAGAGAAAGGTTTTTCCTGTATCCGATACTACAACCTGATAAACGAACCTAATGGCTACTGGTCTGCAACAAACGGAAAATATTCCCTATGGGCACGCGCCATCCGCTTCTTTCACAAAAAACTGAAAGAAAATAAGCTGACTGACAAACTGCAAATCATAGGCCCTGACGTCGCCATCTGGAGTACTCACGAATCTTGGTGGACAGACAGTTGTGCCACCCACCTAAACAATGAGATAGGTCTGTACGACATCCATACCTATCCCTCCAAATCAACGGTAAACAGCGGCGCCTATACCGACATTATCCGTGCTTACAAGCAAAGCGTCCCCGCTGATAAGAAAATAGTAATGGGAGAAATCGGATTCAAGTTCGTAGCTCAGGAAGATTCCCTCTTCCAACAAGAGAACCTCCGCAGAGCCGAAGCCAAGCCTCATGCTTCTATGGATGATTCCCAGATGTTTGTGTACGACTCCATGTATGGTACAGACATGGCCGACGCACTTTTCCAAACAATCAATGCCGGATATTCCGGTTCAGTGGTATGGATGCTCGATGATGCCATGCACTCCAAGGAAGCACTGGACAAACTGAAGATATGGGGATTCTGGAACATCTTCGGTGAAGAGCAGTTCGGTTCGGAAGAAGAGGAAGTACGTCCCTGGTTTTACGCCTGGTCATTACTGACACGCTACATGCCGGCTGGCTCGCGAGCCTATAAAGTCTATGTAGAAGGAGATTCCTGCATCAAAGCCATTGCCGTGGAGAAAGGCGGAAACCACATGCTTGCCGTGGTCAACGTTTCCAAAGAAAAAAAAACGGTCATGCTGAAAAGTTCCACCCTTCCCCTACTGAAAGAGGTAAAAGAATACTTATATGCCGAAGGGCAGCTGAAAAAGGAAGGTGATTGCCGACTGCTTCCCCACCGTCAAGGAGTGACCTTACATTTAGATAAGGGAGAGACTATACGTATGTCCGGAGAATCATTGACCGTATATACCAATTTCGACTATTAACTATCCGCATTTCAAATATATGAAAAAGATAAATATCCTACTGAACAGTCTGCTTTTAGGAATAACTTCAGCCTGCACTCCCAAAGAAGCGATAGAAATCACAGTCTCGCCAGAAGTCATCAACGCCGACTACATCGGCAACGGTGCCGAGTGGGACCCCTATGACGAAGCTGAATCTTGGGGCACCTCCGTTTCTGACAAAGACTGGGAAACTCTCTACAAACGTCTTGACTTCATGAAGCCGCAATACATACGCTGCATGATAAACAGCCCTTACCGCTATTACGACGCCGCAACCGGCAAGTATGACAAAACACGGAATATCGCCTCCATATCCCGTTTGTTGAAGTATTGCACAGAACGAGGTATTTACGTTATCTACGGTGAATATAACCCGCCAGCCTGGGAGATGAAAGAAGATCAGAAATGGGTGAATATGTCCGTTGATTACCTCAACCATCTGGTCAACGACCTCGGTTTCTCTTGTATCAAGCATTTCGTTATCTTCAACGAGCCTGACGGAAGCTGGGCATCCACCAATGGAGATTATGAGATGTGGAAAAAGATGCTTTTCCGATTCCAAAGAAAAATGAAGGAATATCCGGGACTGACAGAGAAAGTAACACTTGCCGGTCCGGATGTGGTAGCAGATTACCGCAACAAAGCATCCAACTATGACGCTGAAGATTGGGTAAAACAGAGCGTACTCGATGCCGACTCCATCATTGGGTTATATGATGTACACTCCTATCCCGGACAAAATGAGGTACGTAGTGGGAAATATCCAGAAATACTCACTCGCTACAAACAGCATCTTCCAAAAGGGAAAAAAATCGTATTGGGAGAGGCGGGATATAAATACTGGCGCAAAGCCGACTCTCTGCTGATGGCAGAGTATAACCGTCGCGTAGAGGGACATCCTTTCACGAAAGGAAGCGATTGCAATATGCTCTGTTACGATTACTTTTATGGGCTGGACATGCCCTTACTTGCTATGGAGGTTATGAACAGTGGATATTCGGGCATGGCTGCATGGATGCTGGACGACGCCATGCACAGTAACGGTGACTCCGGTAAAACAGAAGATATAAAGATATGGGGATTTTGGAATACATTAGGAAAAGAAGTTTTCCATGCTTCCAAGGAAGAAGCAATTCGTCCTTGGTTCTATACATGGTCACTGATGTGCCGTTATTTCCCTTCAGGTACAGACATCTTGCACACAACTGTATCACAACAGGAAAAGGACATCTACGTTGTAGCAGGCCTCTACAAAGGAAAAATGACCATAGGTATGGTGAACGTGGGTAAACAAGACCAATTTATACGTATTTCATTACCACAACCAATGAGAGATGTGCTACTTTATACCTATGAGGAACACAGGCAACCCAAAGACAGTGACGGCTTCCCCATTCCTCAAGAATCGGGTTTGAGTCTGAGAAGAATATACGAAACAACACTAAAAGCTCAATCATTCAAGTTATTAACAAATATTCAACACTAATAAAAACAAATTGCTATATGAGAAACGTTTGGTTAACACTTCTGCTAGTTTTGCCAGGACTCACCGCTTGTTCCGAAAGTAATGATACACCTGACGATCTTACACCAGAACCACCAATTACTGAAAATATAGAACTGAGCATCGTCGACAAAAATGCAACCTCAGAAACAAAAGCATTGTATGCCAACTTATGGGAGATACAACAAAAGGGGGTAATATTTGGCCATCACGATGACTTGTTTTATGGTCGTAAATGGTATGATGTATCTGGAAATTCGGACACCAAAGATGTGTGTGGGGATTATCCTGGAGTATTCAGTCTGGACTTCGCCGAAATTATGGATGACCGCCACGAAGACAACAAAGCCAATGCCATCCGCAAACGCTGTATCCTTGAGGCACGTCGCCGTGGAGAGGTTATTACAGCTTGCTGTCATCTGAACAATCCTCTGACCGGCGGTGATTCTTGGGATAATTCCAATACCCGTGTGGTCAGTGAGATTCTGAAAGAAGGAAGCGAAGTGCAAAACAAGTTCAAGACTTGGCTCGATCGCCTAGCTGTTTTTGCCGGAGAATTGAAAGACGACGAGGGAAAGCCTATCCCTATCATCTTCCGTCCTTTCCACGAACACACGCAAACATGGTCATGGTGGGGAGCAAGTTGTACCACAGCCACTGAATTTATTGCCCTTTGGAAATTCACGGTGAATTATCTACGTGATACGAAAGGTATACATCAATTTATTTACGCCATCTCCCCACAAATGGATACAGTGAAGACAGAGGATGATTTTCTCTTCCGTTGGCCGGGTGATGACTATGTAGACTTCATCGGCATGGATTGTTACCACGGACTGAACTCTACAATTTTTTCTTATAATTTGAAAACAATTTCCGACTTGTCTCAAAAGAAACAGAAACCTTGTGGAGTAACAGAAACCGGCGTGGAAGGTTTCACTGCCAAAGACTACTGGAGCAAGCAAATCCTAACTCCCGTCACAGGCCGCAAAATAAGCATGATTGTGATGTGGCGTAACAAGTTTGTAGGTGGAAACGACCAAGACATGCACTATTTTTCCGTCTTCAAAGGACATGCCAGTGAAACCGATTTCATAAAATTCTATAACAATGAATTGACTTACTTCAGCAAGGACTTGCCCAACATGTACCTGAAGCCTGAGCATATTACAATAAAATAAACTTTTATTTTCGGGGCATGTTCAACAGTCTTTCCCACTTAATATCAAAATCCGTTTCCTTTTAAAAATCACTATAAGTGGAGATTTAGACTCGAAACGGATGCACTTGCCAGATTCTTGGAATGTTGTGTCACGCCAATCTACAAAGCGTACTGATAGGTAGTTCTGTAAACGGTAGAGCTCCTCGGTAATGGCAATAGAGTTGAGGACATTTACTGGTGAGGACAGAGATGCTGTAATATGGTCTGTATGTCTGAAAATGGTGGAAGGAGTTCGAACCTGGGGTAGATGATTACACAAAAAGTTGCTCCGTGTATGATGTGACATGCGGGAGACAGATAAGATAATGGAAGAGATGAGCCGGATTAAAAGCTTGTCTCTTCTTATTTTTTATAGATAATTCAGAAACATGCCTTGAGTCTACGAAAAATGAAATATAGACTCCTTTTCTCAATAATCAGAGATCTGAAAGTTGGGAAAAGCAGCCACAACAGCTCCACTAACATCACCGAGAGTGTCAGTTCTCTTTCTGCCAGTAATAGATGTCATAAAATAAATAAGGGAAAAAACACCTCTTAACCTAACATTAACGTAGCGATAACTTATAAAGCATGTGCCCCACTCTACCTTTACAACATCAATACAAGGAAATAACATTTTAATCCATACAATGAAAGCAGATATTTCAATAACCAAAAGCCGGAAAAGGACAGAGATAGTAGTTTCGGGCAAGAGGATTAATAAATACGGCATCATAGTCTCCATAACCAATGCTGATTCTGTTTCAGTCAATACATAGAGAAACAACCCCGCTTTCATTAATGCTGCGTTGCATAATCAAAGCAGAGCGTAGTCGATAATTCAAATCGACCGGATTGTACATATGTACCACTCCAAAGCGGTTCACCTTATACTTCGACTGCTCTTTCTCCAGAAATTCCTTTCGCTCCTTTCCAAAAGGCGATTCAACACTCTCTTCCCATTCATCCTTTCCATTCCTATCAGTCTGTCCGTAGAGCAAAGGAAGGCGACGTTTCAAGACCTTGTCATAAAAAGCTGCTTCAAAACAATCATTTACCTGATAGGCCGTTTCTTTGAAAGAAGCACGGGTACAGATAGACAAACCAGACTACTATCAGCAGACAGCCGACAATCAACCCAACAATCGAAAAGACTTTAAAAGGATATTGCTTGCGCAATTGCCACTACCGTTTGCTTAGCTCCCGCAAGCGTATGTTCTGTCATATCCAGCAAATGTTGTCTATATCTGCCCGAAACAGTAAATTATTAATCTCGTTGTCCACCGTTTCGATAAAAGCCAAACGGAAATATTCGTTCAGTGTACGTTCCGCCTCTTTCTTGATATTGTCATAAGCATACATCATACCACCAATCTGCACCACAATTACCAGTAGCAATCCTACAATAGAAAGGATATAGAGTGAAAGAAGTTTCGTCTTGCCTATTATTTTGAAGACAAAGATAGAATTTTATCATAGAAAAGGAGAATTTTACTTTTTTTCCGCCCAATATACTCCTCCCAATATCAGCACCGCCCCCATCAAAGCAACTATAGTAAGCTGTTCGCCAAGCAGAAAAGCAGAACCTACCAGAGTGAAGAGAGGATTCAGATAAATATAGTTGGAAGCTCTTATCGTTCCCAACTGTTTTAAGACTACGTTCCAGACTACAAAACAAATCAAAGAAGCCAATACACCCAGGAAAAGTAAATTGAACAAAATAGCCGGCTCGAGAAGACGGACAATGTCGAAGTTCCAGGGATGAATCAGAAATGCAGGAAGAATAGTCAATACCCCATAAAAAAATATCTTACGGGTAATAAAAATTATACTGTAACGGTTGGACATTTTTCTCATTATTAAACTATAGAATGCCCAGGAAAAAGCTGCAAGTAAAGTAAGGAAATCACCTAAAGGAGAAATCTTTAATACAAAACTACCATTATAAACCACCAATGCCACACCAACCAACGCCAGCAAAGAACCAGCCATCAATCCACGGGTAACCTTTTCCTTTTTATAAATCCACAAAGAAAGAATGGTCGTGAGCAATGGTGCCGTACAGACAATAAATGCCACATTCGTCGCCAATGTAATCCCCAAAGCTGTATTTTCCGTAAAAAAGTAAAATGAACCGCCTGCTATACCTCCTAAAAACAGCCAAGATTCATCTTTCCAATTATCAGCAAACAGTTTTCGGGGAGAAATAAACCAGATGCCCAGATAAGCTATTAGGAAACGAAGCAAGAATATTTCCTGTGGGGAAAGACCATGCCCGATCAATACTTTCGTTGAAATAAAGGTCAGCCCCCAAATACCTACCGTAAGGACGGCGACAAGATGATAAGTATAATTTTTCATTGTGTTCATACACTTCCGATAAGTCGCGCAAAGATACGACTTTCTTCTTCAACACAATAACGCGAAGGATGAAATCTTCCCAGACTTCATCCTTCGCTATATCCTAAAAATCTTTTAGTAAATATCCTATTGAATTAATTTAGCTATTATTTGTATTACAAACAAAAAATTAGTTTTAAAAGCACATCACAAATGTAAGTAATAAAAAGTGAATTATCAAGTCTTTACCATTGTTTTTTATGTTACTTAGTTACAAATCTGAAAATAAACCCGTAACTTTGCACCGATATTAACCGGATACTAACCGGTTTTAACCATTGAATAAACAATGTTTTCAACAAAATATTAATTAGTACCACTATGGAATACAATTTCAGGGAGATTGAAAAGAAATGGCAGAAAAGGTGGGTGGAAAACAAAACCTACCAAGTGACGGAAGACGAAACGAAGAAGAAATTCTATGTGCTGAACATGTTCCCCTACCCCTCCGGTGCGGGACTGCACGTAGGTCATCCGCTGGGATACATTGCTTCGGATATTTACGCCCGCTACAAACGACTGCAAGGTTTCAATGTACTGAATCCCATGGGATATGACGCTTATGGTCTTCCAGCAGAGCAATATGCCATACAAACGGGACAGCACCCTGCAATTACGACCGTCAACAATATCAACCGATACCGTGAACAGTTAGATAAGATAGGTTTCTCTTTCGACTGGAACCGCGAAATTCGTACCTGCGAACCGGAATATTACCATTGGACCCAATGGGCGTTCCTCAAAATGTTCAACAGTTACTACTGCAACGATAAAAAGCAGGCACGTCCTATCCAGGAACTGATTGAAACATTCAGCCAAACCGGTACTGAAGGAATGAATGTGGCTTGTGGCGAGGAATTGAGTTTTACCGCCGCAGAATGGAATGCCAAGAGTGAAAAGGAACAGCAGGAAATCCTGATGAACTACCGTATTGCCTATCTGGGCGAGACAATGGTTAACTGGTGTCCACAACTCGGTACCGTACTGGCCAATGACGAAGTAATAGACGGTGTCAGTGAACGCGGCGGTTTCCCCGTCATCCAGAAAAAAATGCGCCAATGGTGTCTCCGTGTATCTGCCTATGCACAACGCTTATTGGATGGACTCGATACCATTGATTGGACCGAATCCTTGAAAGAAACCCAAAAAAACTGGATAGGACGCAGTGAAGGTGCGGAGATACAATTCAAAGTAAAAAACAGTGATTTGGAATTCACTATCTTCACTACCCGTGCAGATACCATGTTCGGTGTCACCTTCATGGTATTGGCTCCCGAAAGCGAACTGGTACAGCAACTTACCACCGACACACAGAAAGATGAAGTAAACGCTTATCTGGAACGCACCAAGAAACGTACTGAACGCGAACGTATTGCCGACCGTAGCGTTACCGGTGTATTTTCCGGAAGCTATGCCATCAACCCCTTTACCGGTGAGGCAGTGCCCATCTGGATAAGCGACTATGTGCTTGCCGGATATGGTACGGGTGCCATCATGGCTGTGCCTGCACACGACAGCCGTGACTATGCTTTTGCCAAGCACTTCGGCCTCGAAATCCGCCCGCTGGTAGAAGGTTGCGATGTAAGCGAAGAAAGCTTCGATGCCAAGGAAGGTATTGTATGTAACTCTCCACGAGAAGGCGTTACTCCCTATTGTGACCTTTCATTGAACGGACTGACCATCAAGGAAGCGATTGCTGCTACCAAGAAATATGTGAAAGAGCACAATCTGGGACGTGTAAAGGTGAACTTCCGTCTGCGTGATGCCATTTTCTCACGTCAGCGCTATTGGGGCGAGCCGTTCCCGGTTTACTACAAGGACAACATGCCTTATATGATTGATGAAAGTGCCCTACCCCTGGAATTACCCGAAGTTGCCAAATTCCTGCCTACCGAAACCGGTGAACCTCCATTGGGACATGCCACAAAATGGGCTTGGGATATTGTGAACAAATGTGTTGTGGAAAACGAAAAGATAGACAACACCACCGTCTTCCCACTGGAACTCAATACTATGCCCGGATTTGCCGGTTCAAGCGCCTATTATCTGCGCTACATGGACCCACACAACAACCAGGCACTTGTGGATAAGAAAGTAGATGAATACTGGCACAATGTAGACCTTTACGTAGGCGGTACCGAACATGCAACTGGTCACTTGATATACTCCCGTTTCTGGAACAAATTCCTATACGACCTCGGCATCTCCGTAGCCGAAGAACCGTTCCAAAAGTTGGTGAATCAGGGCATGATTCAAGGACGAAGCAATTTTGTCTATCGCATCAAAGATACCAATACATTCGTGTCCCTAAATCTGAAAGACCAGTACGATACTACCCCACTCCACGTCGATGTGAATATCGTATCCAATGATGTTCTGGACCTTGAAGCTTTCAAAGCATGGCGTCCCGAATACGAAACTGCCGAATTTATACTTGAATCGCCGGAAGGAACTGAAGGCAATTTAAGTAAAGGCAAGTACATCTGTGGATGGGCTGTGGAAAAGATGAGTAAATCCATGTTCAACGTTGTCAATCCCGATATGATTGTCGACAAATACGGTGCCGACACTCTCCGCATGTACGAAATGTTCCTCGGCCCGGTAGAACAATCAAAGCCATGGGATACAAACGGAATAGACGGTGTACACCGCTTCATCAAGAAGTTCTGGTCACTGTTCTACGACCGCAACGACAATTATCTGGTAACAGATGAACCTGCCACCAAGGAAGAACTGAAATCCCTCCACAAACTGATTAAGAAAGTGACGGGAGACATTGAGCAATTCTCTTACAACACAAGTATCAGTGCTTTCATGATTTGTGTAAACGAGTTGTTCGGGATGAAATGCAGCAAGAAGGAAATTCTGAACCAGTTCATCATCGTTCTGGCTCCCTTTGCTCCGCATGTATGCGAAGAATTGTGGGAGACTCTGGACAATGCAGGTTCTGTATGCGATGCCAAGTGGCCAGTATGCAACGAAGAATACCTGGTGGAAGATACGGTCAACTACACCATTTCCTTCAATGGAAAGGCACGGTTCAACATGGAATTCCCCGCAGATGCGGCATCGGATGCCATCCAGACTGCTGTATTGGCCGACGAACGCTCTGAAAAATGGATAGAAGGCAAGACCATTGCCAAAGTAATCGTAGTACCAAAGAAGATTGTGAACATCGTTGTTAAATAACAGATATGCAAATTACAAAACCAACCAAAGCGGAAGTGACGAGGGAACTGAAGGATTATATCTTCATCACTTTGGGGCTCATCAGCTATGCATTGGGATGGGCAGCTTTCCTCATCCCTTACCAGATTACGACCGGAGGTACTACCGGTATTGGTGCCATCATCTATTATGCCACTGGATTTCCCATCCAGTGGTCATACTTCATCATCAATGCCGTACTGATGACTTTTGCCATCAAGATACTCGGACCGAAGTTCAGTATCAAGACCACGTTTGCCATCTTCGGACTGACCTTTTTTCTATGGTTTTTCCAGCTGTTGGTGAATGGTCCCGATGGTGTCCCTCCCCAACTGCTGGGCGAAGGACAAGACTTCATGGCTTGTCTGATAGGTGCTGCAATGTGCGGTGCCGGCCTGGGCATCGTATTCAACTGCAACGGTAGCACGGGAGGTACGGATATTATTGCAGCCATCATCCACAAATACAAGGATGTCACACTGGGACGCATGATAATGGCCTGTGACTTCATCATCATCAGTTCCTGCTACGTGGTATTTCATGACTGGAGACGTGTGATATTTGGTTTTGTAACTTTGTTTGTCATCGGGTTTGTACTGGATTACATTGTCAATAGCACCCGGCAATCTGTTCAATTCTTTATTTTCTCCAAAGAATATGAAAGGATTGCCGATCGCATCACCAAAGAAACCCATCGCGGTGTAACGGTACTCGACGGTATCGGCTGGTACAGTAAACACAACGTGAAGGTACTGGTCGTACTTGCCTACAAACGCCAATCGGTAGAAATATTTCGGATGGTGAAAGATATAGACCCGAACGCTTTCATTTCCCAAAGTTCCGTCATCGGTGTATACGGAGAAGGTTTCGACCGGTTGAAAGTGAAATAGGGACTTGTATAAGCCACAAGTATAAGGAGAACATAATATGAGAAAGAAATTTGTATTTGCCACCAACAATTCACACAAACTGGAAGAAGTGACTGCCATTTTGGGAGAAAAGGTCGAACTTCTCAGCATGAAGGATATCAAATGCGATACTGACATTCCGGAAACTGCAGACACACTTGAAGGAAATGCTTTGCTGAAAGCAAAATATATCTTCGATAACTATCATCTGGACTGTTTTGCCGATGATACCGGTTTGGAAGTGGAGGCCCTTGGTGGGGCACCGGGTGTATATTCCGCCCGTTATGCCGGCGATGCACACAATTCGGAAGCAAACATGAAGAAGTTGCTGAAAGATATGGAGGGCATCGAGAACCGTAAGGCACAATTCCGTACCGTATTTGTACTTATCATCGACGGAAAGGAACATCTGTTTGAAGGCATCGTGAAAGGAGAAATCACGAAAAACAGAAAAGGCGCTTCAGGCTTCGGTTACGATCCCATATTCATTCCCGAAGGATATACGCAGACTTTTGCAGAAATGGGGAATGAACTGAAGAATAAAATCAGTCACCGGGCATTGGCCACTAACAAGTTGTGTAAGTTCTTAATGAGATAATGTTTTTAATGTGCTGATATGCTAATGTGCCAATGTGCTAATTGGCTGCGCTGTCACGCCGAAAGGTCATTGGCACATTGGCATATCAGCACATTATAACCCCAGTTGAGCCGATATTTCCAACATCCTCTTAATCGGTTTCACTGCTTTTTCTGCAATCTCAGCATCCACCTTTATTTCCGGTGATTCGTTTTTCAAACAATCATAAAGCTTTTCCAGTGTATTCAGCCGCATGTAACTGCATTCATTGCAGGCACAAGTGCTGTCGTTGGGAGGAGCCGGAATAAATGTTGTCTGCGGGCATTGTTTCTGCATCTCGTGCAGGATACCGCTTTCGGTAGCTACAATGTAGCTCTTTTCGGGATGTGCCACTGCGTACTTCAGCAAAGCTGCCGTAGAGCCTACCACATCAGCCAGTTTCAAGACTGTACTCTTGCATTCGGGATGTGCCAGTACCACCGCATCGGGATGCTGCCGTTTTATTTCAACAATCTTTTCAACCGAGAATTCCTCGTGTACATGGCATGCGCCATCCCATAATAACATATTTCTTCCGGTAATGGAGTTGATATAATTACCCAAGTTCCGGTCCGGGCCAAAGATTATTTTCTCATCTTTGGAGAAGCTTTCCACAATCTGCTTTGCATTGGTAGAAGTTACCACCACATCGGTCACCGCCTTTACGGCAGCCGTTGTGTTCACATAGGATATCACCGTATATCCGGGATGCTCTTTGACAAACTGACTGAATTTGTCTGCCGGACAACTGTCTGCCAACGAACAGCCTGCCGCCATATCGGGCACCAGTACCTTCTTGTCGGGACAAAGCACCTTCGCCGTTTCTCCCATGAAGTGCACACCGCACATCACGATGATGTCTGCCTCCGTCCGGGCCGCCCATTGCGCCAAAGCCAGACTGTCGCCCACGTAATCGGCTATATCTTGTATTTCACCTTTCTGGTAGTAGTGTCCCAGAATGATTGCGTTCTTCTCCTTCTTCAGCTGCTTGATAGCTTCTATAAGATTATCCATAATTATATTTTTTAATTTCTCTTTCTTCTTTAAAAATCCTTTGATAGTAATGATAGGCTGTTAACAGTGTGGACAAATAAATACGATTTTTCTTGCCTATGAAGTTATTAGTATCAAGCTGAATTTTACTCTTATGCTTATAAACCGGGGTTTTTAAGTTTATCCGTTGATAATAAGACTTCTGCTAAACAGCATTAACATGTTGTTAATAATATGCAAAGTTAATAACTTTAGAGTTATAAACCGATGAAACCAGGCTGAAAAATATGTTGAATGAAGCCTGGAAAATTCTCCTTAACTTTTTTGGTTTGTTCGTTTCACTGCTGTAATATGCAGACCTTTGAATAATGCAAGGATTATTTTTAAAATTGTTTCCCTATTGTATTGACACCTTTTCAACGGTTATTAACCGGGATATAAACGGAAAAAAGTATCTTTGCAGGGAGATTTAAAAGTATATTGTCATGCGTAAACTGAAGATAACTGAACTGAATCGTATTAGTGTAGAGGAATTTAAGGAAGCCGAAAAACTGCCTTTGGTAGTGGTATTGGATAATATCCGCAGTCTCCATAATATAGGTTCCGTTTTCCGTACTTCGGATGCTTTCCGCATCGAGTGCATTTATCTTTGTGGCATTACAGCTACCCCACCCCATCCGGAGATGCACAAGACAGCTTTGGGAGCGGAATTTACCGTAGATTGGAAATATGTTGATAACTCTGTTGAAGCTGTTGATAACCTAAAATCCGAGGGATACATCGTTTATTCTGTAGAGCAGGCGGAAGGTAGTGTGATGCTGGACGAACTGGTGCTGGACAAGACTAAAAAGTATGCTGTGGTAATGGGAAATGAAGTGAAGGGTGTTCAACAAGAAGTGATTGACCATTCGCACGGTTGCATTGAAATTCCTCAATACGGCACAAAGCATTCGTTGAATGTATCGGTTACGGCGGGTATTGTTATTTGGGATTTATTCAAGAAACTGAGATAATAACAGGGCTGTTAATAAGCTGTCAATATATCGGGTTTGTTGGAGCTATATAGGTATGATGAGAGATTTTATGAACAGTGGTTGATTATAAAAATCAATCACTTTATTTATTGTAAATTAATGCTTTATCTCATAATCTATCCTTTTTGTTAACCATGTATTCAACACATATCGGTTGTATGTAGAAAACTTGCTGTACAGTTGGTGTCTTTTCTTATTTTTTGTATATTTGCTGAATATATATAAATCATATCGATATGAAAAAGATAATATCTTCATGGATAGGCATTTTTGTAGGTTGTACTATTCTGGCAGCAGGTTTTGTTTACTTTATCAATCCTTATAATCTTGTTCCTGGCGGGGTGTATGGAGCCAGTATTGTGCTTCATAATCTGTTTCCTTCTATTCAGGTAGGTACTTTCGGTTATATGTTTGATATTCCTTTGCTTATCATTTCCGTGCTGGTACTGGGAGCAAAATTGGGAGCACGTACTATCGTGGCGGCACTATTCACTCCGCTTGCCATGAATGTGCTGTCTCTCCTCTCCTATCCTTCTGAAGAAGCGCTCCATCAGTTGGACCCTACACAGTTGCTGGGTGGCAGTCTGAATATGTCCGACCATTTGATGCTGACTTCTGTGATTGGTGCGGTGGTTATCGGTATAGGCTGTGGTATTGTAGTGCGTAGCCGGGCTACTACAGGAGGTACGGATATTGTGGCGATGATATTGCAGAAATATTGCCATATACGTTTTTCAAAGGCGATACTGCTGGTAGATGGTATTGTGGTGGGATTCGGCCTATTGGTTATCGGTTTCGGTATCGGAAATCCGGATGATGCTACACAACCTTCGTGGCATTTGTCTTTCTATTCACTGATAGCTATTTTTGTCACTTCGAGGGTATTGGCCTATGTGATAAATGGGGAGAAGAATGACAAGATACTGTTTGTCATCAGTGATATGCGCCTTACCGCTTTGCACGACTATATTCTTAAAGATTTGGACCGTACAGCCACTTGCATCAAAAGTAGTGGTCTTTATACCAATGTAGACAAGGAAATGCTGTTTCTTGTGGTGAGTTACAAGGAAGTGGTAGGTATCAAGCAGAAGATAAGGGAAGTAGACCCAAAGGCTTTTGTAGTGGTTACCGATGCTTATGATGCATTTGGTGAAGGTTGGAAAGAGCTTCCGATGGCAGGAGAGGTACAACCCGAATAGGTAGTAATAAACAATTGTTCATTCTGTTATTAACTGAATATATAGCTTAATATCAATTGTTTAATAACTGATTATTTATGTTGCTAACATAGTTTTCAACATGGTGTTAACGATAAGTTTTTTGTTTGAATGAACGGTATTGTTGCGAAGTCGATGATGTGGAACTTATGGCATGGTTGCCATAAATTGAGTGCAGGTTGCAAGCATTGTTATGTTTATCGTGGTGATGCCCGGCGAGAGGTGGACAGTTCGGTGGTGGTGCGGACAAAAAACTTTGACCTGCCTTTGCGTAAAAAGCGTAACGGAGAATTCAAGATACCACCTGGAACATTTGTCTACACCTGCTTTACTTCCGATTTCTTTGTGGAAGATGCTGACAAATGGCGGGCCGAAGCATGGGAGATGATGCGTTGCCGCAGTGACCTGCATTTTATGATGATTACCAAGCGTATAGACCGTTTTTCTGACTGTCTGCCCGATGATTGGGGAGACGGATATGATAATGTAACCATCTGTTGTACGGTTGAAAACCAGGCTTGCGCCGATTATCGCTTGCCCATCTATGAGAGGGCTCCCATAAAGCATAAGATAATAATCTGTGAACCGCTGCTGGAAAGGATAGATTTAAGTACTTATGCTGTTGGCGAATGGATTGAACAGATAGTTGCAGGGGGAGAATCCGGTTACGAAGCTCGTCCGTGTGATTTTGAATGGGTGATGGACCTTCGCAGAATTTGTGTGGAAAATAAAGTGGAGTTCTGGTTTAAGCAGACCGGCTCTAAGTTCGTCAAAGACGGAAAGACATATGATGTGAAACGCCAGTTTCAACATTCGCAGGCACGCAAGGCGGGAATAAACATCAGTTTATAATTGTCCGCTTTCCACCATCAATATCACCCGTTCGGTCAATGCATCGTCTCCCATAGGGTCGTATTGCTTCTTTAGACTAGCGCCGAAGAGTGCGGCAAAAGTCTGGTAGAAACCGGCTTTGAAAGGGCCCATAAAAGCTTTTACCAGTTCATATCCGGTGGAGTTGGTCTGTCGGTCTACCAGTTTTATCAACAGTTTGCCTTGGGCAAAGGTAAGTTTCTTCATGCGGGGAGTGTATTGCTCCTTCAAGCTTTTCTCTACTGCTTTCATGTGTTTCTGGCGGGCTTTCTCGGTGGGCAGGGTCATCATGTATTCGTAGGTTTCAATGATGGCACGGTTAATCTCCTTGGAGATGGGAAGTACCTTCTTTACGTCACGAATGAGTTTGTAGTACTTGTTCATGTCGCGCTTGTTCTTGAATTTAAGCGGCTTGAAGATGTAGACAGTGGGGAGCTTGACATAAGGGATGGTATCTCCTTCGTAAACGCACATGGGAGTAAGATAGACACTCTTTTGCGCAGCAGACTGTGGTTGCTGCTGTGCAAAACATTTCAGGCTTCCGAGAGAAAGAAACATGATGAGTATTACTATGTTAAGCCTTGCGTTCATGTTGCAAAAGTACACCATTCTGTGTAATGTTGTTGCATCATGTTGATTTTTCCTTGCTCAATTAACTTATTTAAGGTAACTTCGCTTCCCAAAACATGAAAGTGATCTACTATTAATGGAATTACTCAAGATAGGAGTTTTTGTAAGTATGCTGTCAATGACTCCTATGCTTGAAGCTCAAAATATATCCGGCCTTCAGAAAGAACAGCCTTTACTTCTTTTGGAAGAAAATTTAGAACAACTTTCCATCGGGAATGAGGAAGAATACGGTTGGGAAGATGAATTGGAGGAGTTGTCCCGACGTCTGCAAGAGCCTGTCAACCTCAATGCCGCCACTAAACAGCAATTGGAGCAGTTTCCTTTTCTTACGGATATACAGATAGAGAATCTTCTGGCTTATGTCTATATATACGGACAGATGCAGACCATTTATGAATTGCAACTGGTGGAGGAGATGGATAAACGTACCATCGACCTACTGCTGCCCTTTGTCTGTGTGCGGGCAGTGAAAGCGGGTAGGGGGTATCCTGCTTTAAAATCTATACTGAAATACGGGAAACACGAAACATTGGCACGTTTGGATGTACCGTTCTATATCCGTAAAGGATATGAGAAGAATTACCTGGGACCTTCCCTTTACCATTCTTTGCGCTATAATTTTCATTATGGAGATTATCTCCAAATAGGCGTGACGGGAGAGAAGGATGCCGGAGAACCCTTCTTTGCCCTGCACAACAGAAAAGGCTATGATTACTATTCTTTCTATTTTCTGATAAAGAATCTGGGGCGGCTGAAGGCTTTGGCATTGGGCAATTACCGTCTGAGCTTCGGGCAGGGACTGGTACTTAGTACGGATTTTCGTTTAGGAAAAACATTCTCTATGTCTACAACAGAATATCGTACCGGAGGCATCCGTAAGCATAGTTCTACTGATGAGTACAATTATTTCCGGGGAGTGGCGGCAACGGTGGGAGTATTGCCTTACTTGGATATTTCGGCTTTCTATTCGCATCGCTCCATGGACGGTGTGGTGGAGGATGGCGAGATAACTTCCATTTACAAGACAGGGTTGCATCGCACGCAGAAGGAGGCAGATAAAATGAATGCCTTTGCCTTGCAGGTAATAGGTGGAAACATGACCTATGAAAAGAACTCTCTGAAGGTGGGAGTGACGGGGATTTACTATTTTTTCGACCGTCCTTACAAGCCTCGGTTGAACAAGTATGCAAAGTACAATCTTCATGGAAGTAATTTCTATAACGTGGGCATGGATTATAGGTATCGTCTGGGCCGTTTGGTGTGGGTGGGGGAGGCGGCAACCGGCAGTAAAGGCTATGCGTTGCTGAACCGGCTGAAGTATAATCTTTCTTCCGATTATCATCTGCTACTTGTTCACCGGTATTATTCATATGATTATTGGACTTTGTTTGGGCGTTCCTTTGGCGAAAGCAGTATGCCGCAGAATGAGAACGGATGGTATCTGGCAGCAGAGGCCACACCTTTCGCCCGGTGGAAGTTTTTCGCTTCATTGGATATGTTTTCTTTTCCTTGGTGGAAATACCGTATAAGTAAGCCCTCAAAGGGAGTGGATGCCATGTTTCAGGTTACTTATACTCCTCGAAAGAGCCTTTCGATGTATTTTAATTATCGGTACAAACAGAAAGAAAGAGACGTGACGGGTACAAGCGGTGCAGTTATCGAACCTATCTATCACCATAAACTCCGTTATCGGCTGACCTATATGCCGGGAAGATATATCTTTCGTACTACAATAGATTATAACCACTTCCGTCAGCAGGATGGGGAAGGGTATCGCTTTGATAGACGGCAAGGTTATCAGTGTACTCAATTTTGCTCGTACACTTTCCCCTTCCCTCTGTCAGTTTCCGTGCAGGGAACCTGGTTTCATACGGACGATTACGATTCGCGTGTTTACGCCTCCGAGCGTGGATTGTTATATACTTTCTATACCCCTTCCTTCTATGGCAAAGGGTTCCGTTACTCCGCTCATCTGCGATATGATTTGAGTAAGAACTTCATGTTTCTTGCCAAATTCGGACAGACGGTTTATCAGGATAGGGAGACGATTGGTTCGGGCAATGATGAGATACCGGGAAATAGGAAAGCGGACTTGCAGATGCAACTGCGTATCAAGTTTTAGAAACTGTTTTAATTTTATTTCAGTTTTCTTCTGAGGCAACCTGAAAAATAAAATTAAAACAGTTTTTTAGAGTCTTCTCTTTATCTGTCACTTTCTTCCAACATGAAAATTTCATTTACAGTCTTTCCGAATATCTCTGATATTTTCAATGACAGCAAGGTGGAAGGGACATACTTTCCCGATTCTATGGCATTGATGGTTTGCCGGCTCACTCCTATGGCTTCAGCCAATTGCTGTTGGGTCATATGCTTGATGGCTCTTTCTACCCTTAATGTATTAGTCATTGTTGCTCCTCCTAAATTTATAAAGTTCAATGTTGTACTTTATGATGAACAGAAACAATATCATGAACAAGTCTATAAATACAAAATTAAGATATTGCATGTCATAAATCAGCATAGTGCATACTATCAGTAGGGAATACGCTGTTATGGTAGCCCAGATAAGAGAGTTTGAACGAATATTGGCAATGCATTCATCTTCGTCCTTTTCTTTTGAGAAAGCTATGAACAAGAGTGAAACCGTAAGCCCTATCATACTCAACTCGTCGAATAAAGAGTTCTTGATAATACCCCAGGGAATTACTGACAACGCGTTTACCTTCAACCAATCTTCATTGCTGCCGTCGAAAAGGCAGATGAAGGACGTGATGGCGAATGGGACAAATAAACACCAACCTATCTTTCTGAAAGTGGTTGGAAATAAATAGTTCTTTCTCATAATACTATGCATTTAGATGTTATCTGCAAATGTAATGTGTACTTTATATATAAACAAGTAAAATAGATAAAATGTAATGTATGATTTACTTTTTTAACATGAAATGTATGCTTTATAAAGGGAATATTTTCTTTTATGGGTAAACTTTTGCAAGCCGAACATTGCCAGATACCATAGTTTTCACTTAACTTTGGAGCGGTAAGATTGTTTAAGCATTAATCAAACCGTAAATCGTCAAATCATAAATAGTATGACTGTCATTTATCCATCTCCCATATTCGGTCCCGTTCATTCTCGCCGTCTGGGAGTATCTTTGGGAATAAATTTATTGCCGGCAGACGGCAAAGTATGCACTTTCGACTGCATTTACTGTGAATGTGGCTTCAATGCCGACCATCGTCCCAAACAGCCGTTGCCTACGCGCGAAGAAGTCCGTTCGGCCCTTGAAGCCCGTCTGCGGGACATGCAGCAAAACGGACCTACACCGGATGTTCTGACTTTTGCCGGTAATGGAGAACCGACGGCACATCCCCGTTTCCCCGAAATCATAGAAGATACACTTGCCTTGCGCGACAAGTATTTTCCGAATGCAAAGGTGAGCGTACTGAGCAATTCTACCTTTATTCATCGTCCTGCCGTATTCGAGGCTTTGAACAAGATTGACAACAACATCCTTAAACTGGATACGGTGGATGAAGAGTATATCCGTGTACTTGACCGTCCTACCGGACATTACTCCATCCGGGAGATTATAGAAGGGATGAAAGCGTTCAAAGGGAACTGCATTATCCAGACCATGTTTCTCAAAGGAAGTTATAAAGGACAAGATATGGATAATACATCCGATAAATTTGTTCTTCCCTGGCTGGAAGCTGTCAAGGAGATTGCTCCCCGCCAAGTGATGATTTATACCATCGACCGCGAAACGCCCGACCATGATTTGCAGAAGGCCACCCGCGAGGAACTGGATCGCATTGCGGAACGGATACGGGAAACGGGTATACCGGTAAGTGTTTCTTATTAATAATATACTTATGAAATCAATAGCAATTAAAGATTTAAGCGAGAACTTCTTCGAAGTGATAGGCAAAGAGTGGATGCTGGTTACGGCAGGCAGTAAAGAACATTTCAACACCATGACTGCCAGTTGGGGAGGTATTGGCTGGCTTTGGAACAAGCCGGTGGTGTTTGTCTTTATACGTTCCGAGCGCTATACGTATGAGTTTATGGAGGAGAACGAATATTTCACCCTTTCTTTTTTAGGAAAGGAAAATCGGAGCATTTACAACCTTTGTGGCAGTAAATCGGGTAGGGAAGTGGATAAGGTAAAGGAAACTGGTCTGAATCCTATCGTTACCGAGCGGGGAAACATTCTCTTTGAGCAGGACCGCCTGGGATTGGAGTGCCGCAAGCTTTTCATTACCGATATGAAAGAAGAACTCTTTCTCGACCATTCCGTCTACGAGCGTTGGTATGGCGGTGACCACGGTGGATTGCACCGGGTTTATGTAGCCGAGATTGTAGATGCCTGGGTAAAGGAATAGCTCCTTTACCACAGCTTCAAGTCATATTCGGCTTCCACCTTCTCTTCTATTTCATCCGGAAGGGCGGGGAAGAAGTCGATACCTGTAATACGTTCCACTTCGTCCACTGTATTGACGTAGCTGTCCAACGGATGATTGCCTGATGCATTCTTATAAATGAAGCCGATTGCTTTGGGGGGATTGCTGTCTGCACACAGAACGACCTTGAAGAATGCTTCGGGCACTGTAATTTTGTGCTTCTTACCAATGGTGCGGTGACGTTGGTCATAGAGAATAGGACCGCATACAATGTATATCTTGCCTTCTTCTTGTGCCCAACGGCGGCATGACTCTTCCAGTTCTTTCCAGTCGCCACGGTTTAGATTGTGGTTCTGCGGGCAAATGTTTGTCATGTAGAAGCTCTCTTGCATGGCTTTCCAGTGCCAGCGGTTGTCACCGGCCGGACACATATGTCCGCGGTCCATGCCGGCTCCTTTGTAGTCATCGGTGGTTACTGCCTCGTGCTCAGGCAGGTCGGGGTCGGGCAGGAACTTGTCTGTACGGCTTTCACGCTCCACCAGTTTTTCGGGAGTGAGTTCCCAGGCTACCCAGTTGGGTATCTTTAAATCCTTGTTGTAGGATACTGTGTAGCCTTTCCGCTGGAGAATCTGTTCGGAGACGTTCTTCAGCTTTGCCGGTATTTCAAGGCGTGTGCCTGCCGTGAGTTCTATCTTGGCAGGCGTAGAACTCTTTTGCCTGGCATCCGAAAGTATCTTTGCAACGGGTTCATAGGCAAGGCAGACCGCACATATAAACAATATAAGATAATAGACGCCTTGCGATTGTTTCTTTTTTTTTCGTGCCATGCCGGGATTAGTGTTGGATAATTATTTTGGCCCTTTCCAGTGCCACATTTATGTTCGGACAGATATTTTCTTCGCCCAACAGCTCATAGAAGCCCGATTTTTCCAGTACCTTATGTACCTTTTCATTGACACCGGAGAGCACAATGGTTATTTTTTCCTTTTGGGACATCTCACAAAGGCTTGTCAAGTTGTGGATACCGGTAGAATCGATGAACGGAACTTTACGCATGCGGATGATGCGCACTTTGGGGCGGTCGCCCAGCCGCGCCATGATTTCTTCGAATTTGGTGGCGATGCCGAAGAAGTAAGGACCGTTTATTTCATATACTTCCACATCCTCGGGGATTATTAGGTGCTCGTCATTGCTTGCAATGTCCGATTCTGCATTCGGGTCTATTTCATCTTTGATGACGGATATTTCGGTAGTCTCCATGACGCGGCGCATAAACAGCACGCAGGCAATCACCAGACCTACTTCAATGGCAATAGTCAGGTCGAAGATGACGGTCAGGAAGAAAGTAATCAGCAGTACCGTGACATCCGATTTAGGATTCTTCAATAATGCCTTGAACGTACGCCAACCGCTCATGTTATAGGATACTATGACCAGTACACCCGCCAGGCAGGCCATTGGTATATACTGTGCCAGTGGCATGAGAAACAGTAGGATAAGCAGCAACACCACTGCATGAACCATACCTGCTACGGGAGTTTTTCCTCCGTTGTTGATGTTTGCCATGGTACGCGCGATGGCTCCGGTGGCAGGGATACCGCCAAACAGCGGGGTAGCCATGTTGGCAACACCTTGTGCTATCAGTTCCGTGTTGGAATCGTGTTTGTCGCCTATCACACCATCAGCTACGGTGGCAGACAGCAAAGATTCGATGGCACCCAGTACAGCGATTGTAATGGCTACGGGGAACAAGTTCTTTATCGCTTCCCAATCCAAGGCAGGCATCACGGCATCCGGCAGTTCGGCACGGATGCTGAAACGGTCGCCGATGGTATCGATACAGTCAATGCCTCCATATACTTTCATCAGCCAGACTGCCACTGTCACCACGATGATGGCAATAAGTGACCCTGGAATCTTCTTCGAGAACCGCGGTGTAATGGCAATGATGAAGATGCTGACAATACTTACAATCGTGTTCCACCAGTTTACGGTATCGAAATGTCGGAAATAAATCATCCATTTTCCTACAAAGTCTCCCGGAACTTTCTCTCCTCCGAACGTCAACCCGAAAATGTCGGCAATCTGCGTGGTGAAGATGGTGACGGCAATACCGCTTGTAAAACCTACGATGATGGGATAGGGGATAAACTTAATGACAGCTCCCAGCTTGAAAACTCCCAGCAGAATAAGCAGTACGCCTGCCATCAGTGTGGCGACAATCAGCCCCGATTCACCGTATTGCTGGATGATGCCATAGATAATGACGATGAACGCACCGGTCGGTCCTCCAATCTGTACCTTGCTTCCACCCATCAGAGAGATGATGAAACCGGCTATGATAGCCGTAATGATACCTTTCTCCGGTGATACGCCGGAGGCGATACCGAATGCAATGGCAAGCGGGAGGGCAACGATACCTACAATGATACCTGCCATCAAGTCTGCCATGAACAGTTCTTTAGAGTAATTTTTTAAAGCCGTGTATAGCTTTGGTCTGAATCCGAACGCTTTCATTATAATCTACTTTTTTATACGTTTTTTTATACAGAATGTAATGTATATATTGCAAATTGCCTGCAAAAGTAGATAAAATAATGGATATTAGTGAACACAACTGTGATGTATTTTGTTTTCCTTATCAGATATGTGCTATTAATTATGCTAAAATGCCTTTTCGGATTATCGGTGAAGATAGATTCTTTCTATAAGACGATAAATGAATCAGATGGGGCAGAAGTGTGGTTATTTCAAACTAAATTCGTAATTTTGTGTTGTTTACGAACAGTACGAACGACATTTATACGTAATTATATTAACTAATAAAAAAAGAGACTATGGCTAAAAGTGTTAAAGGAACTCAGACTGAGAAGAATCTGCTGACTTCATTCGCTGGTGAATCACAAGCAAGAATGCGTTACACTTATTTTGCAAGTGTAGCCAAGAAAGAAGGTTACGAACAAATCGCCGCTATTTTCACAGAAACGGCTGACCAGGAAAAGGAACACGCTAAACGTATGTTCAAGTGGTTGGAAGGCGGTATGGTAGAAATCACCGCTTCTTATCCTGCAGGTGTTATTGGCACTACCCTGGAAAATCTTCAGGAAGCTGCTGCCGGCGAACACGAAGAGTGGTCATTGGATTATCCTAAGTTTGCTGATATTGCAGACGAAGAAGGTTTCCCCGAAATTGCTCTTATGTACCGTAACATCGCCATTGCCGAAAAGGGACACGAAGAACGTTATCGCGCTTTTATCCAGAATATAGAGACTGCCAGCGTATTTGCCAAGGAAGGTGAAGTGGTATGGCAGTGCCGCAACTGTGGTTTCATCTACACCGGTAAGGAAGCTCCTCAGGTATGTCCGGCTTGCTTGCATCCGCAGGCTTACTTCGAAGTAAAGAAGTCAAACTATTGATAATGTCTCCTGCTTGTGCAGGTATGGATAACGGGAAACGCCCGGATGCTTTCTTCAGAGCATCCGGGCGCTTTGTTTAAATGACCATGTTCGTTTTCCGTGCCAGTATAGTGGCGCGAGTTTTACTTTAGTTACTTCCCGACGTGCGGATAGTCTATCGTATAGTGCAGTCCGCGGCTTTCCTTGCGTTCCATGGCTTGCTTGGTTATCAGGTATCCTACGTTTATCATGTTGCGCAGTTCGCACAGCTCCCGGGTAGCCTTGCTACGCTTGAAGAGTGCTTCTGTCTCCTCGTAAAGTATGTCCAGTCGGTTCCAGGCACGTGTCAACCGGGTATTGCTGCGGACAATACCTACGTATGCCTCCATAATCTGGTTTACTTCCTTCATGCTTTGTGTGATGAGAACACGTTCTTCGGTGGAGATGGTACCTTCGTCGTTCCATTCGGGGATGTCTTCGTTGAAGTCATAACGTTCCAGCACGCTCAGTGCGTGTTTGGCTGCCGCGTCGGCATAAACCACGGCTTCAATCAGTGAGTTGCTTGCCAGACGGTTGCCGCCATGCAGTCCAGTGCACGAACATTCGCCGATGGCGTACAGACGGCGGATGCTGCTCTGTCCGTCCAAGTCCACCTTGATACCACCGCAGAGATAATGGGCGGCGGGGGCTACCGGTATGTATTCCTTTGTAATGTCTATACCGATGCTGAGGCATTTCTTGTATATGTTCGGGAAATGCTTTTTGGTTTCTTCGGGGTCTTTGTGTGTGACGTCCAGATACACATGGTCTTCACCGCGCTGTTTCATTTCGTTGTCGATGGCACGCGCCACGATGTCACGCGGGGCCAGTGAGAGTCGCGGGTCGTACTTCTGCATGAATTCTTTTCCGTCTTTGGTGCGCAGCACGCCGCCATAACCACGCATGGCTTCGGTGATGAGGAACGAGGGGCGGTCTCCCGGATGGAAAAGGGCTGTGGGATGGAACTGGATGAATTCCATGTCTTTCACTGCTCCCTTGGCACGGTAGACCATGGCAATGCCGTCTCCCGTGGCTACCAGCGGGTTGGTGGTATGGCGGTAAACGGCTTCGCAACCGCCCGTTGCCATGATGGTGACTTTGGAAAGGAAGGTATCCACCTCGCCCGTCGCTTCGTTCAGCACGTAGGCACCGTAGCACTTGATGCCGGGGGTATGGCGGGTAACGATGATTCCCTGGTGATGCTGGGTAATGATTTCCACAGCGTAATGGTCGGTCAGTACGGTGATGTTGGGGTGTTGCTTCACAGCTTCGATGAGGCTGGTCTGTATCTCTGCACCCGTATTGTCCTTATGGTGGAGGATGCGGAATTCGGAGTGGCCGCCTTCTTTGTGCAGGTCAAACTCTCCGTCTTCCTTTTTGTCGAAGTTCACTCCCCATTTAATGAGCTCCTTGATTTGTTCGGGAGCATTGCGCACCACCTTCTCTACGGCTTCGCGGTCGCTTATCCAGTCGCCTGCAATCATGGTGTCCTCGATGTGCTTCTCGAAGTTGTCCACAGCCAGATTGGTGACGGAAGCGATACCTCCTTGTGCAAAATAGGTATTTGCTTCTTCCAGACCTGCCTTGCAGATAAGGGCTACTGTCCCCTTGTGCGCCACTTTCAGCGCAAAACTCATACCGGCAAGCCCGGAGCCGATAACGAGGAAATCGAACTTTCTTACCATAGGATTTAGTGTTTATCGCTGCAAAACTACAAAATAAGTACATTCCTTGTTCATTCCGTAGGGATTTATTCGTAAAAAGACCTACCTTAGCGGCAAAAATCCGATAGAATGAATAGAATCTTTCATGCCCGTATTGCTGTAGGGCAGTTTTTGTTTCTGGCTCTGATAAGTGGTCTTGCCATTTATATGTTGTGGGATAAATACGTGCTGCCTGCGGCGCTTTTCATGCTTTGGCTGATAGTTGTCATCGAGAAGCTGATTCATACTACCTATACGGTGACTCCGGACGGGAAGCTGAAATTGTATTTCGGCCGCTTCTCGCGCAGCAAGGAGATTCTGCTGAAGGATGTCATTTCCGTGGAGCGTGCCTCTTCCATGCAGATAGGACGGTTTGCAGTAATGCGCTACGTACTGGTGAAGTATGGAGCGGGTAAGTGCGAGGTATTGTTTCCGGTCAAAGAGGAGGAATTCATCCGGTTGATGGAGGAACGGAGAGGATGAGCAATATGGTGTGCCCACGTATGTGATTCCGTTTTAATCTGCCGTTATCGGTTTCATGGTAATGTCTCCTGTGTAGCTTTCCGGAGTTGTTTGTATGAACTTTCCCTTTATCTGTTTTTCCGTTTTTGTATATTCACCTACGAATGTCAGCGTATAGGTAGCTACAAGCTTGCTGTAGTGTAGTGTTCCTTTTATGATGAGCCGACAGTGAGGTGGTATGCTGATGGTGGAAGTACTGCTGTTTGGACCTTTGGCTTTTGTTGTTTCGCTGCCATATTTTATTGTTGTCCCGCTTAACGATAGTTCATCTCCAAACATGTAAGGGGCATTGACGAATATGTCTTCTTCCCCCATCCATGCAAATGCTCCGGGGTCGTTGCTTTGGAAGGTGGTTTCCTGCCATGTGTCTTCAAAGGGGGAGTTTGTGGTGGTAATACTGCTGTTCAAATTGTTTTCCATGATGAAAGGCAGGAGTTCTACATCATAGGTACTGAATCCATCCCCTTCTTCTTCAAAAGAGTATTGAATATCTTTGAACAGATATTTTTCAGCATCTTTAATTTCGTCTTTATCATAACAGCCGGTCGTGCAGACAATCAATATGGCGGACAATACGAGGTGGAATAGTTTCTGTTGTCTCATAGCCTTTACTTTTTTGTGAGGATGTACGTACAAAGATAAGTTTATTTTTTTGAAACTATTCATAGTGAGCACTTTATTTTCCTGATAATTTAGTCTTTCTGTAAATGCAGGTAATCTTTGAATCATAAATAAAGCTTAATTTTAGCTCTTCTGTTTGCAGTTTTTCGGATATGGCAGCGTCCATTATGTAAAAAAGAAACGAACATGAATTTGAATTGTGCCATTTTACATGCAGACCCGGAGATTGCCGGAAGGTTGGAAGAGTATATCGACAAGGTTCCTTTTCTCTCTTTGCACGGAAAGTACGGCAATCCTCTTGAAGCGCTGAAGGATTATTATGAGACAAAAGTGGAAGTTTATTTTGTCGGCATCTATCCGGTGGAAGAAGGTGAAATCAACGGAATGGATTTTTGCAGGCTCTTGTCCTCGTCCACTCGTGTCATTTTCATTACAGATACCGACAAGTATGCTGCCGAGTGTTTCCGCCTGGATGCGTTGGACTATCTGATGGACGGGCTCAATTTCTCCACGTTTTTCCAGTCTGTCAGCAAGGCGGCACGCTGGTTCTCTTTGCAAGATGCAGGTACGTCCGACTCCAAGCACAGGCAAGGTCTGGAAGAGACTCCGAAGGTGATTTACATGCGGTGTGACAACCGCATCATGCGGCTCGACCTGGAGCGGATAAACTACATAGAGGGTTTGGGGGATTACGTCAAGATTTTCTGCAAGGGTGCCTCCAAACCTGTCTTGAGCCTATGCAGTATGAAGTACATGGAGGAAAAACTTCCGGCGGACGAATTTATCCGCGTGCACCGTTCTTTTATTGTCCGCATGGACTGCATCAGCGCCATCGGGCGCAGCACACTGCTCATCGAGCAGAAGGATGTCCCCATTGGCGATGCTTACCGCGAAAGGGTAAAAGGGTATGTGTCCAGGCTGGCAGTGTTGTAATACCCCGTTTTCAGATACTATATACTTTGTTTGTTGGATCTATAGTTCCAGCGTGCTGCATCTATATATGCAACGCGTTGCATATATAGATCCAACAAATGATAATCATTCGGTGTAAAATCCGTGTAATCTGTGGTGAACCGGAACCTTGTATTACTTTAGTTTTGCTCTCGAAATTCTTTCCCCGAACGTCAAGTTCAGATTCAGACTGAACCGGCTTTCCTGCATCAGATTGCTGCGTGAGTTCAGTTGTTTCCGCCACGTGGCGCCTAGCGAGAGATAGGAGTACCGGATGGGGAAGCTCGCCCCTACGCTGGCTTCCAGATACTGCATCTTCCCGCCTTTCAGATTGATATAGGAGTTGCCGAAACCTATTCCGCCCATCAGCTCGGTGGAACGTGCCAGGCGTGGCTTGGTAATGTAGCTGCCGCCTATGTTCACTTTGTGCTGGTTCTCGTATTTCATGGAGGTATAGGAAGAGGAGTTGCGGCTCCAGTCCAGGTAGTTGTAGTCGGCGGTCAGCACCCAGCGTTCGGTGGCCATGCTGAGGCCGGTGCCGAGGTGCATGGGCAGATATTGTGTACGGCTGTGGTATCCTTTATCGAGGTTCTCGCTGGTAGATGAGTTGCTGTAGGTCAGTGTATTGTCGTGGCTGATGGGAAGGGAGGGAGCAAATACCAGCCCTGCCGCCCACTTCCGTTGTCCGGGCGCACCCCATTCGTAATGTATGCCGAAGTCCGCATAAAAGGCCCGTTTGGAGGATTCGTACTTTACGACGGCGCTTTCCTGCGTTTCGCTCTGTGTCACTGTGCCCACTATCATCCCCAGGTTGATGCCGACCGACAGTTGTCTGCTCAGTGCAAAGGCATTGGTGACGTAGCACCGGTATAGTCCGCCCGTACCCTCAAAGAGCGAGTAGGTGTAGTTGCCGGGCATTCCCTCTATCTCTTCTTCGGTCTGGATGACGTAGCCCACACTGCTGTATGGCGCTGCACCTACAAGGGCATACCAGCGCGGCAGGATGCGGAAGCCCATGCTGATGCGGTTGGGATTGCCGGTGAAGTTGGAACTGTGTTCGCTTAGGAAGGAATAACGGGCATACGAGGCCGACGCACCCACATCGAACGTGAAGCAGGCGGTGTCCATGCGGGTGATGGCTGCGGGATTCAGCGTGTTCAGAAATCCGGTACGGTTTAGGGCGATGCCGACGTTGCCCATGCCGGCATAACGTCCGCCGTCACCGGCACTCAGTTCGCCCACTCCGTACATGGAGGTGGGCAGGTTGGTGGTGTTTTGTGCCATGACGGTGAGGCTTGCCGTACACAGACTGCACAGCAGAAGGGGAATCCGGTGATGGTATTTCATTGCTCGTTGTATATTTTGAATCTTACGTCTAATCTGCATTGGTTTTCTTGTTCGGGGTCGTTGGTGAAGATTACCTGGTTGAAGGTGGTGGTGCTTTCTTCGTCTGTCAGGCTCATCAGCAGTTTCTGCCGCTTGATGCCCGAAGTGCCGTAGTTGTTGCGGATGAATTCGGTGAGGTCGAAGGAGTAGTAGGTCTCTTTCCCGTACATCTCGTCGATGGTCAGGTTACCGGTCTGTACGGTTACGCCGTCGCTACCGTATACGTAGTCCTCCAGCACATTGTTCTCGTCCGTGATATAAAGGCGGATGTCATTGGGAAGCTGGCTCACTTCGTTGTAGCTCCGGGCCAACGGATAGAGGTAGAGTGTGGCGCTCTCTATGGAGACTATCTGTCCGGCACTTCCGAGGCTGTTGAGGTAGGGGAATTCCAGTTGGTTGTAGTAACCCGTCAATCCCTGCATATAGGCCAGGCAACCCATGTCGCTGGAGTGGACGAGGTTCTCTATTCCGCTTTTCAGGGAAGCAAGGTGGGTGCCGGTGGGGTCGTGCCGGATACCGGTATAGGCATAGTCAGTGTTTACGCTGAAAGTCAGCACTTGTCCGGTCCGCTGGTTGGAGACTTCCTGATAGTGGAGGTTGATGCTCATGGCAGAGTCGTTCACCATGAATCCGGTGATACACTGCCCGTCGTTTTCGGGAACAAAGGCCAGTCCGGGGAATTTCTTCTTGAACTTGTCTTGGGTATCGAAGTAGTCGTCCTGGGCCACGAGGTCATTCAGCAGTTGTTGTCCCCATGAGTCGGGCAGGCGGACGCTTACTTCCTTCTTCCGCCCCGGGCAGGGGGTGAAGGTAAAGCTGAAGAGCGGGGCATCTTCCGTCGGGAGTACGGTGCTGTTGTAAAGGTCCTCGTCGTTGTCCAGCACGATGGGGTTTTTCAGCCGGTAGATGGAGATGCGCTGTTGCGTCAGGGTATCTCCCCAGAAATGGCCCGAAGGTATCATTCGCAGTACGAGGGAGTCGAGGGTATAGGTATAGTCTGTGTTAGGGGTGAAGTCGGACGTGGAGTATTCGGCATAGTAGGTGGCGGATACTTCTCCCCAAGAGCTGCTCCGGTAATGTCCCAGCTGGCAGATGCTGTCGCCCCGGGTTTCTATGGAGTCCAGCAGGATGGTGCTGATGTCTACCGAGCAGGTGTCTGCGTATACATTATAGAAGGAGCTTTCCACGAGGCTCTTTCCAAGCTGCGAGTTCTCGTCCTGGCAGGCGCAGAGGATAGCGAGGACTGCGAATAAGCTGTACAATGATTTCTTCATTTCTGTTCTTTTAGTTGGCGGCAAAGGAAGGGCAAAACTTTTATATCTTCCTACAAAAATCGGCATTCGGGCGGTTTTTATCGGTAAAGGCGTTTAACGGGAATTTCGGACTGTTCGTCGGTTATTTTTGCCGGTGTGGTTGCGGCGGTTTACTTTTGCGGGCAGAACTTCCGCCCTTCTGAAAGAGGAGGGGAATAGTTTCGGCATCCCGATACTAAAACTATTCTCCTTCCTCTTCAGGGGAACGAGGGGTATGAAAAATTAATCTTTAAAACAATAAACAATGAACAGACTATTGGTAGGAATAATGTTGCTGGCCATCGTGTGCATTGCCGGCAGTTGTACGGACGAGGATGAATACACTCAGGGGCAGTGGATGAAGAAAGCCAGCTATAACGGTGTGTACCGCGCTTATGCCTCCGGCTTCACCATCGGCAATTATGGATATTTGTGTGGCGGCTTCTACGGAGCGAACAAGGATTACCTGAACGACCTTTGGGAGTATGACATGAGCCGGAACAGCTGGACGCAGTGTGCCGACATGCCCGTTGCCGGGCGCAAGGCTGCTGTGGGCTTTGCCGTGAATGGCAAGGGATACATTACGACCGGTTCCGTGAAGGACGGCTCCTCGTCCTACTGTGTAGCAGATACCTGGGAGTATGACCCTGCCACGGATACCTGGACACGGAAAGACGACTTCAAAGGCGGAGTACGCGACGGTGCCCTGGCTTTCAGTATAGGCGGATATGGCTATGTCGGTACGGGCTGCAACAGCGACGCCACCGGCAGCGAGAGTGCCTACAAGATGGACTTCTACCGTTTCAACCCCAATGGCGCCGAAGGTTCGCAATGGGAAGCGGTGAGCGGGTATGGAGGCGAGAAGCGCTACTTCGGTACGGCATTCGTCATCGATGAGGTGGCCTACATCTGTTGCGGGCGAAACAACAATACTGACCTGGTGGATTTCTGGAAGTTCGACGGAAGCAACTGGACCCAGTTGCGTGACATTGCCGATACGGACTCCGACAATGACTATGACGATGACTACGCCATCACACGGTCCGAAGCCGTATCCTTCGTCATCGGTGGAAGGGGATTTGTGGCTACGGGAATACGTAACAGCACTTCCCTGAGCAGCGACTACTGGCTGTACGACCCTGACAAGGACTTATGGTACGGCGATTCCGATGACGACTTTACCCCCATTACAGATGTACATAATTATCCTTCCGGTGCTTCTTCGCGCAGGGCTGCCGTTGGTTTCTCTACCGGCGAACGTGGTTTTGTGCTGACGGGAACAAGTGGTACCAGCTACTTTGATGATGTGTACGAACTTCTGCCCGATGAGGAAGAGGAAGTCTGATTCGCCCCATAACTGAACGGAACTTATGAAGCTGATGTTTATGATGATAAAGATAGGTGTACCGGCTGTGATGGCGGTATGCCTTTCTTGCTGTTCGGGTCATACTGCCGGCGGTGGCAATGAGTTGAAATGCCGGGTGATGGAGGTGGAAGGCGGTTACGGCTACGTGGTGCTGCATGGAGCCGATACCCTGATATATCAACCTTTTATACCTGCTTTGAGCGGTCGCCTGCCATTTGCAACAAAGGTGGAAGCGCTGGCGGCCGGTCGGTTGGTATGCCGCAAGCTTGCCGATGGGCAAGCTCCGGCATTGAGCAGGGAGGAGGTGGAGTCTTGTCTGACAGACACCGGACTCTAATCTTCTAAAGAATCCTTTACTTCGTGATGTATTTCCGAGCAGTCATAAGGGTATCTCTGCATGAATTTACCCTTGAGTACCTTCTTTGTATCGCTACCGGGACGTGAAAGAGTGGCGGTGAATGTCACTTGAAGCCGTTTGTAGTAGATGGTTGAAGTGTATATGTTCCATTTCATGCCCACTATATCCATTTCAAAATGTTTATATCTCAATTCGTCTTCTTTGTAGTACTTGCCTTGGGCAAGGAAGAATAGCTGTTGTTGCCCCATCACCACCTTTCCGTCTTCTATACGGTCGGGCAGGTAGATGCTGCGTTTCTTCGGGTCTATCCAGTTGAAGACATCGTTGGAGTGGTCGTTGAGCAAGAATGCGTATTCTGTCCATTTGTTGATGAACGGATAATGGTCATGCTTTCCGGTTGTGTTGCCCATAGTTTCATCTTTATAGGTACTCTTGTCGGGTTCCGTCCCGGCTTCTTCCACCCCGTCATTATTTCCCACGCTGTATTCAATGGATTCTATCTGATAGAAATTTTCGCATGGCGCTTGCCGTATGGTGATTTGTTCTTTGTAGAAGCCCGTCTTTATCTCAAGGTTGAGGATAAGCCCGCGTTCTTCTCCGTCGAAATTATCTTCAGTCTTTAGTGTGAGCCGGGTTTCGTTCTCGCGGGTGAGGTCAAACCAGCGGAAGTGAAGGCTTCCCAAGCCTTCCAACTGTAAGGGGCGGTTGTTGGTGTCTACCATTGTGGTTCCGCCAAGGGTGGTGATGGAGGCAATGCGCCAGTCACTACGTGTCAGGTCTATCTGCAGGGTAGAGGCATCTCCATCCAGAGTAGTTTCCTGCATGGGCGAGAGGCGAAGGTCATCGTCGTTGCTACAAGCTGTCAAGCCGCAAAGAAAAAGAGCGAACAGAAGGATGGGTTGGAATAAGTCAGTCGTTTTCATGTTGGTTATTATTTGATTTATGTCCATTGGACGTGGCATTCTTTGTAAATGCTGCACGACAAAGATAATTATTTCCTCTTTACGGTGTATTCTCCGAAAGAAAGAAGTACTCTTTTTTGCCGGATAATACGGGTTTTATTAACTTGCGCACAAATTAACCACTAATCACTAACCATTAATCATTGATTCCATGAAATACCAAGTTGCTATTATCGGTGGAGGTCCTGCGGGATATACTGCTGCCGAAGCTGCCGGAAAAGCAGGATTGAGTGTCGTACTATTTGAGAAGCAGAGTCTCGGTGGAGTGTGCCTGAATGAAGGGTGTATCCCTACCAAGACCTTGTTGTATTCGGCCAAGACCTATGACGGAGCCCGCCATGCTTCGAAGTATGCGGTCAGTGTGCCCGAAGTATCGTTTGATTTGCCCAAGATTATTGCCCGCAAGCAGAAGGTAGTGCGCAAGCTGGTATTGGGAATCAAAGGAAAGCTGACTGCCCATGGTGTGACGATTGTCAGCGGAGAGGCCACAGTGACGGACAAGAATCATGTGGAGTGCGGCGGAGAAACCTACGAATGCGAGAACCTGCTGCTCTGCACCGGTTCCGAAACCTTTGTCCCTGCCATTCCCGGCATAGACAAGGTGCCTTACTGGACCCATCGTGACGCGCTGGACAACAAGGAACTGCCCGCTTCGCTTGCCATCATCGGCGGCGGTGTCATCGGTATGGAGTTCGCTTCTTTCTTCAACAGCCTGGGAGTGCAGGTAACCGTCGTCGAGATGCTGGACGAGATACTGGGAGGCGGTATGGACCGAGAGCTGGCGGGTATGCTCCGTGCAGAGTACGCCAAGCGGGGAATCAAGTTCATGCTGAGTGCAAAAGTAGTGTCTGTCATGCCGGATACTGCCGAAGCTTCTTCCCTTATCCAGGTGAATTATGAAACAGCCGACGGTCCCGGTTCCGTCGTTGCCGAACGGCTTCTGATGAGTGTCGGGCGCCGTCCGGTAATGAAAGGCTTCGGATTGGAGAATCTGGGCTTGGAAAGAACGGAGCGCGGAAATGTCTTTGTCAACGGACAGATGCAGACTTCAGTTCCCGGAGTATATGCTTGCGGCGACTTGACGGGATATTCCTTGCTGGCGCATACAGCCGTCCGCGAGGCAGAAGTAGCCATACATTCCATCATTGGCAAGAAGGATGCCATGAGCTACCGTGCCATCCCCGGCGTGGTATATACCAATCCCGAAATAGCCGGTGTGGGCGAGACAGAAGAATCCCTGCAGAAGAGAGGCGTTGCCTATCGTGCCGTGAAGCTGCCGATGGCGTACAGTGGTCGCTTTGTAGCAGAGAATGAAGGAGTGAATGGCGTCTGCAAGTTACTGTTGGGCAGTGACGATACCGTATTGGGGGCACATGTCTTGGGTAATCCCGCTTCGGAAATCATCACGCTGGCAGGCATGGCTATTGAACTGAAACTTACTGCCGATGAATGGAAGAAGATTGTCTTTCCGCACCCCACGGTGGGAGAGATATTCAAGGAGGCATTGTAGAACCCATGACTATTGTTTCATATAAACATAAAAGATGAAAACCGTAAAGCTAATCACCTGCGACGATGCCTTTCAGGCACATGTTATTCAGGGTGCCTTGAAGAATGAGGGCATTGCGTCTGTTTTGCATAATGAAAACATGTCTTCCGTGATGCGCGGATATGTCCGTGATGTCACGGGAGTGGATATATTTGTCTATGAGGACGAATATGACAATGCCCTCCGTCTGCTTGAACGGAACCAGATGATTCCGGAACAGTTGAGGTACTGCCCCCATTGCGGTTCGGATGAGATTAAGTTTGTGCTGAAGAAGAGCCATCGGGTGCGTGCTGTGGTGGCTGCTGTTATTGCGGCATTGTCGGCCGCACCTCCGGGCACTGAGCATTGGGAGTATGTATGCAGGAAGTGCGGCACTCATTTTGAGAAGCCGGTGTCGAAAGGAACAGTTGAAGAATAATCAGGTGTTTATTCTTTTAACCGCTTTTTAATCCAGTTCCGGTTTTTACGTCCCAATCGGCTTTCCGCAAAATCCAGGAAAGCCGATGTGTCTGTTATATGGGCTTGGATGACACCTGCCAGAAAGTTGAAGAAAGGTTCTTCACCCACCCGGACAAGTAGGTCGGCGAGTAGTACTGACCCTTTCCTATAGAGGGCAAGATGCGCTTCGCGGTCGTTGCGGTCAATACCCCAGATAGGACGGATATGGCGTGTTTCCTTACGGTAGGCGTCGATGTAAGCGGCATAGGCTTTTTCGCCGCGGGCGTGGCGTATGTATTGCAAAGCACTGAATTCGGCAAAAGATTCGTTCAGCCAGTCGTGCCAAGATTCCACCGGAGCCTTGTTCCACCAGAAGTGGCCGATTTCGTGGGCGGTGTTCTTGAGTACATATTCATTGAATGTTCGGGAACTGAGCATAATGAAATTTTTACGGCTGTACCCTCCTGAGGTGCCGGAAGCTGAAAGCAGGAATTTCATGTAAATATCCTCATCTCCCGCAATTTTATAAAGGCGTCGGAAGAATTTCAAGGCATTGTGGCAACATTGAAGTGCCGAGTCTGCACCGGCATCCGGGAAGTCTGTATAGATAAGTTCAATGGTAGTTCCGTTATCATTGATGCGGCGGCTTTTCAGCATGGGTGAAGCCAGGATAACATTGTCGAAATTCTCCCAAGGTTGCTCCATTTCCCACATCCCTTCTTCTGTATGGGAAATAATACCTGAGCCGCTCACCGTATAACCGTCAGTGATGCCGATTCGTAAGTGCGAATAATCTGCCCGGTTACCGTTGCAGACAGGATACCATCCCGTATAGTAACCAAGTTCAATCCAATGGTCATTGAATGATTTTGCAGGGCCCTGCACTTCCTGCATGTAGAGTGTGTAACGGGTATTTATGCGGCAGCGGTCATCGGCTCCTGCCGGCCGGTAGAGGGTCAAGGTCCGTCCGTCGGGAATGAATTGGGCAGGTGCCGGGGCAAGCGTATCGAAACGGTAGGTTATTTCCCGGTTGCTGTGGCGTAGTGTGTCGATACGGGCATGGCGCCATAGTACCAACGAGATTGAGTCACTGTCCTGGAAATCGATTTCAAACGAACCGCCTACTTCGACCTGTCGGTTCGGTACATCAATCTGTACGGTTAAGTCATAACTGACAATGCGCGGAGATTCTTGTGCCCGAAGCATGGGGAAGAAAAGGAGGCATATTGTAAAGCTGGCAATTGCAAGTTGTAGTTTCATGATACATCAATTTTAAAGTGATAGTAACTGGGAGATTTTGCCTATGTAAAAGTAGTATTTTTAAAGGAATATAAGATGGCTGGCTGGATATAATTTATGAAAAGACTACCTGGTTGTTGTTCATTTGTAAGATTGTCGTACTTTTGCCTTTAAAGATAAATATATTTATGAAAAGGATATTGTTGCTGTTAATTTTATCCGTCTGCCTGCTCCCATTATGGCCCCAAGAGACGGTAACTCCGGTGAAGCCGCTCTCTGCGCGGATTGATGCGTTGATAGAACACAAACTTTCCGCAGGCTCTAATGTGGCCATTTCGGTCTATGACCTGACTGTCGGCAAACCCTTGTACGGCTACCAAGCGGACAAGCTTTCCCGTCCCGCTTCTACCATGAAGCTGCTGACTACCATTACCGCCCTTTCCCGTCCCGAAGCCGACGAGCCGTTCCGTACGGAAGTGTGGTATCAGGGAACCATTGAGCGCGATACCTTGCAGGGAGATATGTACGTGATAGGCGGTTACGACCCGGAGTTTGATGAAGAGGCGTTGGATTCCCTGGTGGCTGCCGTGGCCCGTTTCCCCTTCTCCGTCATCAAAGGCAAGGTGTATGGAGATGTCTCCATGAAAGACTCCTTGTACTGGGGCAGCGGTTGGTTGTGGGATGACACCCCTTATTCTTTCCAGCCCTACCTCTCACCGCTGATGCTGAATAAAGGAGTGGTAAAGGTTACCGCTACACCCGGCGAACGGGGCGACAGCGCACGCCTTGAATGCACTCCCGTCTCTTCCTATTATACACTGACGAACAAGACCCGAAGCCGTACTCCTTCTGCCGGACGTTTCCGTGTGTCGCGCGACTGGCTGGTGAACGGGAACAACATCACCGTGACGGGCAACGTCGATGCCCGCCGTGCAGGTACGGTCAATATCTTTTCTTCGCAGGACTTCTTTATGCATACCTTTATGGAACGGTTGCAGGCACGAGGCATCCGGTGCATTCCGGCGGTAGATGCGGAAGTCTCTTACCTCTTCGGCGAGTTCAGGCAAGACAGCCTTTCCGTGCGGATGGCTTCCTATGAAACTTCCGTGCAGGATGTGGTGAAACAGATAATGAAGGAGAGCGATAATCTCAATGCTGAAGCCATGCTCTGCCGGTTGGGTGTGCAGAGCAGCGGAAAGAAGCGTGTCTCTGCCGAGGACGGGCTTTCCGCCATCCGCATGCTGATAAAAGAGATGGGATATAACCCCGATAGGTATAATCTGGCAGATGGTTGCGGCCTTTCCAATTACAACTACATTTCACCGGAACTCTTGGTTTCTTTCCTGCGATATGCCTACTCGCGTACGGATGTTTTCCAGAAACTGTATAAGGCTCTGCCCATCGGTGGAGTGGACGGCACGCTGGAATTCCGCATGAAGAAAGGTACCCTTTCCCACAGAAATGTACATGCCAAGACGGGTTCCTTTACCGCCATCAACTGCCTGGCCGGCTACCTTAAAGCCCGCAACGGACACGAAATAGCCTTTGCCATCATGAACCAGAATGCACTGTCGGGCAGAGAAGCACGCGCTTTCCAGGATGCAGTGTGTGATGAAGTGATACGTTGAGGTTTAGTTATCGTAAAGTTGACCTTTAGCGTCGTAAAGTTAAGGTTTGGCTTCCTAATGCAGACCTTTACGGAGTGAGCCCCAAGAGTAGGGGAAATCACTCCTCTTTCGTATTGCGGTAACGTGCCGGAGACATGCCCAGATAAGACTTCACGTACTTCCCGAAGAAAGACTGGTTGGGGAAATCGAACTCCTCTGCAATCTCTTTGATGGACTTGTCCGAGTGCTTCAGCCGGTACTTGATGTGTTCAATGGCATTCTCGTTTATCAAGTCCAGCGGTGTACGTCCGCACGCCTGCTTGATGACCTTCGAAAAGTGTTTGGGACTATAGCAGAGTGCATCGGCATAATATCCTACAGAACGGTGTATGCCGTTGTCTTTGGACAACATCTCTATAAATTTACACAGGATATAGTCGGACTGTTTGATGCTTTCTTTTGTATCGGCTGTCATTGCTGAAGGGTTCACTTCTTTGTTGAGGTGTCCCAACATCTCACAGAAAATGGCAGAAAACAAGTGTTGCATCACTTCCCTATGATAGGGATGAGGCTCGTCGTTTATCTTTGCCATAAGCAGTTCCCGGTAGAATTTGAAGATTTCCTTGTCTCCTTCCTCCCCGACAGATTTTATGGGATTGTTGTGGATATGCATAACGGTATTCCATGTATCCTTCTCCATCTTGACCACGCGTTGTAGGAACTGTGTGGAGAATGCGGCAAGCCTTATCTTGTGCTTTGGGCTTACCATCGCGTGGCTGATAATGGTATTGGGAAGGCCGAGCAGTAAGTCGCCTGCTTCCAGTTGGTAGGTTTTGTAGTTGACGTCCAACTGGATACAGCCTTCTAGACAGATAGCGATAAGGAAGCATCCTAATCTTATTGTATCTTCATTGTAGGGGCTTCCCTCCAGACTGTTGATTATGACAAAGTCATTGTCTACATAGTCAAGGACATGTTCGCTGTTCTTAAAGTCCGCGATTTCTACGATTTTTATGTTCCCTTTCTCCATATTCTTCCTTTTTCGTTTTGCAAAGTTGGTGAATAATGGGAAATATGGAATGTTCCATTATGCGGCTTTCTTGTTCTATATGTCATTTATAGACAATTCATTAGCCTTAAAAAAGATGAATGTCGAAAAAGGGACATCCTTGGAGTGTAATTGGTCATTATGGCGTTGTTCCTTTCTCCTACTTTTGCCACCAGTTTTAACAAAAATACAATGAGAAAGAGTATGATTACATTAAACAGGAAATGGATACGGCTGATAGGGATTGTCGGTTGTACAATGTGTTTGGCATCTTGCAAGCAGGCAACGGATGCTTCCGGAATGAAACCTTCTTACGCTACCATGAAAGTGGAGGCGACAGACAAAGAGCTTTCCACTTCGTATTCGGCAACGATACGCGGACGGCAGGACATAGATATCTATCCGCAAGTGTCGGGTACCATTGAGAAGCTTTGTGTGACTGAGGGGCAGAAGGTGCGCCGCGGACAGTCGCTTTTCATTATCGACCAAGTGCCCTACAAGGCTGCCCTCAAAACGGCCGTGGCCAATGTGGAGGCTGCACGCGCTGCACTGGCTACTGCTGCACTGACTTACAATAGCAACAAGGAACTGTATGCGCAGAAAGTGGTTTCGGAATTTAGTCTGAAGACTGCCGAGAACGCCTATCTTACCGCCAAGGCACAGCTCTCGCAGGCCGAAGCCCAGGAGATAAGTGCGCGCAACAACCTCTCCTATACGGAAGTGAAGAGTCCCAGCGACGGTGTGGTGGGGGCATTGCCCTACCGTGCAGGAGCATTGGTCAGCCCCAGCCTGCCGCAGCCGTTGACAACGGTCAGTGACAACAGCGACATGTACGTTTACTTTTCCATGACCGAAAACCAGTTGCTTGCCCTGACCCGCCAATACGGAAGCATGGACGAGGCGTTGAAGAACATGCCTCAAGCGGAACTGAGACTGAACGACAATTCCGTCTATGACAAGAAAGGAACCATCGAGTCCATCAGTGGCGTCATTGACCGTCAGACGGGTACGGTAGTGGCACGTGTGGTATTTTCCAATGAATCGCGCCTGCTCCACAGTGGGGCGTCGGGCACGGTGGTGGTGCCTACCACTTATAAGAACTGTATTGTGATTCCGCAAGAGGCCACCGTGCAGTTGCAGGACAAGACAGTGGTATATAAGGTAGTGGATGGCAAGGCCGTTTCTGCCTTGATTACCGTGGCCGGAATAAATGACGGACGCGAATACGTAGTGCTGGACGGACTGGAAGTCGGCGACGAGATTGTTTCCACTGGTGCCGGACTGCTGCGCGAAGGGACACAGGTGAAATAATGAACTGCTATTTATCAACTATCAATGACCCATTAAGATGAAAGGAAATATATTTATAAAGCGGCCGGTGATGGCTATCTCCATCTCCGTACTGATTCTGGTGATAGGGCTTATCTCGCTCTTTACGCTGCCGGTGGAACAGTATCCTGATATTGCACCTCCCACGGTGTACGTCAGTGCCAACTACACCGGTGCCGACGCCGAAGCCGTATTGAACAGTGTCATCATGCCGTTGGAAGAGAGTATCAACGGTGTGGAGAACATGATGTACATCAGCTCTACCGCCACCAATGCCGGTTCTGCCACCATACAGGTCTACTTCAAGCAGGGCACGGACCCCGACATGGCTGCGGTGAACGTACAGAACCGCGTATCCAAGGCGCAGGGACTGCTGCCTGCCGAAGTGACGAAAATCGGTGTGACTACCCAGAAGCGCCAGACCAGCTTCCTGCAAATCGGTGCTTTGGTAAGCACCGACGGACGCTACGACCAGACTTTCCTAGCCAATTACCTCGATATCAACGTGATTCCGCAGATTAAGCGTATCGAAGGTGTGGGTGATGTAATGGAGCTGGGCGATACATACAGCATGCGTATCTGGCTGAAACCGGAACGGATGGCGCAGTATGGACTGGTTCCTTCGGATGTGACCGCCGTATTGGGCGAGCAGAACATCGAAGCGCCTACCGGTTCGCTGGGCGAGAATTCAAAGAACGTGTTCCAGTTTACGATGAAGTATCGCGGACGCCTGAAGAGTGTGGAGGAATTCCAGAACACGGTGGTACGCTCGCAGAGTGACGGTTCCGTGCTCCGTCTGAAGGACGTGGCGGATGTGGAGCTGGGTACGCTGACCTATAGTTTCCGCAGTGAGATGGACAGCAAGCCGGCGGTACTTTTCATGATGTTCCAGACGGCAGGCTCCAACGCAACCGCTGTCAACAAGCAGATTACCGCACAGATAGACGAGATGAGGAAGAGCCTGCCCGAAGGGACGGAATTTGTGACGATGATGAGTTCCAACGACTTCCTCTTCGCTTCCATACACAATGTGGTGGAGACACTGGTCATTGCCATTATACTGGTAATTCTGGTGGTGTATTTCTTCCTGCAGGACTTCAAGAGTACGCTTATACCCTCCATTTCCATTATCGTGTCGCTGGTCGGTACGTTTGCCTGCCTGGTGGCTGCGGGGTTCAGTCTCAATATCCTGACGCTGTTTGCACTGGTGCTTGCCATCGGTACGGTGGTGGACGATGCCATCGTGGTGGTGGAGGCGGTGCAGTCCAAGTTCGACGCCGGATATAAGTCTCCCTACCTTGCCACGAAGGATGCGATGGGCGATGTGACGATGGCTATCATCTCTTGTACCTGCGTGTTCATGGCGGTGTTTATCCCCGTGACGTTTATGGGTGGTACTTCGGGTGTGTTCTATACGCAGTTCGGCATTACGATGGCAACGGCAGTGGGCATCTCCATGATTTCGGCATTGACGCTTTGCCCCGCCTTGTGCGCCATCATGATGCGTCCGTCGGACGGCACGAAGAGTGCGAAGAGCATCAACGGACGGGTGCGCGCGGCATACAATGCTTCGTTCAACGCCGTGCTGGGAAAATATAAGAAAGGTGTGATGTTCTTTATCCACCGCCGCTGGATGGTGTGGACTTCATTGGCGGCTACCGTCGTATTGCTGGTTTACTTGATGAGCACCACCAAGACAGGGCTTGTGCCGCAGGAGGACCAGGGTGTCATCATGGTGAACGTCAGCACCTCACCGGGAAGCACGCTGGAAGAAACTACGAAGGTGATGAACAAGTTGGAGGATATTCTGAAGAGCACACCAGAGATAGAGCACTATGCCAAGGTGGCAGGCTACGGGCTGATGTCCGGTCAGGGAACTTCCTACGGCACCATCATCATCCGTCTGAAGGACTGGGGTGAGCGAAAGGGGAGCGAACACACGTCCGATGCTGTGGTGGCACGCCTCAATGCCCAGTTCTACGGTGTGAAGGAGGCGCAGATATTCAGCTTCCAGCCGGGTATGATTCCGGGCTACGGTATGGGTAACTCCTTAGAGCTGAACCTCCAGGACAGAACGGGCGGTGACATGGCAACGTTCTACGAGGCAGTGATACAGTTCCTGGGTGCGCTGAACCAGCGTCCTGAGGTGGCTATGGCGTATACCTCTTATGCTATGAACTTCCCGCAGGTATCGGTAGATGTAGATGCGGCCAAGTGTAAGCGTGCGGGCATTTCGCCGAGTGTGGTGCTCGACGCGTTGGGCAGTTATTGCGGTGGAGCTTATATCTCCAATTACAACCAGTTCGGTAAGGTATACCGCGTCATGATGCAGGCATCGCCCGAATATCGTCTGGACGAACAGGCACTGGGTAATATGTTTGTGCGCAACGGTACGGAGATGGCTCCGGTCAGCCAGTTTGTGACATTGAATCGGGTGCTTGGTCCGGAGACGGCCAACCGCTTCAATCTGTATAGCGCCATCTCTGCCAACGTGAATCCGGCAGAAGGATATTCGTCCGGTGAAGTGCAGAAAGTGATTGCGGAAGTGGCGGAACAGACATTGCCGCTGGGCTACGGTTACGAGTACGGAGGTATGGCACGTGAGGAAGCCAATACCGGTGGTGCGCAGACTGTCTTTATTTATGCCATCTGTATCTTCCTTATCTATCTCATTCTGGCATGTCTCTACGAGAGCTTCCTGGTGCCGTTTGCGGTCATCTTCTCCGTACCGTTCGGGCTGATGGGTTCGTTCCTCTTTGCCAAAGTCCTTGGCTTGGAGAACAACATCTATTTGCAGACGGGTGTAATTATGTTGATTGGTCTGCTTGCCAAGACAGCTATTCTGATTACGGAGTATGCCATCGAGCGGCGCCGCAAGGGAATGGGCATTGTGGAATCGGCCTACTCGGCCGCCCAGGTCCGCCTGCGTCCTATCCTGATGACGGTGCTGACGATGATATTCGGTATGCTTCCGTTGATGTTCTCGAGAGGTGCGGGTGCCAACGGCAACTCTTCGCTGGGTACGGGTGTAGTAGGCGGTATGCTTGTAGGAACATTGGCATTGCTATTTGTGGTTCCCGTATTCTATATCATCTTTGAGTACTTGCAGGAGAAGGTTCGTCCGCCAATGGAGGAAGAAGCCGATATGCAGGTATTGCTTGAAAAGCAGAAGAGTGAGGCAGAACGGGCGAAAGATTGAGGAAAATAAAATAAAAACAGATTGGAACAATGAAGAAACATATCATCCTATTGTCCGCCGCCGGTTTGCTGTTCAGCAGTTGCGGCGTGTACACCAAATACAAACCCGCTACCGAGGTCCCCGACGGCCTCTACGGGGAAGAAATAGCCACTTTTACGGAGAGCACCGACGGTTCTCCGGTGGCTCCCGAAGACAGCCTGGACCTTGGCCTGGGCGGCATGGACTGGCACGAGCTTTTCACCGACCCGCATCTGCAGGCACTCATCGGACAAGGGTTGCAGAACAATACCGACTACCAGTCGGCACAGCTCCGCGTGGAGGAAGCCGAAGCTACCCTGCTGTCCGCAAAGCTTGCTTTCCTGCCCTCCTTTGCCCTTGCGCCGCAGGGCACGGTGAGCAGCTTTGACAGCCGCAAGGCTACACAGACCTATTCGCTGCCCGTCACTGCCAGTTGGGAGCTGGATATTTTCGGCCGCATGCGCAATGCCAAGAAACAGTCGAAGGCGCTCTATGCGCAGAGTCAGGACTATCGCCAGGCCGTGCGTACCCAGCTCATTGCCGGGATAGCCAATACTTACTATACCCTGCTGATGCTGGACCAGCAGCTTGCCATCTCCAGGCAGACCGAAGAGACGTGGCGGGAAACCGTTGCTTCCACCCGTGCCCTGATGAATGCGGGCATGGCGAACGAGTCCGCCGTGTCGCAGATGGAGGCCACGTACTATCAGGTGCAGACTTCCGTGCTTGATTTGGAAGAACAGATAAACCAGGTGGAGAACAGCCTTGCGCTGTTGCTGGCAGAGACGCCCCGTCATTACGAGCGCGGTGTGCTGGCAGAGCAGCAGTTCCCTGTGGGCTTTTCTATAGGGATTCCTGTTCAGATGCTTTCCTGCCGTCCTGATGTCCGCTCGGCTGAGCGGACACTGGAAGCGGCGTTCTATGGCACCAACGCGGCGCGCTCTGCCTTCTATCCCTCCATCACGCTGGGCGGGAGTGCGGGCTGGACCAATTCTGCCGGTTCAATGATTGTGAATCCCGGCAAGTTCCTGGCTTCGGCAGTGGGTTCGCTGACGCAGCCGCTCTTTGCCCGCGGGCAGGTCATTGCACAGTACCGCATAGCCCGTGCCCAGCAGGAGGAGGCTTCCCTTGCCTTCCAGCAGACATTGCTGAATGCAGGCAGCGAGGTGAACGATGCCTTGACTGCTTGGCAGACAAGCCTATCCAAAAGCGAACTGCTGGACAAGCAGGTAGCTTCCTTGCAGACAGCTGCCCGCAGCACTTCCCTGCTGATGGAGCATGGCAACACCACCTATCTGGAGGTGCTTACCGCCCGGCAGACATTGCTCAACGCACAACTGGCACAGACGGCAAACCGGTTTTCTGAAATACAAAGCCTGATTAACCTCTACAAGGCGTTAGGGGGAGGTCAGGAATAGAGTGTCATCATACTACTCTCTCTGCATCTTCATTTTAAAAGTGAAGGAAGGGCTGTCCGGGAAGTGATTCCAGGACAGCCCGTTTTCAATGAATAGGAGGGATCAAATGGAGGCAAGTATTTCTCTGGACAAATTATTGCAGTTTTTCACTCAATGCGAACGATAAGCGTTGGCTCGGTGAGAGATCGATTGAAGAAACTGAAAAGGAAACTGAAGCAAAAGATAGTGAGTTTACCGGTAAGAAGGAGGTTTTGCCAGGAATTGATGCAGGGATGTAGTAGGTACTGAAATAGCTTGTTGTTGGACCTATAGATGCAGCGTGTTCCATCTATATATGCAACGCGTTGCATATATAGATCCAGCAAACCGGAAATATACATGCAACGCGGCATATCTTTCGGGCGGTTTCTCTCCGCCTTTTTAGGGAGCAGTTTATTTATACTGTGCCCAGTCTACATTCTTCATGTCTCCACTTTTGGCCAGCTCAGCGTGCATAGCCAGTGCGGCGCGCAGAGCGTGGGGAGTTTGTGATTTGCCGTCGGTCAGCTTCAGGTAATCCCACAGTATGTTCTTGTAGTCCGGATGGACACAGTTTTCGATGATGGCTTGTGCACGCTCTTTCGGACTCTTGCCGCGGAGGTCGGCCACACCTTGTTCGGTGATGATGATATTGACATCGTGTTCCGTGTGGTCTATGTGCGAAACCATCGGCACGATAGCCGAGATTTTACCTTCCTTGGCAACGGACGGACAAGTGAAGATGGAGATATAGGCATTGCGGGTGAAGTCACCGCTTCCGCCGATGCCGTTCATCATCTTGGTTCCGCCGATGTGCGTGGAGTTCACGTTGCCGTAGATGTCGGCTTCGATGGCAGTGTTGATGGAGATGATACCGAGTCGGCGCACCACTTCCGGGCTGTTAGAGATTTCCGACGGACGGAGCACCAGTTTGTCGCGGAAGAAGTCCATATCCTGGTAGATACCTTCCAGACAGTCGTTCGTTACGGTCAGTGAGCAGGCGCTGCCGAATTTCACGCGGCCTTCGCGGATAAGTCCGATAACGGAGTTCTGGATAACTTCTGTGTACATTTCAAAAGCAGGGATGGTCTTGTCACGTCCCAAAGCGCCCAGTACGGCATTGGCAATGTTGCCCACACCGGATTGTAACGGCAGGAAGGTAGGCGGAATGATTCCGCGTTTCATGTCGGCGGCAAGGAAGTCGGCCACGTTCTGCCCGATTTTGTCGGTCAGCGGGTCGGCGGCGGCAAACGAACGTGCCTCGTCTGGCCAGTTGGTCTCCACTACGCCGACAATCTTTTTCGGGTCTACCTGGATGTAGGGCAGGCCGATACGGTCGCTCGGCTTGTAAATGGGGATTTCGCGGCGGTAAGGAGGGTCTAGGGGTTCGTAGACGTCGTGCAGACCCATGGCACTCTTGCTGTGGGCGGCATTCAGTTCCACGATAATCTGGTCGGCCAGGCGGCAGACAGTCGGAGCGATACCGCCGGCTGCCGTCAGGTAGATTTTACCGTCGGGAGTAACCTCGCATGCCTCGATGATGGCAACATTCACTTTTCCCATGAAACCGTAACGGACTTCCTGAGCCATCTGTGAAAGGTGGATGTCGTTGTAGGCTATTTCACCGTTGTTCACGGCTTTGCGGAAATCGGCGTTGGTGGTGTAAGGAGCACGGTAGCGGATAGCTTTAGCGCGTGAAAGGATACCGTCGCAGGAATCTCCGGTAGAAGCACCGGTGAAGATACCTATCTGGAACGGGTTTCCTTTTGCATGTTCTGCTTCCGCGATTTTTGCTAATTCAGCCGTAACGGCTTTGGCTGTTCCTGCGGGGGTAAATCCGCTCAAGCCGATGTTGTAGCCATGTTTGATGAGGCTCGCAGCTTCTGCTGCCGAAATGTAATTGAGTGCCATAATATAAATAGTTATTTTTTCGTGTAAAGATTCTGAAGGGGCTCGTAATTGGTTCTGCAATTATCGACTGTAAACTATCCGTTCTTTAATATTTTCGTTGAAGTATTTCTGACCAGATAATGGCTTTCCTCGCTTCTTCTGCCGAGTGGATGCCGTATTCGGACATTGCTTCATCAGATTCCTGCGGACGGGATGCCGGGGAGGGAGGGGAAGCCTTTATGGAAGTGTGCTTGGATTTGGCAGACGGTTTGGATACCGGCTTGGGCTTTTCTGTCGGTTTGGGGCCTTCGGGAATAAAGCCTCCGTAAGTGTCTTCGCCCCAGTATTCGGGCAGTGGGTTGTCGACGTCGGGCATAGGTATGTCGGGACTCTTGTCAGCGTTTTTATCTGCTTCTTTCTTAAACTGCTTGACGAGTCCGATTACTATGACAGCCGCAACTAACAGAAACTTGAAGACATCTTCCATATTCTTTTTGATTTTCCACCCAAAGATAGTGCAATTATCTCTTATCTTTGCTTTTGGGCAAAGTTATTATTTAATCTGATTACAGCCAAGGAATTGGTAATAAAAAAGGGCAGCTTCACAGCTCCCCTTAATTTTTTTAACCTAAACCTTAACTATGAAAAAATCTAATGTTTCTTTCATTCCACAAATTTGTGAATTAATTTGCTCTATGCCAAATTAACACTCGGAAAATGTTTATTCTCTTAACATTAATTAGCTGATAAGGCGCAGATTGACAACTTGTAATGGCATTTTTCTTTCATTTCATCCGTTTATTGGGAGGGAAGAAGTATCTTTGCGCTCCGAATGACAGATACCAACTTATGATATAAACTGATTTTAAACGAATTGATTATGGAAAAAGTAACGGGAGCAGACTTTAAATCTGCAACTGCTGATGACAACAAGAAGTTGTTTATCGAGACTTACGGCTGCCAGATGAATGTGGCCGACAGTGAAGTGATTGCATCCGTCATGCAGATGGCGGGATATTCGGTGGCCGACACCCTGGAGGAAGCCGATGCGGTGTTTATGAATACCTGCTCTATCCGCGACAATGCGGAGCAGAAGATTCTGAACCGTCTGGAATTCTTCCATTCGCTTAAGAAGAAGAAACGCGGCTTGATAGTGGGTGTGCTGGGCTGTATGGCAGAGCGTGTGAAGGACGACTTAATCACCAACCATCATGTGGACTTGGTGGTGGGACCGGATGCCTATCTTACTCTGCCCGAACTGATTGCCTCGGTAGAGGCCGGTGAGAAAGCCATCAACGTGGAGCTTTCCACTACAGAGACCTATCGGGATGTCATTCCCTCGCGCATCTGCGGAAACCACATCTCCGGCTTCGTGTCCATTATGCGTGGTTGCAACAATTTCTGTACCTACTGCATCGTTCCCTACACCCGTGGCCGCGAGCGCAGCCGTGATGTGGAAAGCATCCTCAATGAAGTGGCCGACCTCGTGGCAAAGGGTTACAAGGAAGTTACCCTGCTGGGACAGAACGTCAATTCCTACCGCTTCGAGAAGCCGGACGGAGAGACGGTTACCTTCCCAATGCTGCTGCGCACTGTGGCAGAGGCAGCGCCGGGCGTACGTATCCGTTTCACCACCTCGCACCCTAAAGACATGAGCGACGAAACTCTCCAGGTCATCGCCGACATGCCCAACGTATGCAAGCACATCCACCTGCCGGTGCAGAGTGGGAGCAGCCGCATCCTGAAGCTGATGAACCGCAAGTACGACCGCGAGTGGTATATGGACCGCGTGGCAGCCATCCGCCGCATCATCCCCGATTGTGGCTTGTCTACGGATATATTCTCCGGTTTCCATAGTGAGACGGAGGAGGACCACCAGCTTTCCCTCTCGCTGATGGAGGAGTGCGGATACGATTCCGCCTTCATGTTCAAGTACAGCGAACGCCCCGGTACGCATGCTTCCAAGCACCTGCCGGACGATGTGCCCGAGGAGGTGAAGATTCGCCGTTTGAATGAAATCATCGCCTTGCAAAACCGTCTCTCTGCCGAGGCGAATGCCCGTTGCGTGGGCAAGACGTACGAGGTGCTGGTGGAAGGTGTTTCCAAACGCAGCCGCGACCAGTTGTTCGGCCGTACAGAACAGAACCGTGTGGTGGTGTTTGACCGTGGCACGCACCGTGTGGGCGATTTTGTGATGGTGAAGGTTACCGAATCCAGTTCGGCTACGCTGAAAGGAGAAGAGGTAGCTGGCTGATGGGATATGACAGAGTACAGTCTCGATGACACTATCGGTATAAAAATAAAAGCACGAACCTCACGGTCCGTGCTTTTCCATATTATAAACTTTAAATTTTATTCTGTCATGGCCAGAATATTCGCTACGTAGTCGGTCTTGTTGTAGCTTACCAGGGTCAATTCGGACTTTGGAACGTCCTGGTTGTAGAGTTTGTAAGCTACCGGCATGTTTTCATCGTTCAATTCATACACACTTTTCTTCATGTCTTTGTCATAAGCCTTGTGAGACTCGTTCCAACGTGCGTAGGACATGGTGATTTCATCATTGCCATATTGGTATGTCATTTTAAAGTAAGGTATCCATTCATCTTTTGCACCGTCCCACTTGGAGGCTTCCTTGCAGGTCAGGCGTTTCTGGTCGTCATAAGAGTATTCATAACGGATGTGCCGGTAAAGTTGTGCGCCGTCTTGCTTAAAGATGGTCTTGGCAACTACTAATTCGTTTTTCACTTCTTCATTGGTGATGAAGTTGTTTTCCTGAGCTTTCACTTCTGTATTCATAACGCTTACGATAGTCATTGCTACGAATGCGACTGCCTTGAATAAATTTGTAGTTTTCATAATCTTTATTTTTAATTGTTGTTACTTACTCTGTTTCTTTTAGACGTTGTTCCCGATTAAAAGGTTGCATTTCAACTAATCTTTTTCTCAAACGCCTTCGCCTAATTATAGTCAATTCCCATGCCAAATATTTAAGTTGTTGATAATCAATGAATAAATGCTTTCGAAAACTGTTCATTATCGGACAGTTGTCCGCTTAATATCGAACAGTCGGTCATTCGTTCCGCCGGCTGGCCGGAGTAAGCGTTTGTTTTCTTAAATCTCCTTAATGGAAGCCCTATAAATCACTTTTTATTTGTTATTTTGCACCAAATTTAGGTATAGTGTGGTCTGTTTCATTTGGGCTGCACTTCCTTATTGGCAGAACGTTCGATGAATAAACTCACTATAAAAGCTTGTCCGTTATGTGGTGGAACGCATTTGGAGCGTGCCCTGACATGTGTAGACCATTATGCCTCGGGCGAAATGTTCCACTTGTGCCGCTGCCGGGATTGCGGTTTCCTTTTCACGCAAGACTTTCCCGTGGAGGCTGAAATCGGTCGTTACTACGAAACTCCTGATTACATTTCACATACCGATACCCGCAAGGGGGCGATGAACTCCGTGTACCACTGGGTGCGCAACTATATGCTGGGACGCAAGGCACGTCTTGTGGTCCGTGAAGCACACCGCAAGGAGGGCCGTCTGCTGGATTTGGGTACGGGGACCGGTTACTTTGCCGATGCCATGCAGCGTCGCGGCTGGCAGGTGGAAGCTGTGGAAAAGAGTGCGCAGGCGCGTGCCTTTGCCAAAGAACACTTCAATCTGGATGTGAAACCCCATACGGCATTGAAAGATTTTGCACCGGGCAGTTTCGACGTCATCACCCTATGGCATGTCATGGAACATCTGGAACCCCTTAACGAAACGTGGGAAACCCTGCACTCCCTGCTGACTGAAAAAGGGGTGCTGATTGTAGCTGTGCCCAACTGCTCTTCCTTCGATGCAAAGAAATACGGGGCTTACTGGGCTGCCTACGATGTGCCCCGCCATTTGTGGCACTTCACACCGGGCACCATCCAGCAATTCGGTTCCAAGCATGGCTTCATCATGGCAGAGCGGCATCCCATGCCGTTCGATGCTTTCTACGTGTCCATGCTGACGGAAAAGCACATGAGGCACTCGTGTACTTTCCTGCGGGGAATGGTGACCGGTACACTGGCCTGGTTCAGCGCGTTGGTGAAGAAGGAACGCAGCAGTTCCATGATTTACGTGTTCAGGAAGAAAGGGTGAGAAAAGGGATTAGGGATTAATGATTAATAGCGACTGATTTACATAACTTGTAGCTTGTAACTCGTAACTTATAATTGATATAATGAAAGGAAAGAATAACTCGGTATCCTATTTTGACATGCAGTTCATTACGTCCAGCATCAGTACGACGCTGGTGTTGCTGCTGTTGGGGCTGGTCGTATTCTTTGTGCTCGCGGCTCATAATCTTTCCGTGTACGTCAAGGAGAACATCAGTTTCTCCGTGCTTGTCAGTGACGACATGAAGGAGAGCGACATCCTGAAACTGCAGAAGAGGCTGGACAAGGAGGCTTTTGTGAAGCAGACGGAGTACATTTCCAAGAAGCAGGCACTCCGCGAGCAGACTGAGGCGATGGGTACGGACCCGCAAGAGTTCCTTGGCTACAATCCTTTCACTGCCTCCATCGAAATCAAGCTGCATTCCGACTATGCCAATTCGGACAGCATCGCCAAAATAGAGAAACTGATTAAAAAGAATACCAACATCCAGGAAGTGCTCTACCAGAAAGACTTGATAGATGCCGTGAACGATAATATAAGGAACATCAGCCTGATGCTTCTGGGGCTGGCTGTGATACTGACGTTTATCTCCTTTGCGCTGATAAACAACACCATCCGTCTGGCTATATATTCCAAGCGTTTCCTTATCCACACCATGAAGCTGGTGGGGGCAAGCTGGGCATTCATCCGTCGTCCGTTTCTGCGGCGCAATTTCTGGATAGGTGTGCTGGCCGCTTTCATAGCCGACAGCATTCTGTGGGGAGCCGCCTATTGGCTGGTGTCCTACGAACCGGAGTTGGTCAAGGTGATTACGCCCGAGGTGATGGTGCTGGTGTCGGGTGCCGTGCTGGTGTTCGGTGTACTTATTACGTGGCTGTGCGCTTTGCTTTCCATCAACAAATATCTGAGGATGAAGGCAAGCACGCTGTATTATATTTGACGCCTTGAAGTGCATAGAGAGAAAGTACTGTTGGCACGGTACGTTAGATTGTAAATTGTAAATAGTTAAATTGTAAATGTATAGATGAGTAAAGAGAAATTCGCTTTTGATAAGACCAATTTTATCCTGCTTGGCATCGGAATGGCGGTGGTTATCATTGGTTTTCTTCTGATGACCGGTCCCGCGTCTACCCCGACGACCTTTGAGCCGGACATTTTTAGTGTGAGACGCATCAAGGTGGCTCCGGTGGTTTGCCTGCTGGGGTTTGTGTTCATGATATATGCCGTGCTGCGCAAGCCTAAAGGCAGCGGCGCGGGGGAGCAGTAACCCAATCCCTTACACCCTAATAACTTATAACTTATAATTCATAACAGTGGAATGGTTTGAAGCGCTTATCCTTGGGCTTATTCAAGGACTGACCGAATATCTGCCGGTGAGCAGTAGCGGACATCTTGCCATCGGTTCGGCATTGTTCGGCATTGAGGGAGAGGAGAATCTTGCTTTTACGATAGTGGTACATGTGGCTACGGTGTTCAGTACGCTGGTGATACTCTGGAAAGAGATTGACTGGATTTTCAAGGGACTGTTCAAGTGGCAGATGAACGAGGAGACACGTTACGTCATCAATATACTGGTATCCATGATACCTATCGGCATTGTGGGGGTATTTTTCAAGGACGAAGTAGAGGCCATTTTCGGTTCGGGACTGCTCGTTGTGGGCTGCTGCCTGCTGCTGACAGCTCTGCTGCTGTCTTTCTCCTATTATTATAAGCCGAAGCAGAAGGAGAACATCTGCATGAAGGATGCCTTTATCATCGGTCTGGCACAAGCATGCGCGGTGCTTCCGGGGCTTTCCCGTTCGGGCAGCACCATTGCAACTGGTCTGTTACTGGGCGACAACAAGGCGAAGCTGGCACAGTTCTCTTTCTTGATGGTGATACCTCCCATCCTGGGTGAGGCACTGCTGGATGGGATGAAGATGATGAAAGGTGAGGCGGTTGCAGGGGATATTCCGACGCTTTCGCTGGTGGTAGGTTTCCTGGCTGCTTTTGTTTCGGGCTGCCTGGCCTGCAAGTGGATGATAAATATCGTGAAGAAGGGCAAGCTGATTTATTTTGCCATCTATTGCGCGATAGCCGGTGTCATAACGCTCATATTAAGCTAAAGTCCCCTCCTTGTGTGGGGGAAAGACTGATTACTCCGGAAATCAATAAGAGAAAAATATTAAGTTGTACCATTTTATCCCCCTCCCTACCGGGGAGGGGTTAGGGGAGAGGCCAATGAATTTTAAAGAAGGAGAAGTCCTCTATTTCAATAAACCGCTGGGATGGACATCGTTCAAGGTTGTGGGACATGCGCGTTACCACATCTGCCGGCGGATAAAGGAGAAGAAGTTGAAAGTAGGCCATGCCGGTACCCTCGACCCGCTTGCTACGGGGGTGATGATAGTCTGTACGGGCAAGGCCACGAAACGGATTGAGGAATTCCAGTATCACACGAAGGAGTACGTTGCCACCATCCGGTTGGGTGCCACCACTCCCTCTTACGACCTGGAACATGAGATAGATGCCACCTATCCCACGGAGCACATCACCCGTGAGCTGGTGGAAGAGACGCTGAAGAAGTTTGTCGGCGAGATACAGCAGGTGCCTCCCGCCTTCTCGGCATGTATGGTGAACGGGAAACGTGCCTACGACCTTGCCCGCAAGGGAGAGGAGGTAGAGCTGAAACCCAAGTTGCTCGTCATCGACGAGATAGAGCTGCTGGACGACGGACTGGGCATTGCCGAACCGTGGATAAAAGTACGCGTAGTATGTAGTAAAGGAACCTATATTCGCGCTTTGGCACGTGACATCGGTGAAGCCTTGCAGAGCGGTGCCCACCTCACCGCCTTGGAGCGTACCCGTGTAGGCGATGTTCGGCTGGTGGACTGCCTCAATCCCCTCGATTTCAAAGAGTGGATAGATGCGCAGGAGATAGATATTTAGTTATAAGTTATGAGTTATAAGTTATTTGCTATGAAGTGTAGCATACTGCCGGATAACTCATACCCTCTTATAACTAAAACAGACTGATATAAATAATAAATAACTTATAACTCATAACTAATTATGAAACTGTCGCAATTCAAATTCAAGCTTCCCGAAGAGAAGATAGCTTTGCACCCCACGAAGTACAGAGACGAGTCACGTCTGCTGGTGTTGCACCGTAAGACGGGTGAGATTGAGCACAAGATGTTCAAGGATGTTCTGGACTATTTTGATGACAAAGATGTGTTTATCTTCAACGACACCAAGGTTTTCCCTGCCCGTCTGTACGGCAACAAGGAAAAGACCGGTGCGCGTATTGAAGTGTTCTTGTTGCGTGAGTTGAACGAAGAGCTCCGGTTGTGGGATGTACTGGTGGACCCTGCCCGTAAAATACGTATCGGCAACAAGCTCTACTTCGGTGACGACGACTCCATGGTGGCTGAGGTTATCGACAACACCACTTCGCGCGGGCGTACGCTTCGTTTCCTTTACGACGGTCCTCACGATGAGTTCAAGAAGGCGCTCTATGCGCTGGGCGAAACGCCGCTGCCCCACAGCATCATCAACCGTCCCGTAGAGCCGGACGATGCCGAACGTTTCCAGTCTATTTTTGCACGCAACGAAGGAGCTGTTACGGCGCCTACCGCCAGCCTGCACTTCAGCCGCGAGCTGATGAAGCGTATGGAAATCAAGGGTATTGACTTTGCCTACATCACCCTGCATGCTGGCTTGGGTAACTTCCGAGACATTGATGTGGAAGACCTTACCAAGCACAAGACAGACTCCGAGCAGATGATTGTGAACGAGGAAGCCGTACGGATTGTGAACCATGCCAAAGACCTGAACCGCCAAGTCTGTGCCGTAGGTACCACCGTGATGCGTGCCATCGAGAGCACCGTCAGCACCGACGGACATTTGAAGGAATACGAGGGTTGGACCAACAAGTTCATCTTCCCGCCGTACGACTTTACCGTGGCCAATGCCATGATATCCAACTTCCACATGCCGCTCAGTACCCTGCTGATGATTGTTGCCGCTTTCGGCGGTTACGAGCAGGTGATGGAGGCATACAATGTGGCATTGAAGGAAGAGTACCGCTTTGGTACGTATGGAGATGCGATGCTGATTACAGACCGGTAATTATGGTTGTTTATTTCAGTCTTGGTACCAATCTCGGCGATAAGGAGCAGAACCTCCGCATGGCCGTCCAAAAGATAAGAAAGCAGATAGGGGAAGTGATTTCCCTATCTGCTTTTTATGCTACTGCCCCGTGGGGCTTTTCTTCCGATAATACTTTTCTGAATGCCGCACTCTGCGTAGACACTGCTTTGGCACCTTTGGAGGTGTTGCAAACGACGCAGGAAATCGAGCGGGAGATGGGGCGTACGCATAAGTCTGTCAATGCAGTGTATAGCGACCGTGTGATAGACATCGACCTGCTGCTTTGTTTTGCCGATGACGGTACTCCCGTTTTGCTGGATACTCCCGAACTGAAACTTCCTCATCCGCTGATGCAGGAACGCCGTTTCGTGATGGAGCCGTTGGTGGAGATTGCTTCAGGCGTGGTGCACCCGGTATTGGGAAAGACAATCGGGGAATTGTTGCAAAATCAGTGTTAATCTCTGCTATCTGTAGCGCAGATACAAGATTTCTTTTTTATCTTTGCCCCCGAAAGGCGAAGATAGGCTGCACCTCAGCATAAAAAATGAACAAGTTCATTTTGTTCTGCGTTCGGTTTGCACTATCTTTGCGCCCGAAAACGATATGTGGAGAGATTTGAGTAGCTTGCAACCACAGAAAAAAATGCTAAAACACATCCTTTTCTGACGGCACGTTTGTGTGCCGGATGCATCTACTCCACACACCTCCTTCCGCCATTCGTTGAATTATCAATTATCAACTATCAATTCTCAACTGAAATGGGATATTTATTCACATCCGAATCGGTGTCTGAAGGACACCCCGACAAAGTGGCCGACCAAATATCGGACGCTGTGCTTGACAAACTGTTGGCCTACGACCCCAGTTCGAAAGTAGCTTGCGAAACTCTGGTTACTACCGGTCAGGTAGTGCTGGCTGGAGAAGTGAAAACCAAAGCGTACGTTGACATGCCTCTCATCGCACGCGAAGTAATCAAGAAAATCGGCTATACCAAAGGCGAGTATATGTTCGAGAGCAATTCGTGCGGCGTGCTGAGCGCCATCCACGAGCAGAGCCCCGACATCAACCGCGGCGTGGAGCGACAGGACCCCATGGAACAAGGTGCCGGAGACCAGGGAATGATGTTCGGCTACGCCACCAACGAAACGGAGAATTACATGCCGCTTTCACTGGACCTTGCACACCGCATCCTGCAAGTGCTGGCAGATGTCCGTCGCGAAGGCAAGGTGATGACCTACCTCCGTCCCGACGCCAAGAGCCAGGTTACCATCGAATATGATGACAACGGCACGCCGGTACGCATCGACACCATCGTAGTCTCCACTCAGCACGACGACTTCGTCCAGCCTGCCGACGACAGTGATGCCGCCCAGCTGAAGGCCGACGAGGAAATGCTCGCCCAAATCCGCCGGGATGTAATCGAGATTCTGATGCCGCGTGTCATTGCTTCCATCCATCATGAAAAGGTGCTGGCACTGTTCAACGACCATATCACATACCACGTCAACCCCACGGGCAAGTTCGTAATCGGTGGTCCTCACGGTGACACCGGGCTGACGGGACGCAAGATTATCGTAGATACCTACGGTGGCAAGGGTGCCCACGGCGGCGGCGCTTTCTCCGGAAAGGACCCCTCTAAGGTAGACCGCAGCGCAGCTTATGCAGCCCGCCACATTGCCAAGAATCTGGTAGCTGCCGGCGTTGCCGACGAAATGCTGGTGCAGGTAAGTTACGCCATCGGTGTGGCACGCCCCATCAATATTTTCGTAGATACTTATGGCCGCAGCCACGTCAATATGAGCGACGGTGAGATTGCCCGTAAGATTGACGAGCTGTTCGACCTTCGCCCCAAGGCAATAGAAGACCGCCTGAAACTGCGCAACCCCATCTATCAGGAGACTGCCGCCTACGGACACATGGGCCGCGAGCCGCAGACCATCGTCAAGCATTTCAAGAGCCGCTACGAAGGCAACAAGGACATTGAAGTGGAACTCTTCACCTGGGAGAAGCTGGACTATGTGGACAAGGTGAAAGCCGCATTCGGTTTATAATCAGCATAGCTTTACGGCTATTTATATAGAAGGCTGCCCTTCTGCATCTCCGGAATATCGGTATATGCAGAAGAGGTGGCTTTCGTGTTTTTGCTCGTCACGGGGGCATGGTGGTTTATCAACAAGCGATTCTTCTTCTCTCTTTTCCTTATTTTACAAGCAATTTTGCCATTGCATTCGTAGCTTACCTGCAAAATGTGCATGGAATGTGTACAGTAATCTCCTCTAAATAGTGTACCTTTGTGAACAACAACGAATATAGGGCTGCCTATGAGATACCTTTTGCTTGCTTTTTCCTTCTTTTTAGTAACTTCTGTGCTGTGCCAGTCGTGCAAGGAGGAAGTCACTTCTGCACGTTCCATGCTCGTGGCAGCAGATTCCATGATGTGGAGCAATCCCGACAGTGCTTTGCTGGTGTTGGAACAGATACCGGATTCCCGCGAGTTGCGGGGAGAAGAACGCGCCTTGTATGCGTTGCTGCTGACGCAAGCCCGATACAAGAGTTGTGTGCTGCTGGAGAACGATTCGCTGATACAGATAGCGGTAGACTATTACGAAGGAGGCGGAAAGCAGGAACGGCTGGCGCAAGCATATTTCTATTGGGGATGTGTCTATATGGAAAATAAAGAGTTTCCGAAGGCGATAAGCCTCTATCTGAAGTCGCTGGAACTGATGCCAAAGAAAGACTCTATATTCGTGGCGATGCTGTACAGCCATTTGGGGAACTGTTATAATGAGCAAGATTTACATTCTACGGCAAGGGAAATGTATCGGAAGGGATATAATTTATGTGCAGTGAAGGATTCTGCACGTTCTTTTTATGCATTAAGAGATATTGGAAATACCTTTTTGTTGGAATATCAATTGGATAGTGCGCTTTGTTACTATCAACAAGCTTTAAAAATTGCATCCTCGCTGCAAGACAATGAGTGTTTATCCCTTATTTATAAAAACATAGCGGGGCTTTATAATGAGTTGGGGCGGTATATGGAGGCGGAATCGGCTCTTTCAAAAGCTTTACCCTATTTGACCGTTGAGGAAGATTATACATCGGCTTGTTCTATAAAGGGGGATATTCTAAATTCCTTAAATCGGAATGATTCTGCTGTTTATTATTGGAAAATTGGAGCAAGGTCTTCTAATATATATGTAAAGACATCGTCTTATAATCATTTGTTTGAAGGATATAAAAAAATGAAGGATTGGGAAAATGCTACTGTATATGTTGACTCTTTCATTCTTTTCTATGACTCCATTCAAATGATGAATTATCGTGCAGAACTTGATGAACTGATGGATAATCATTTAATAGAACTTCATAAACGTGAATTGTCTGTCAGAAATCAACGGATAGTTGCAGGCTTGGCGGTTCTTTTTTTGTTATTCATGTTTGTATTGGTCATTGTTTATCTGTGGCGTGATGCCCGTAGGAAAAAGGAGTATATGGCTTTGCAGCAGCGCTTGATGGAAAACCGTGCGGAGGTGATGCTTTTGAATGAAATTCCTGAATCAGCTTCTAATACGAAAGTAGCAGAATTACACAAATTGGAGGAGGAACGATTCAGTATCTGTGTTTCTATATTTAGAACCACCGAGGGAAGTAGAAAACTTGATGAATTGAAGAAAGCAACTGCTAAAATGCAGGTTTCGATTGCAGATACTTATAGGCAAGTGATGGTGAGTGATATAAGAAAGACTTTTGCCGATGTCATGAAAGATTTGAAGGAACACTATCCCGGTTTGACTAATGATGATTTGCTTTATTGTATATTGTCTTTGCTCCGTTGTTCCAAATTTATTGTTTTATGTATACTGGATGTCTCTTCGGACGCTATAAAAACGAGAAAGAGCCGTATCAAGAATAAAATTGATGAAGAACTGTTCAATCGTATGTTTGACTATTGATAAATAGCGTATTATGATGGATTTGTTACTTCTGTTACATTGCTCTGTTACCACTGTTACCTCTTTTTTGTAGGCTTTCTTATAAAAGATTAAGTTATTTGCAGTATTAAACTTTTAATAACTTAATTAATAATGAGAACAAGAAAACTACTATTGTGTCTATTTGCATTTACTTGTATGAATATAAATGCAATGTCTCAGAAACGACCGAAAAAGATAGATCTTGAAAAAATTGTAGCTTCTTCTACTACAAATAGTAAAGGAACACGTTCTGCTATCTTAGAGGCTTCTGCATTATTCGATTCTAATTCAGAATCAATTATGATAACTTCTCAGAATGGCTTTGCTGATGTCAAGGTTTCAGTTACCAACCTTTTTACTAATGAAACCATCTTTTCTGATTCATACTCTACTTTTGAGATAATACTAAATTTAGCAGGCTTATTAAATGAAGGAGAAGAGTATCGCTTAGAAATTACTATCGGAGATACCGTTTTATACGGGGATTTTATTTACTAACATTATATTTAAGAAAAAATGAAGAAACATTTGCTGTTCGCCTTTTTAGGTGCGCTGGCTTGTTACTCATGCAGTAACAGCTACGATTTGTTGGAAAATGATGCGGAGCTTGCTAAAGCTGCTGAAGATTATGAGCTATCAACCAGAGCAATTAATGAGGAGGGGGATACGGCAAAAATTGAGACTGTAGCCGATGAACAAGTTATTTAGGCTTTGATGGATGAGTACGAGCAGGAATTAATGAATAGACAGTCTGTTGCTAAAGAAAGAGTAATGAGAACTGCTTACACTGGAACTACTGATGTAGTAGGGGTGTTCAAAGTAGAGTCATGTGGGACTTATAAAGAACTGACACTTTATCTTGATGCAGAAGATACAAGACAGAATTCTAAGATTGAAGGTTATGTAGGAGATACGTTTGTAGATAATAATGGCAATGTCCGTTTCAAATTCTGCTTGACGGAAGCAACTCAATATTATCCTGGAGGAGTTTTTCTTGTTGACCATATAAATTACAGTCAGTTTGGTGGTACAATGGATATACTTGTTCGTTATCATGATTGTGATGATAAGCATACTGATAATAAAATAATTGATAGCACACATCCTGAATACCAAAGAATTGATCAGCTTGGAGGGTATACTGTCGTGAATTCTAATGCAGCATTAGCCTGGGCTTACCCTCCTTATCCTCGCAATCAATGGGGCTATATTCCTGGAGTTGGTCCTCGAAATTCTATTAAGTATGGAGTTTTAGCTTATGCCTATACTATTGAGGACTTAGGCATGATTTATGTTGATGACGAAGATTCCAGCAATAAAAACTGGCTTAAATCCTATAAGGGATATACATACAAAGATAAATTGTCTGGTGACCAAGGCATGTATGGAATTAATGCTACAGACAACACAAGATATTATGTTTTATTAAACACAAACAAAGGTTTTGCATTGAATAATATATTCCATCCTAATTTTGGAACCCCTATACCAAGACCGTAATAATATGAAATATCAAATATTTTGCTGTTTACTTCTTTTATGCTCTTGTTCCAACTGGGACAAGAGCATTGTGGCAGAAGTGAATGGACATAAAGTTTATTCTTCCGAGCTGTCTCAATTAACTACCCAAGAGACTTTTGATTTGCTTAATACGGCTTATGAGATAAAGATGAAGGCTTTGGAAGACTTGATTAAACAAAAGTTGATAGAGCAAGAAGCCACCGTTGCAGGAAAAACTTTCGAGACTTTTTTGAATGACTATATAGAAAAGGTGATGAGCATTAAAGAAGACAGCCTGCTTGCGGTGTATGGTTCTGTAAATGAGCGAATTCTCCATTCAAGGGAGAGATTAAACAAGATTTCTTCAGAAAGTATTGAAGGAACTATTTCTGTGAAGAATGATATTCGTGCAGCTATCATTCAGCATTTGGCAGATTCATTGTATAATAAGGCGCAAGTTAAAAGATACCTTTATCCTCCTAAACAGCCCAAATGTGTTGTTGGTGATTTGAACGTGCGCTATAGGGGCAATCTGAATGCTGCTACAACTTTCATTGTTGCTTCCGACTTTGACTGCAAACGTTGTGTTGATTTTGAAAAGACATTGAGGCGGATTTATGATAAATACAAGGAGCGGGTAAAGTTTGGATTCATCAATTTTGCTGATGAGCCTACCCTTGCATCCTTATCGTGCGAGGCTGCTTCCAGGTATGGTAAATTCTGGGAGTTCCACGATGCTATTTTTGAACACGAAGCTTTGGTAGATTCATCTTTTATTTTTAATATAGCCACAAATTTGGGTTTAGACTTAGAAGCATATAAACAAGAGTTGTTGTCTGCTCCAAATTATGATAAGGTAAACCATGCTATCAATAAGTTGATGGAACGGGGGCTTTTTGCCACTCCTACCATTATCATTAATGACAGACTAGTATACATCACAAATTCGTATGAGGAACTGACTAGACTCTTAGACCAAGAATTACAAAACAGATAAACTCTGATGCCGATGGTAAGATACCTTATAATTACATTTCTGGCCGGCCTTTCTCTCCTGCTTGCAAGTTGTGAGGAAGTGTTTGATGTCAATATCCCCGATTCTATGCTTGAGGGAATTGTATTTAATGGAGTAATTACAAACGAAAATCCCCCTTATTTCTTTCTTTTGAGGGAACCGGCATTGATGTCGGCTGAAGATTATGCCTATGAGGGTATAGAAGATGCTGTGATGATTGTTACGGACCTTACTGAAGGTATCAGAGATACTATGCAGGTGCTTTATCCGTATGGTGATTACGGTGGAGTGTTTTATGATTTTTATGATTATCATTTAAAGAAGAATACTCGCGAAAGAGTGAACCTCATGTATGATAATGGTTCTGGCAGGGGTATGTATGTCACTACCAAAATTTATGGCATAGAAGGTCATTCTTATCAATTGGATATTTATCACGATGGTAAGCATTATCAGTCCGATGTCCAGAAGATGGAGCCTGCACTTGTCATTACTGATTTGAAGCTGAAATATTTCGACTTTAATGAAAAAGGAGGCAGGTGGGCGCCATGTATAAGTTTCACTAATCCGTCTGAGGTAGATAACTATTATTTGTTCCGGTTATATTCGCGTACTTACAAGCATTTTTCTTTTTCGCGCCCTCACTCTTTGTTGGGCTCCAATACCTTTTGGGAGTATTCTATCTTGAGCGATGAGTATCTTGAAGAGAATGTGGTTGATTTTCTGATTGACGACGGAGAAAATCCTCTGGGTTATCCTCCGGGTTGGGATTATCCCATGGGAGATTCTGTATATGTATGGGGCTCAGACCATATCCAAGAGTTGTTATGACGTTTTCGACCAGATGATACGCCAGTTCCGGTCGGATGGTGGCGCTTATACACCTGCACCGTCATCGGTGGGCAGCAATATAAGCGGCGGGGCGTATGGCTGCTTCCGTGTGAGTGCGGTTTCCGAAAAAGGTATTGCAACGGGGGAAAGATGATGCGTTCTTTTTTGTAATCGTAAGAAGATAAAATTAATGAAACTGTTGCTGATTTATTTCTGTATTTTGTTTTTGAGTTGTCAGGCAGTGGTTGCTCAAAAGGCCGTTGTACGAGGATGTGTGACGGATGCCAAAACGGGTGAGATTCTTTCGGATGCCAATGTGCTGGAACGAAGGTCGGGAACGGGAATGGCAACCAATGCTTACGGACTTTATTCCATATTACTTCCCAAGGGGGAATGTATATTGCAATGTTCCATGTTGGGGTATGTTACTTGGAGAGATACCTTGACTTTATCAGGAAATACGGTGGTGAATATCGCATTGACTCCCGATGATTATTGGCTGAAAGGTATCGAGATAGTGGGAAGCCGCAAGCATAGCGGACAATTTGCTTTGGAAGCAAAGGAAATACAAGCATTGCCATCTGTGGGAGGGGAACCGGATTTGATGAAGTCATTGCAGTTTCTGCCCGGAGTGCAGAGTGGCAATGAAGGGACAAACAATATTTCTGTACGGGGTAGTAACCAATGGGGAAATCTGGTCTTGCTGGATGAGGCTGTAGTTTATAACCCCAGTCATGTATTGTCCTTCTTTTCGGTGTTCAACAACGATGCCATCCGTGAGGTGAACTTGTACAAATCGTTCTTCCCGCTGAAGTATGGCGGTCGTTCTTCATCCGTCATAGACGTGCGTATGCGCGAAGGTAACAGCAAGGAACGTGAACGGAGTGCCAGCTTGGGGCTGATAGCCTCGAAAGTGTTGTTGGAGGGACCTTTGAAGAAGAAAGAGGGGTCTTATCTGGTTTCCGGCCGGTTTGGATATCCGGGTGTAGTAGCCGGACTGTTGGGAAGTAACCTGACGTCGAAACCGCAGATGTGGTTTTATGATGTCAATGCCAAAGTGAACAGAACGCTGGATGCTCGAAATCGTATGTTCTTTTCCTTGTATAGCGGAGGCGACCATACCGTGTTCAACAAGCTGGTGAAAGGCTATGGGATGGATTGGGGAAATGCTACGGCTACGATACGTTGGAATCATATACTGAATGATAAGACAAATGTGAATACAAGCGCTGTCTTCAGCAACTATTATTATAAGTACAAATCGTTGTCGGACGGATTGAGATATGTGTGGAAGTCGAACATGCAGTCGTATCAGTTGAAGTCGGATTGGGAGAGGTATCAGAACAATCTGCTGACCTTGAAGGGAGGGGTGAACCTGCATTATTTCACTACGATGCCCGGTGAGGTGGGCAAGTCCGGTAAGGATTCTAACATCACTCCTTCGGAAATGTCGCGCAAGAGTTTGTGGGATGCGGCATTGTATGCCGAGGCAAATTATAAATTCCTGCCCCGTTTTCTTCTGAATGCCGGGGTTAGGCTGTCCGTATTGCATGCACCGGCCTCTACCTATTATGCAGCCAAGACATTTGTGATGCCCGAACCCCGTGCCGAACTCTCTTTTATTCCGAATGCCTCGCACCGGTTTTCCGCATCGTATACACAGGCGGCACAGAGCATACACATGCTTACCACCTCTTCAGTAGGTATCCCCTCGGACATGTGGATGCCTGCCAATGCACTGTTGAAGCCCTCCGTCATGCGCCAACTGGCATTGGGATATGAATACAATTTCCCTGATAAGGAATATACATTGTCACTGGAGGCATATATGCGCCGAACAAACCATGTGGTAGATTATAGGAAAAATGCCGATATTTTTCAGAACGACCGGATAGAGGATGAAGTCGAAACCGGTTCTGCCAGAGGGTGTGGATTGGAATTCTATTTGTCAAAGAATAAAGGAGCCGTGACCGGATGGATTAGTTATACTCTCTCGCGTGCGCGTAACCGTATAGGAGGAGAGGAGTACCGACCGGTGTACGACCGTCCCCATAACCTAAAATTGTTCGTAAACTGGGAAATGAACAGACATTGGTCTCTGTCTTCCACTTTCTCCTATGCATCGGGGATGAATCTTACGCTTCCCGTTGGAAAGTATGAATCGGAACATGTACTGGTCTATATTTATTCTGACCGGAATGGTTATCGTGCCCCGGCTTTCCACCAGTTGGACTTTTCGGCAACGTGGCGTATCAGGCAAGACCGTAGCTTGAGCCTTTCCATCATCAATGCTTATAGCCGGAAAAATGTGTTCTCTATTTATGCAGGGAGGCAGGGGCACTTTTCTGTAGGAAACGGGCGTATCTATAAACTGTATCTTTATGGCATCGTCCCTTCGCTGACCTATTCTTTCAAGTTTTGAGATAACTCTTATTTTTTTCCTCCACCGGCAGTACAAACACGAACCTTGCCCCCTCCTTGTACTCCTTGTCCAGCAGCACTTTCCCTTTCAGTCGTTCGGCGATGAGGCGGCAGATATTGAGTCCCAGGCCGGTGCCTTGCTCGAAGTTGTCGGCCTTTTCAAAGCGTTCGAAGATGGTTTCCGAGTATTCCGGGGGAATGCCGGTACCGGTATCGGTGACGGAGAAGGTGACGTATCCGGGATGCTCTGTGAGGGAGCAGTGCAGGCGGATTTCGCCTTGTGTGGTGTGTTTCTCGGCATTGGTAAGGAAGTTGATGAGTATCTGGCACACACGTTGCCCGTCGGTGCTCAGTTCGTAGCAGTCGTCCACTTCGGAGGTGTAGTAGAGCTTCACGCCTTCGGGCGTGCGGTGTTCAACGGTGGTTATGGCTTCCCGGCAGAGTTTGTTGCAACTGTGCGGCGCTATCTTCATGGTGTATCTGTTGCTTTCCAACTCGGCTGCGCTGAGGATGTCCTCCACCAGTGTGAGGAGGAGGTCGGAATTGTGCTGTATGAGATGGCAGAAATCCTGCCTTTCCTCTTGGGAAAGGTTCGTGTCGGGGGAAGTGATGAGTTGTGAGAAGCCCACGATAGAGTTGAGCGGTGTCCGTATTTCGTGACTCATGTTCTGCAGGAAGATGCTCTTTGCCTTGTTGGCTGCTTCGGCTTGGTCGCGCGCTTCGGAAAGTTCCTCGTTCTTGTGGCATAGTTCGAGGTTGACTTTACGTTTGCGGTGGAGGTAGAGCATTAGGAAAAGCAGAGATAACAGTAAAAAGCCGGTGACAATGCTGAAAAGAGTGATGCGGTAGCGCGAGGTGGCCTGTATGTTTTCTATTTTCAGGCGTTCGGCGCCTATCTGGGTGTTCAGTTCGGCGATGTCCGACAGTTGCAGCAGATTGTTTGTCGAATCCAACTGCTGGTAATATTTTTTCAGATATTTGATGGCATTGGGATAGTCTTTGGCGCATTCGTAAATGTAGGCATGTTGTTGCAAGCCTTTCTCGGACAATTGGTCAGCGTGGGCATGGGCCTGCTCATACTGTTTGTCCAGTATGTTCTTGCTGATGTGGGCTATCAGTAGGGAAACGTTGGCAGAGAGCTTGCAGCGGTCTGCCATTTGTACGGCTTCTTTATAACAGTCGTTGAATTCATCTATACGTTTCTGCTTGAACAGTATCAAGCATTTCTCTATCATGGCTTGGGCTATGTTCCGTTCTGTTTTAGCGCTCTTCAAGGCTTTTTCGCAATAGTCCAGTGCGGTGGCGTAATCTTTTTGGGTGTTACGGTAATATTCGGCAAGGTTTGAGTATAGTTGGCTGGGATCCTGGTCGGGCATATTCTTCAGCATATAGTCCAAGGCTTCCTGATAGTATTGGGCGGAGAGGTCGAAGTTTCCGCGTGATTTGTAGATATGGCCCATGGTTCGGATACAGCTGAAGATACCGTAAGGGTATCTGTCGGCAAAAGCTTGCTTTTTCATTTTTTCCGCTTTCTGCAAGGCGAGCAATGAGCGTTGTTGGTTCAGGAAGTAGATGATTTCGCTGCTCCAAGCGTGATAATAATATTGCAGATAGTTATTGGCACGTGAAATCTCTTTCAGGTCAGTGGATGCCTTTTCTATTTTGCTATCATCTTTTTGGGATATATAGAACTGCAGGGGGATGATGTATGCCAGGCATTGTGCTTTTTTGTCACCGAGCTTCAGAGCCTGTTGATACAAAGTGTCGGCCACCAGCAGCCCCTCCTGCTGGCGTGCCTGCTTGGAAGCCCGCTGGTAGATGGGGTAGAGTGCATCGTCTATCTTGTAGGGATTGTTCTGTGCTGCGGAAGGTAGGGACACCCATACTGAAAGCACTAGAAAACATAACCTTGAAAGAATGCACTCCCTCTTTGTTCTATTGGATGGAATAAGCATGTTTTTTCCGGATACTTATTATTATGCCTATGGCATCGCAAAAATAAGATAAAAGAATAAATTACAAGTTTTTTATTTGCATAATTTCTCTATTTACTTGTTAAATAGTTCTTGTCAGGAGTGTTCTTACGAAATTTCCGGTGATAATGCCGCCCTCTACATCATCATATTCTTCCTTATTGAGAACTTCACGATGGCCATCGCTTCGACCTTCAGGACACGGCAGGTTCGGGCGGCAACGACGGCGACCAGGGCGAAAATCCTTTGGGATAAAATTATTTACGATTTGACGATGTACGATTGGAGTTAGTACTGCTAAATAGCCGCGCCTGTGTAGGCATTTATGATACGAGGAGTAATCCCAATCGTACATCGTCAAATCGTACATCTCTTAATCATTAACTCTTAATCCCTATTCATCATTCATGCGAAAAATCAACAACATCGTGGTGCATTGCAGCGCCACGCGGGAGGGCCATGCGCTCACTCCCGAAGCTTTGGAGGCAGAGCACCGCCGTCGCGGCTTCCGCACGACGGGCTATCACTACTATATCCGGCGCGACGGCACTGTGCTCGGGGCCCGCTCTCTGGAACTGCGGCCACAACAAGTATTCGGTCGGCATCTGCTACGAAGGCGGACTGGATGCCATGGGGAATCCGAAAGATACCCGCACCCCGGAGCAGCGTTCGGCACTCCGGCTGCTGGTACACCAGCTGCTGAAGCAGTTCCGGAATGCCCGTGTCTGCGGCCACCGCGACCTGAGTCCGGATTTGGACGGGGACGGAACGGTGCAGCCACGGGAGTGGGTGAAGCAGTGCCCGTGCTTCGAGGTTAGTAAAGAACTTTAATCCCCCCCTAGGACTCCCTGAAGGGGGAGGGGGATAGTCCTGAAGATTGAGCGCGCGCAGGATTGGCGGGAGTATTCTCCTTCCCCTTTAGGGGAACGAGGGGTCTAAAAACACAGAACATCATGAAAATAAGTAAAGAAACTTGGAAAGACATCCTGAAAATTGTGGGTACTATCATCGCTACCATAGCCAGTGTGCTGGGGGTGCAGGCGATGCCGCTCTGATTTCCCGGATGACAACTACCCCGCTTACAGCTTGGTATACAAAGCTACCAAGTGGGGCAGTTTTATGAAAAAAAACAGAAAGCATTCGTTCAAGTTTCGCAAGTCCTCTGTTGAAAGTCAATTATTGGACTTACGAAACTTAAGACTTTTACTCATCAGGAAATACAAAAAAACATGAAGCGAACAATTTATATCCTATTTTGCTGCCTATGGTGTGCAATTGCCACGTTTGCGCAGTCAGACAATATTCTTATCTCTAATGTGACTCCACCTTCCCCTCATGCACAAAGCATGCTGAAGGCAGGACATTTTCCGGTGTCCGGCTATACAGGGGTACCGGATATTACCATCCCCCTCTATACCGTCCAGTTGAAAGATTTTTCCTTTCCCGTCTCTCTTTCCTACAATGCCTCGGGCATCAAGGTAAATGAGGAGGCCACTCGGGTAGGGCTGGGCTGGACATTGAATGCCGGCGGAGTTGTGACCCATACCGTGAGAGGACGTTATCAGGACTTCTGCGAGTGGGCCTATTTCAATGACTCCCCGGATAACCAGCTCCAGGACATTGCGGGCATCTATCATATCGACACTTATCTTACGCAGGGAGCCGGCACTTCCTTGCCGTTCGCTCTACCCCAAGGTATGACCCATGAAATGCTGTACAGAGCTTTGACGAGCGATACTTATGCCAGTTGTGGCGGTACGGAACTGGCTCCTGATGTCTTCCACTATCACTTCTTGGGATATTCGGGAAAGTTCATATTTTCTCACTCGGGCCACATAGTGAAGGAAAGAGAAGACAATGTGCGGATTACGCCTCTTACGGAAAACGATGCTATGGGCCATCCCAAACTGGCCGGCTGGGTCATGACCACCCCCGATGACACTGAATACCGTTTTGAACAGACTGAACAGACGTTTTTCACAGACTGTCCGCGTGCAGAAAGCTATTCCAGTGCTTTCTACCTGACGCGGATAAAGACAACGGCCGAAGCAGTGGTTACATTCGGCTATAAAACCAGGGATTTCCATTTGGCTTCTTTTGCCAATATTCAGGACAGTCGGATGGAACAATATATCACCGCGGATATGGCTTATTACAAGGTGCCCTATCTGGATAGAATCAGTTATCCCGGTGGCAGCATTAGTTTTGAGTATGCCACAGACCGGTTGGACTACAGTTCGGAAGTGCGCTTGTCGGCTGTTCGCATCAACGACGCTGCGGGCAACAATCTGAGCAAGTGGGAGTTGATTCAGGGATATTTTGTTTCCAATGCCAACACTGGCTTCGATGTGCCTACCCTTGACGAACTGAATCGCAGGCTGCCTAACAGCGCTTATTACAACTCCACATGGAACAACAAGATGTTTACGAAAGATTGGAATACCAAAAGACTGAAACTGACCGGACTCAAACATACGGCAAGCAATGTGGCTTCACCGGAAGTCTATTCCTTTTCCTACAACGAAGCCGCTCTACCCACCAAGTTGTCGGAAGCTCGTGATCATTGGGGATATTATAATGGTGCGGCCAACAAAAGTCTGATTCCTGCCTATTGCTGTAACAGCAATCAAAAGTCTGATTCGGTCATTTTGGAACATGGAGGCAGTGCCGATCGCGAACCCACTCCGGCATTCGCACAAGCATTCCAGTTGAGGTGGGTGACATATCCGACGGGGGGAACGGCGGAATTCACCTATGAATCGAATGTATACAAGACAAATGATTTTGAACAAGACCCCTATAAAAAAGATTTGATGTACCGCGTACAAGAGGTGGTATTGTCTGCCAGCCAGCGCCACAAATACGACAGCTACGGCAATCCTCTGTATGTCTCTGCCGATGGAACCGGAAACATGGTTTTCCTATGGAGCTACCAAGGCATGTACCCGGTGGCAAAAATCGTGAATGCCACGTATGAAGAGGTAAAGGCAGCCCTGGGCACCGCTCCCGAATCACTGTCCTCCTCTTCCAGTCCCGATACGGCACTGATAGACGGACTGAGGACGAAATTGGGCAAGGCGCATGTCACCACCTATACCTATAAACCCCAGGTGGGGTTGCTGACAGAAACTTCTCCGGCAGGAACAACCACTTACTACGGATACGACAACTTCGGCCGCCTGTCAGAAGTCTGGATGCTGGAAGGACTGTCCAGAAAAGTGCTTCAATCCTATGAATATAATTATGTCAATCCCTAAAACAACATGGCTATGAATAAGATTTTAAGATATATACTATTGATATTCGCTTTGGGCATCTCTTTGGAAATGCAGTCTCAAAGCTCCGGTCCGGCAACGGTCTCGTTCAGCAAGGACAAGAATTATGTGGCTACGCTCACTCCCCGCAACGGGGTTTCCTCCGTGGCTTGCAACAACGGGACAATCAGCAATTACGAAAGCGGCAACGTGCAGGTTTCCATCTGTTACATGGATGGATTGGGACGCCCGGCGCAGCAGGTGGAATACCGCACTTCGCCTGCGGGAAAGGATCTGATAAGCATGCAGGAGTACGCTTCCCTTGATGTGCCGGAAAAGCACTGGCTGCCGGTGGCTTTCAGTGCGGGCGGGGCATATACCGCCCCCTCCTCTGTCACGGCACAGGCACGGACGAACTACGGCGACACCGCTCCTTATGGCATGTCTTCCTATGAGGAACCCATACACCGACGCGTCTGTGAGGAGTATGGTGCCGGCCAGCTGTGGCACGACAACCGGAAGCGTGTGCAGACAAGCTACCTGACCAACAGGACGGGCGACAACCGGCTTGACTGCATCCGCTACAAGGTAGGGGGTGTCGGGAGCGGCACTGCATTGGTGCAATCCGGCAGCTATGCTTCGGGAGAGCTCAGTGTGGTATGCACCACGGACGAGGACGGGAACGTTTCCTACCTGTTTACCGACAAGCTGGGACGTATGGTATTGCAGCGCTGGGTCATTGGAAGCGACAACCACGACACCTACTACGTCTACGACAACCGGGGCAATCTCCGCTTCGTCCTTCCCCCGCGCATCCGGGACGAGGGAATCTCACAAGACAAGCTGGATGCACTGGCCTATTGCTATCGGTACGACAGCCGTGACCGGTGCGTGTGGAGGAAGCTGCCCGGCTGTGATGCCGTGCGCTATGTCTACGACAAGGCCGACCGTCTGATTTTCGTGCAGGACGGCAACCTGAAGGGACAAGGCAGATGGCGCTTCACCATTCCCGACGCTCTGGGCCGTACAGTGCTTTCCGGGCTCTGCTCGGACACCCTGCCGGTGGTCGGAAGTCCGGTAGAAGCGGAGTTCACGGGCAGCGGAAGTTATAAGGGATATGCCGTGAAAGTGGGTGGAACCGTCCGTGAACTTTCCGGAAGCAGGCTGCTCACTGTGAACTACTACGACAACTATGACTTTCTTGGCAAGAACGGTTTTCCTGCCTATGCCTACGACAGTTCCATGGAGTCCTCCGGATACGGCACCAAATCCGATGCCCGGGGAATGCTTACGGGCAGCGTGACGGGCTTGGCCGGGGACGGCGCCGGACAGCTTTACAGTGTGGTGTATTATGACCGCCGTTCACGGCCTGTCCAGCGGCAAGGTTCCAATTCCCTGGGAGGCAAGGAAACGAAATACACGGCCTATAACTTTACCGGCCAGCCTACCAGGTTGCGCCATGTTCATACTGCCCAAGGCAAGGCTGTCCGTACGGAGGTCCGTACATATTCCTATGACCATGCAGGCCGGTTATTGACGGTGAAGCACAAGCTGGATGCTTTGGGAGAGGTTACGCTCGTGAACAATGTCTATGACGACCTGGGGCGTCTACAGTCGAAGTCGCTGCATGGCAGTGCCGTCAACAAGCAGACCTATGCTTACAACATCCGCAACTGGCTGACGGGGGTCAGCGGAAGCAAGTTCACGCAGAATCTGTATTATAACACCGGAAACG
>NZ_QTMC01000020.1:81143-87399 GCF_003602965.1 Bacteroides sp. AF25-5LB
ACGAAATACACGGCCTATAACTTTACCGGCCAGCCTACCAGGTTGCGCCATGTTCATACTGCCCAAGGCAAGGCTGTCCGTACGGAGGTCCGTACATATTCCTATGACCATGCAGGCCGGTTATTGACGGTGAAGCACAAGCTGGATGCTTTGGGAGAGGTTACGCTCGTGAACAATGTCTATGACGACCTGGGGCGTCTACAGTCGAAGTCGCTGCATGGCAGTGCCGTCAACAAGCAGACCTATGCTTACAACATCCGCAACTGGCTGACGGGGGTCAGCGGAAGCAAGTTCACGCAGAATCTGTATTATAACACCGGAAACGGAGTAGCGAAGTACAACGGCAGCATCAGCAGCATGACTTGGAAGGCAGGCAATGAAAGCACCGTCCGCGGCTATAAGTTCACCTACGACGGTTTGGATAGGATGCTGAATGCTATTTATGGGGAAACGGCAGGCATCAATACGAATGCCAACCGTTTCAGCGAGAATGTGACGGGCTATGACAAGAACGGTAACATCAAGGGATTGCAACGTTACGGGCAGACCGGAGCTTCTGCCTACGGCCTGATAGACAACCTGACTTTTACGCTGAACGGTAATCGGTTGAACCGCGTGGACGATGCGGTAGCGGTTTCCACTTACAACGGCGGCTTTGGTTTTAAGGACGGCGTGAAGCAGGCGAATGAATACACTTACGACGCTAACGGGAATTTAACTAAAGATTTAAACAAGGGAATTACCAACATATCGTATAATTGTTTAAATTTGCCGAATGCAGTAACCTTCAGTGACGGAAGTACAATTACCTATACCTATGGAGCTGACGGCACAAAGCTAAGAACAGTCCATAAGATAGGCAGCGCTACCACCACTACCGATTACTGCGGAAATGTGGTCTATGAAAACGGAGTGCAGAAGATGCTTCTTACCGAAGAGGGCTATGTCAACCTGACCGGAACTCAGCAGTATCACTACTATCTGAAAGACCATCAGGGGAACAACCGGGTAGTTGTCAACCAGTCAGGCACTGTAGAGGAAACGAACCATTACTATCCCTTCGGAGGGGTATTTGCAAGTACTACGAATGTCCAGCCTTATAAGTATAACGGCAAGGAATATGACACGAAGAAAGGACTGAATTGGTATGACTATGGAGCAAGGCATTATGATGCGGTACTGGGACGGTTTACGACTGTTGACCCTCTGGCGGAGAAGTATTATTCGATAGGGATGTATGCATATTGTAGTAATAATTCCGTACGCTATATTGATCCGACAGGTATGTCCATAAGTCCGATTTATGACGAAGAAGGTAAGTTGATTGGTACAGATGATGAAGGTCTGCAAGGAGAGGCCATTATTATGAACAAGTCAAACTTTAAACAAGGCATGTCTCATGAAGAGGCACTAAGCCATAGTTTAGGGTATAATGGATTGGCAGATGAAGAAGCGCGCTCTAACTACTTGGAGAGTTATACAAGTCTTAAAGACAGACCGGATTATGATGGATATTTGACCTTGGAGGAAGCTAATAAATGGTATAGGGAAGGGAAAGGACAACCTCTATTCACATCTTTAGCAAAAATAGATTTATCAGGGATATACTCTTTAGGAGAAAAATATGTGAGAGAAATAAAAAGTTTTAATTTATTGTTGCATAGTGGCTCCTTAAATGATGGATTAGTATACGGAAACGTTACTTTAAAACGATATCCGAATCATTCAGTAAGAGCTTTTTCTGATAAATATGATTTTGAAATGCACAATGGTCGGAATCCATTGAATTGGGGAAGAAATATAGAAACTATTATAGGAAATAGGGTTGCAGGAAGGGGACAACCATATGAAATAAATATTTATGGAAGTGCTAAACTGACACCATTTTTACCTTGGATAAAATAATATGAAGAGATATGAAAAAGGGATGTATTGTTCTACATTTGCTTTGTAGTTTATTTATTCAAAGTTGCATTTCTGATTCTATTAAGAACTTAGGAAATGGATATTTTTATAGAGATGAAGGAGAGAATATAAAAGATATTCTTTGTCAAAATTCCAATGGTGGAGAAATACCGGCAACTGTACTTGACTATATCTATAACGATGAATATATTATTGCAAAACAGAAGCCTAAATATCCTCAAGAACCTTTATACAAAAGAAAATATGAATATGGAACAAACGATAGTTTATTCTATTGGATAATTTTAAAAACAAACGATGTTGTATTGGGACCTTTGAGTTGGCAAGAGTATTTGGATATGAGATTAAAATACCAAATACCAATTGAGCTATCTTTGTACTGATTTTTTGTCGCAGCGGATGTTCTTCATCCGCTGCTTCTGAATATTAGAATCTCCTGCTTCGATAAGCCAAATGATTCCCTGCTTATATTGCCCCATCTCTATAAGCAGGGAATTTTATTTCATACCTGACGAACGTTCCGGGCGGAGCTTTATTGAACCGCATAGCCTATAAAGTGAACGGGACAGGTAGGAACGCCACGCTTTCCAAATCAGGGAACTGCTCTTCGGGCAATCTTTACATTGTGCGCACCACGGACGAGGACAGGAACGTTTCCTGCCTATTCACCGACAAGCTGGGACGTATGGTATTGCAGCGCCGGGTCATCGGAAGCGACAACCACGACACCTACTATGTCTACGACAACCGGGACAATCTCCGTTTCGTCCTTCCCCCGCGCCTGCGGGACGAGGGAATCTCACAGGAAAGGATGCACTGGCCTATTGCTATCAGTACGACAGCCGCGACCGCTGCGTGTGGAGGAAGCTGCCCGGATGTGATGCCGTGCGCTATGTCTACGACAAGGCCGACCGTCTGATTTTCGTGCAGGACGGCAACTTGAAGGGACAAGGCAGATGGCGCTTCACCATTCCCGACGCTTTGGGCCGTACAGTGCTTTCCGGCCTCTGCTCCGAGCCCCTGCCGGTGGACAGAAGTGCGGTGGAAGCGGAATTCACGGGCAGCGGAAGCTATAAGGGATATGCCGTGAAAGTGGGTGGAACCGTCCGTGCACTTTCGGGAAGCAGGCTGCTCACAGTGAACTACTACGACAACTATGACTTTCTTGGCAAGAACGGTTTCCCCGCCTATGCCTACGACAGTTCCATGGAGTCCTCCGGATACGGCACCAAATCCGATGCCCGGGGAATGCTTACGGGCAGCGTGACGGGCTTGGCCGGGGACGGCGCCGGACAGCTTTACAGTGTGGTGTATTATGACCGCCGTTCACGGCCCGTCCAACGGCAAAGTTCCAATTCCCTGGGAGGCAAGGAAACGGAATACACGGCCTATAACTTTACCGGCCAGCCTACCAGGTTGCGCCATGTTCATACTGCCCAAGGCAAGGCTGCCCGTACGGAAGTCCGTACATACTCCTATGACCATGCAGGCAGGTTGTTGACGGTGAAGCACAAGTTGGATGCTTTGGGAGAGGTTACGCTCGTGAACAATGTCTATGACGACCTGGGCCGTCTACAGTCGAAGTCGCTGCATGGCAGTGCCGTAACAAGCAGACCTATACTTACAACATCCGCGGCTGGCTGACGGGGGTCAGCGGAAGCAAGTTCACGCAGAATCTGTATTATAACACCGGAAACGGAGTAGCGAAGTACAACGGCAGCATCAGCAGCATGACTTGGAAGGCAGGCAATGAAAGCACCGTCCGCGGCTATAAGTTCACCTACGACGGTCTGGACCGTCTGCTGAATGCTATTTATGGGGAAACGGCAGGCATCAGCACGAATGCCAACCGTTTCAGCGAGAACGTTACAAACTATGACAAGAACGGCAACATCAAGGGATTGCAACGTTATGGGCAGACCGGAGCTTCTGCCTACGGCTTGATAGACAACTTGACCTTTACCCTGAACGGTAATCGGTTGAACCGTGTGGATGATGCGGTGACGGCTTCCACTTACGGTGGAGGCTTCGAGTTCAAGGACGGCGTGAAGCAGGCGAACGAGTACGCCTACGATGCGAACGGCAATTTAACTAAAGATTTAAACAAGGGAATCACCGGAATATCGTATAATTGTTTAAATTTGCCGAATGCAGTAACCTTCAGTGACGGAAGTACAATTACCTATACTTATGGAGCTGACGGCACAAAGCTAAGAACAGTCCATAAGATAGGCAGCGCTACCACCACGACGGATTACTGCGGAAATGTGATCTATGAAAACGGAGTGCAGAAGCTTTTGCTGACGGAAGAAGGCTATGTTACTTTGAGCGACAGCAAGTATCACTATTACTTGAAAGACCATCAGGGTAATAACCGGGTAGTCATCAACCAGAGCGGCACGGTAGAGGAAACGAACCATTACTATCCTTTTGGAGGAGTGTTTGCAAGTGCAGGCAGTATTCAGCCTTATAAGTACAACGGCAAGGAGTTTGACAATAAGAAGGGTTTGAATTGGTATGATTATGGGGCGAGACATTATGATGCTGCGTTGGGAAGGTTTACGACGAATGACAGGTTTGCAGAGAAGTATTATTCGATGTCACCGTATCAGTATGGGGCGAATAATCCGGTAAATAACATAGATGTGAATGGAGATACAATTGTTGTAAATCCTAATCCTAATGGCTTGATAGATAATGTGAGAATGTTTTTTGGATTTGATACCAAGTATCAAAAGGACGTGAAAGCAGATTTGCAGCAACTTAAGAAGGATGATAAGGAAATTGGTGAGATGATTATTGAACTGGAGAAAAGTAAGAATGTTCATTCAATAACAAGGACTAAACGAGGAAAGTCTAATTCTTCAGGATTTGATAGAGAAAAAGCTAAAAAAGACATTCCGCAAGGAAGCATTATAAATTATGACCCTGATGTTAAAACGGATATTAATGGAAATCATCGGACACCAAGAATTGGTTTAAGCCATGAGTTACAGCATTCGTCGGATGTAGATAAAGGTATTATGTCTTATGAAAATATAGGAAATGGAATACCCATGAGAGAAATTCGTGCTATTAATACTGAGAATAAAATTAGAAAAAGAACAGGAGATGCAAAAAGAACGGAATATCGTGGAAGGAAAATACCCCAAAAACTGTTGGAATAAGATTATCCTTATGTTGGGTATTAATCTCTTATTTGTAATGTGTGTACATAAAACAAGTGAGAGGTATGAAGATATGTTTGTTGATTCTACTTGGCAAAGTCCTTTTGTTGCAATGAATATAGAATACAAAGATAGTGTATATTCGATAGTTCCAAGAGAAGGAGATATGTACCTATTTCTGAATGATGGGGTAGCTAATAAGAAATATCGATATGAACTTTTTCCAATTTTATTAGAACAGACATTGGGTATAGACAGCATTACATTTTGTTCACTAAAGGAAATGGACTGTATGGTAACTCCACAGCCATACATAGATTCAATTTATAAAGGAAAAGTAGAAAATCTTATTTCTTTGCTTTTTAATGAGAAAGGTGTACTTTCTGTTGGTTTGTCATATCCAGAAGAAAAATATTTGATTTATTTGTTATTTCATCATGGAGTTTATCTTAATACAGATTGCGAAACTGGAGTTTTGTATATCTTAAATAAATAAGTATTTTATATTCTTGAAATAATCTATTTAATTGCTATCCTAACATCAGATATTACTATATCTTGCATGTTAGGATAGTTTTTTATTTACTTCCCGCTTCCGGAAAGACTACAAGAGAGGAAGTATACACTTACAGCTACGACTATGCTGACAGGGTGAGCAAGGTGGAGCATACATTGGGAGGCAGCAAGATAACCCTCTACGACTGCGATTACGACAAATTCAGGCGATTGTACACCAAGTTGCTGCACGGTTCCGCCACCAACAAGCAGTCGTACACTTACAATGTTTGTAGCTGGCTGACGGGAATCAGCGGCACACGCTTCACACAGAACTTATACTACAACACGGGTGTGGGTACTGCGAAGTACAACGGCAGCATCAGCAGCATGACCTGGAAGTCCGGGAACGAAAGTACAGTCCGCGGTTACAAATTCACTTATGACGGTCTTGACAGAGTACTGAACGCTACCTATGGCGAGACAGCAAGTATCAGCACGAATGCGAACCGCTTCTCGGAGAACGTTACGGGGTATGACAAGAACGGCAATATCAAGGGATTGCAGCGTTACGGGCAACTCTCTTCAACCTCCTACGGCCTGATAGACAACCTGACTCTCACCCTGAACGGCAATCAGTTGAGCTGTGTGGAGGATGCGGTGAGTAC
>NZ_QTMC01000021.1:0-82084 GCF_003602965.1 Bacteroides sp. AF25-5LB
TGAACGACCCTTCGGTGGTGATGCATCTGGTTTACATAGACGATGTGGTGGACGAGCTTGTCTCTGCCCTGGGCGGCAGGGAACACCGCAACGGTGATTATTGCGAAGTGCCCGTAGTACATACCATTACCCTGGGCGGCATTGTGGAACTGATAAGGTCTTTCAGGCGAATGCCCGGTACCTTGTCCGTCCCGGATTTGAGCGATGCTTTTACAAAGAAACTCTATTCCACATACCTCTCATACCTGCCTGAAGAACGGTTCAGCTATCCCCTGAAGACGAATGTGGACGACCGCGGCAGTTTTACAGAGATTATCCGTACTTCCGACCGCGGGCAGTTCTCGGTGAACATCTCCAAGCCGGGCGTTACGAAAGGCCAGCACTGGCACCATACCAAGAACGAAAAGTTTGTGGTGGTGAGCGGCCACGGTCTGATACAGCTCCGCAAGATAGGTACGGAGGAAATTGTCAGCTTCGAGGTAAACGGCGGGAGGATGGAGGTCGTGGAGATGATTCCCGGCTATACGCACAATATCGTCAACCTTTCGGAAACGGAAGACCTGGTGACCTTCATGTGGTGCAACGAGTGTTTCGACCCGGCACGTCCGGACACTTATTTTGAAAAAGTCTGAAACGAGTTAAAGAATATAGGAACAGATGGATATAAAATTGGATTATTCGCAAGTCAGGTTTCAGGAGAACGGCAGACTGAAACTTCTGATTATAGTGGGCACCCGTCCGGAAATCATCCGCCTGGCGGCTGTCATCAACAAATGCCGCAGTTATTTTGACTGTCTTCTGGCCCACACCGGCCAGAATTACGACTATAACCTGAACGGTGTCTTCTTCCGTGACCTGAAGCTGAAAGCCCCCGATGTGTATATGGATGCCGTCGGTGATGACCTCGGTGCCACGATGGGGAATATTATCAACGCCAGCTACAAGCTGATGGTGCAGGTGAAACCTGATGCCGTGCTGGTGTTGGGAGACACGAACTCCTGCCTGAGCGTGATAGGCGCGAAACGTCTGCATATCCCCATCTTCCATATGGAGGCAGGCAACCGCTGCTTTGACGAGTGCCTGCCTGAGGAGACCAACCGCCGTATTGTGGACGTCATTTCCGATGTGAACCTCTGCTATTCGGAGCATGCCCGCAGATACCTGAACGCTTCGGGCGTGGCGAAAGAACGTACATACGTAACCGGTTCGCCCATGGCGGAAGTCCTGCATGAGAATTTGTCCGAAATAGAGTCCAGCGATATTCATCAGAGATTGCATCTCCAGAAAGGTAAATACATCCTGCTTTCCGCGCACCGGGAAGAGAACATTGACACGGAGAAGAACTTCCTGTCCCTTTTCAGCGCGGTTAACGCTATGGCCGAGAAATATGACATGCCCATACTTTACAGTTGTCATCCCCGTAGCAGGAAACGTCTGGAATCAAGCGGCTTTGTACTTGACAGTCGTGTGATTCAGCATGAACCTCTCGGTTTCCACGACTACAACTGCCTGCAGATGAACGCCTATGCCGTTGTGAGTGACAGCGGTACCCTGCCTGAGGAGAGCAGTTTCTTCACTTCTGTGGGGCATCCTTTCCCTGCTGTATGCATCCGTACCAGTACGGAGCGTCCCGAGGCTCTTGACAAGGGGATCTTTGTCCTTGCCGGTATTGATGGGAAATCCTTGCTTCAGGCTGTAGATACTGCTGTGGAGATGAATAGGAATGAGGACGATGGCCTGCCGGTGCCCAATTATACGGATGAGAATGTATCGGCCAAGGTTGTGAAGTTGATTCAGAGCTATACGGGGGTGGTGAACAAGATGGTTTGGAGAAAATAATGGTGGGACATGCCTAAGAAAATCTTGATACATAGCCTGATTTTCAGTCCGGATGGAGTTTCGACAGCCTATCTTTATAATGATATTGCTCTGAAATTCCAAGAAAACGGTTATGAAGTATTGGTATTGACAACTACGCCTCATTACAATGTTGTGGAATCACAACTGGCAGTACAACCTCTGAAATGGAAGGTTTGGGGGATTTGTAAAGAAAGCTGTTTTCATGGAATCAGAGTTCTTCATGTACCCCAGAAGAAATTCAGAAATACATTTCTGCGTGTCCTGGGATTTGTCTATTGGCATATTATCTCTTTCCTGATTGGTTTGTTCCAGAGAAATATAGATGTCATACTGTCACCTTCCCCTCCTTTGACTATCGGTGTAATCAACATTTGGCTGGCGAAAATCAAGGGATGTAAAACCATATATAATGTGCAGGAAATATATCCTGACATCTTGAAACGAAAGGACGGGCTTGTTATAGAACAGCTACGTAGGATGGAACGGTATGTTTATAATAACTCAACGGCCGTAACGACAATAGACCAGGTATTTTATAATGTAATAGCCGGAAGGTTTAAGGATAAGTCCAAGCTTTGTATAATACCTAATTTTGTAGATACAGAATTGTATAATTCTCAGGGTGGAAATGTAGAATGTCTGAATCCCCATTTTTTCCCTGCCACAGATTCTTTGAAATTGCTTTATGCCGGGAATATTGGTTATGCCCAAGATTGGGAGCCCTTAATTTGTCTGGCAGAAAAGACGAAAGGGGTTTCCATTAAATACTTTATCATCGGTGAGGGAGTCATGAAACCCGTTCTTGAGGAGAAAGTACGTGAGTTGGAGCTGGATAATGTGCATATTTTGCCCTATCAGCCCAGAAGTTTGATGTCGTCCATTCTTGCCTATTCAGACATCCAGTTTATTTTCATGAACCCTGAAATGGAGATGCAGGGATTCCCTTCCAAGGTTTATACAATCATGGCATGTGGTAGGCCTTTATTGGTCTGCTCGGGAAAGGATACGCCTATCATCAACTTCCTGCAGGAACATGGCTGTGCAAAATTGATTACAGAGAAGAGTTTGGAAAAGAAGGTGGGAGAAATGGCGGACTGGCTGAATTCCGTCTCAAAAAGCGAACTGGCTTTACTGGGTCGAAATGGTGTAGAGGTGATTAAGCGATTATATTCCAAGGATGTGGTAACTCAAAAATATGTAGACTTGGTTGAAACTTTATGAACATACGATATTTATCAGTCAATGATTAGGATAACTTGATATTTCCGGGTATCTTTGTGGAAAGATTGGATGTATGAGGAAGATTAAGCCATATAAGGAACAAGAACCGATGGTGCCGAATGTTGGTGAACCGGTAGTTGTATATACGGGTAATGAGAATAATCCGAATATCGTTACGGAAGGACGTGATGACATTAGGCATGCTATTTCCGGTGAAGAATTATTGGATAGGCTTTGCCCTCGTATAAAGGCTTTGTTTGGATGAGAGTCGTATTCGCTCCCGAAGTAGAGGAGGACTTGTATGGACTTATAAAAATACTTGTTGAGAAGGAGTATTTGAGTACTTATCCTTTTGCTATTTCTTATGTGGAAGAACTGATAGCTGATATTCAACAGAACATTCATTCTAAATTAAAAAAGAAAGCGCCCGCTTTTTTTGAACGTTATGGTAAGGATATGTATTACATCACTTATCAACGTAATTCTAATACGACGTGGTATATTTTTTTCTCTGTCATCGGAGATACTTATTTTATTAAATACATAACCAATAACCACGTTTCCGGTCAGTATATTTTTTAGCATATTTCAATGAACATACTTATCACTGGAATCCACGGCTTTGTGGGTTCCAATCTCGTTGTTGCCCTAAAGGAACGTCATAGCCTTTACGGGCTGGATATTGTCGCTCCTGAAAAGGAGGGGGTGGTAAAGACTTTCTCCTGGAAGGATATTGAACCAGCTTCTTTTCCGATGCGGAATCTTCCTGAATTCGATACCATTATTCATCTGGCTGGTAAAGCCCATGACACGAAGAACCGGTCTGCTGCCCAAGCCTATTTTGATATCAATATGGGATTGACCCAAAAGATATTTGATTTCTTTCTGGAATCGTCCGCGAAGAAGTTCGTATTCTTCAGTTCTGTGAAAGCCGCTGCAGACAGTGTGGTGGGTGATATGCTGGCTGAAGATGTGGTGCCTGCTCCGATAGGACCGTATGGGGAGAGCAAGATAGCTGCCGAGAATTATATTCTTGGCAAGTTGAAGGTTGAAAATGGAGAATTGAAAGCTAATCCGTATGATGACAAGCAGGTCTATATCCTGCGTCCCTGCATGATTCATGGTCCCGGCAACAAAGGCAATCTGAATCTTCTTTATAATGTGGTGAGGAAAGGCATTCCCTGGCCTTTGGGGGCCTTTGAGAACAGAAGGTCTTTTACTTCGATAGACAATCTCTGCTACGTGGTGGAAGGTCTTTTGACCAAGGAGGTAGCGAGTGGTATCTACCACATGGGAGATGACGAAGCCTTGTCCACGAATGAGCTGATAGCTTTGATGTGTCGGGCTTTGGAGCGCAAGCCGCATATCTGGAAGATAAACAGAGGACTGATGGAATTCTGTGCCCGGCTTGGAACTCTGCTCCATTTGCCTTTAAATGAAGAGCGTCTGCACAAGTTGACTGAGAATTATGTGGTGAGTAATGCGAAGATAAAGGCTGCCCTGGGTATTGACAGAATGCTGGTGAGGGCAGAGGAGGGGATAGTGAGAACGATAAAATCGTTCTCAAATATAAAAGTAAACAATTAAGAATTAAAAATTAAAGAGGAAAATACTGTTATGTATTATCTGATTATATTGGTTCTGCTGTTTTTGGCAGAACTTTTTTATTTTAGAGTGGCTGATAGGTGCAATATCATCGACAAGCCCAATGAGCGGAGTTCCCATACGAAAGTGACTTTACGCGGTGGTGGGATTATTTTCTATTTCGGGGCGTTTGCCTATTTCCTGACGAGTGGCTTTGAATATCCCTGGTTCCTGCTTGCCTTGACACTGGTGACGTTCATCAGCTTCGTGGACGATATGAAATCCACCGGACAGATGACAAGGCTGCTTTTTCATTTCTCTGCCATGGCCTTGATGTTTTATCAGTGGGGGCTGTTCTCCTTGTCCTGGTGGTGGATAGTCATAGCCTTGATAGTCTGTACGGGTATCATCAATGCCTACAACTTTATGGATGGCATTAACGGCATAACCGGCGGTTATTCTCTGGTTATTCTTGCTGCGTTGGCCTATATCAATAAGGAGGTGGTTACTTTTGTGGAAGCGGATTTCATCTATACCGTTATCTGTTCCGTTCTAGTCTTCTGTTTCTTCAATTTTCGTAAGAAAGCCAAATGCTTTGCGGGTGATGTGGGGTCGGTGAGCATTGCCTTCATCCTTCTTTTCCTGATAGGCAGGCTCATCATTGAAACGGAAGATTTCAGTTGGATAGTCCTTTTATCCGTTTATGGTGTGGATAGTGTACTGACTATCATTCACCGCCTAATGCTTCATGAGAATATCGGGCTACCGCATCGCAAGCATCTGTATCAGATTATGGCGAATGAACTGAAGATTCCTCATGTCATAGTCTCTCTGGCCTATATGACAATACAGACTCTTATAATAGTAGGATATATTTATTGTCAACGGTATGGCTATATCTTCTTGATAGGGTGTATCTTACTGTTGAGCGCAATATACGTACTCTTCATGAAAAAGTACTTTTCAAGACATATCTCTTGAATTACTGTCTTCCATTATACAATTTCCACGGTCACTTGAATACCTAAAGCTTTGGCAATACGCTCGATATCACGCTTCTTGGAATGTGTGTTATTACGGCTCATCAGATACCAGCCATTCCCTATTGGTTTTTGGTCACTTCCGTATTTGGAGTCGAGTATGTTTGAAACCAATGGAACATTACACTGTTTAATACCTAAGGCAGATACTTTCTTTATGCCTACTGTCATTATAAATTGGCGAAGGGTTTCGGCCGCTTTTTTTTCCTGAATCACTTTTCCGTTTTCAAAAGTAATCTTTAACTGGTATACTGGAGTATTATTTTCTCTAGAGTTTTTTTTGTTTACTTCCAAAACTTTGACTTGCTGTGCGTTTTCTGTATGATGTACGGCATCATCCGTAATGGTATATAGCTTTTGGACTGCAGCAAGGAATTTCGGGAATAATGTCCCCCATTGATTGTTGACGACAATTCTCGTGCCGTCCGCTAATGGGATGATTTCTTCCTCCTTTAGAAAATAGCGCTTCTTTAGATCAGGATGAAGTCTCAATTTTTCCCGAACTTCTTCCAGACTACGTACCACCCCCAGTGCCCTACTGTGCAGACTAGGTGGGAATACCTTTTCCAGTTCTTTGTATCTGATGTTGGGATGAGCTTCTATGTAATGTTTTATCACTTCCAGTACGAAGCGCCTTTTTACATGGAAATTGATCCCGTCAAAGGAATATTTGGTGTGGTCTTTAGAGTCTTTTGTCTGGTTACCGATCGGTAAAGGCTGAGGTATCTGAGGATTCCTGACTGATAATGAAGCAACTGCGTTGTTCTTCTCGTAATGAACCGTGAGCACGACATTGGCAATCTCTTCATTGATGGCGGATTCTTCAGAACCGGCTTTCATGAATTTCTCTTTAAGCAATGAAAGCATGTTCTTTACACCATTATCGGGAGACAAGAACTCGGTAAATTGTCTGTGCAGATTATTGCGTGCTTGTATCCTTTGATATTGTTCGTAGCAGAATGCCTCTACGTCTTTTAAACTGAATGTATCGTAGGTGAGCAGGTCGCAAATAGTGGAACCATTGGCATCTTCCTTTTGAATCTCTACGGTAAATACACAAACGGGACTTTCTCCATCATTGGGAACATCGTAATATAGTTCGATCTTTTCTCCTATGTATAGTCCGACATTGAGTTTGAGTTGGCGCATATAAGACATCAGTTGGTTTTCTTGCCTTTCGTTCCGTATATTGGATGGACGTTTTATTTCAATGGGAAGTACGGGAGTAGGCACCCCATTTGCATTCTTTTTCCAGAGGACGATGTCGGGCCGTATGGAGCTGTTGTTTCCTATAGGTAGAGTCAATTGGGATCTCATCGTTTCATTGGTTTTCTTCCATCCAAGGAATTTCAGACAGATTTCTATTTCCCGTTGGTAGTCACCTTCTGCAGAATTTACTCCAAAGTAGGGCAACAGTGTTTCTACAATTTCCGGCCAGTTTTCGTTCATTGTTTATGTGTTGTTAATCATAGTTATACAATTTGTCTGCATCGTTTTTAACTTATGCATAAAACAAATGTATTGACTTTATTTGAACTGCCCAAATTATAGTCATAAAAAATGAATCGGGCGGTGTACAATAAAAACAAATAATCCCGGATTCTTTGTCAAGGATCCGGGATTATTTGTTTTTATTGTTTTTGAGGGGCTTTACTTAGCAGGTTTCAGCCATTTGTCCAGCCATTCAAAGAAGGTACGTTGCCACAGCACGCCATTCTGAGGTTTCAGTACCCAGTGGTTTTCGTCCGGATAGATAAGCAGTTCGGCAGGAACGCCACGCATCACGGCTGCATCGAAGGCGGCCATTGCCTGGTTGGCAAGGATGCGGAAGTCCTTCTCTCCGTGGATGCAGAGGATAGGGGTGTCCCATTTGTCGACGAAGAGATGCGGGGAGTTGGCAAAAGTGCGTTGTGCCGTAGCGTTGTTCTTTTCCCAATAAGCGCCGCCCATATCCCAGTTGGCAAACCATTTCTCTTCCGTTTCCAGATATTGCATTTCCATGTTGAAGATACCGTCGTGTGCGATGAATGCCTTGAAGCGTTTGTCATGGTGTCCGGCAAGCCAATATACGGAGAAGCCTCCGAAGCTGGCGCCTACGCAACCCAGGCGGTCTTTGTCGACGAAAGGTTCCTTGGCCATTTCGTCAATGGCAGTGAAGTAGTCCTTCATGCACTGGCCGCCATAATCACCGCTGATGGCTTCGTTCCACTCTACACCGAAGCCCGGAAGACCACGACGGTTGGGAGCTACGATGATATAGTCGTTTGCCGCCATAATCTGGAAATTCCAACGGTAGCTCCAGAACTGGCTGACGGGACTCTGAGGACCGCCTTCACAGAAGAGGAGGGTGGGGTACTTCTTGTTGGGGTCGAATTGTGGAGGATAAATCACCCAGGTCAGCATCTGCTTGCCGTCGGTGGTCTTCATCCAGCGGGCTTCCACTTTACCCATTTCCAGCTGGTCGTAAATCTGCTTGTTTTCTGTGGTCAGTTGCACTGCTTCTGCAAAAGCGTCGCCGTTGCGTGCACTGTTTACGGCATAGATTTCGTCGCCCATGCTCATGGAGTGGCGTTTGGCGATAATCTTGTCTCCGCAAAGGGCGAGTGAAGCATAGTCGTGCATGCCGTCGGTGAGCTGGGTAAGCTTGTCGTTTCCGGCAAGGTCGATGTTGTAAATCTGTGTCTCGCCATGCCATACACCGATGAAGTAGATGCTCTGGGAATCTTTGTTCCACAAGAAGGCGTCCACGTTCGATTCGAAAGCTTTGCTTACAAAACGTTTCTCACCGGTCTCGAGGTTCATGATAAACAAGCGGTTCAAGTCGGCTTCGTAGCCGTCACGCTCCATGCTCTGCCAGGCGATGTATTTGCCGTCGGGAGAGTATTGGGGATTCGTATCATATCCCTTGTTTTCTTCCGTGATGTTTTTGGTTTCCTTGGAGGCAAGGTCGTAGATATAAATGTCGGAGTTGGTGGAAATGGCATACGCCAGTCCGGTTTTCTTACGGCATGTATAGGCCACTTTATCAGAAGACGGGCTCCATGCCAGCTGCTCGATACCGCCCCAGGGCTTCATCGGGCTTTCGTATGGCTCTCCCTCAAGAATATCGGTGACATTGCTGATGGCATTGCCGTCGAAATCAGCAACAAACGGATGGGGAGCAGTAGTCACCCATTCGTCCCAATGCTTGTACATCAGGTCGGTAACGATAATGCCGGTGGCTTTAGGAAGGTCCGGATGTTTGTCTGCCGTACTCTTTACGGTCTTTACCTGGGCAATGAAAAGGAGTTTCTTGCCGTCGGGCGAGAAAGAGAACCCTTCGATGTCTCCCTCGTATTGGGTCAGCTGCTTGCGTCCGCTGCCGTCGGGATTCATTTCCCATACCTGGCTGCTGCCGCTTTCGTTGCAAAGGAAGGCAAGCTTCTTGCCGTCCTTAAACCACGTGGGCTGTCCTTCTTGCCAGGCGTCATGCGTTATCTGGGTATTGTCACTACCGTCGGCATTCATGACGAAGACTTCGCTGTTACTCTTGTTCTGGGGCACGCTGTAATAAGATACCGTGTAGGCAATCTGCTTTTCGTCGGGGGATACGGCCACACTGCCGATGCGTCCCATCGCCCAGAGTGCCTCGGGTGTCATACGCTTTCCTTCAATCTTGATGTCCGACCGCTGGATGAGCGTTGCTGCGTCCTGCTGCTGTCCGGCATCTTTTGTGCCTCCGCAAGAGGCCAATGTCATGGCTGCTGACATAAGTAGTAGATTTACTTGTTTCATATATGTTTTTTGTTTCGGTTATTTCAATGCAAAGATACTAAATTTTCCTTCCTTGCCAATTTCCACGTTTGATATATAGCCAGCAGAAAATGAGAATAAAGCTGGAATAAACCATTTCCGAGGTCCAGCAGATGGCCACGTCGAGTTGCAGAATCAGAATAATGTAGGTGATATAGGCTGTGTAGATGACCAGCGTAGCCATCTCCAACCCCCATGCCGTACGCGTGTTGCCGGTTCCGGAAACTGCCTGGAAATAGACATTGGCAGGAACCAGGAACAGATAGGTGGAGCACATCACCCAGAGCGAATGTACGGCAGCGTCCTGCAGGTCGGGTATGTCGGTATAAATTCCCAGAATCAGCTTGGGGAACACCGCGAAAAGCAATGCCAGCGGAAGTACGAAGACGTAGGCTATGCGTACGTGCTGCCGGATGGTGCCTGCCACGCAATCGGAGTGGCCTGCACCGATGAGATTGCTGACCAGTGACCCGCAGGTAGAGGCAAATGCCATGAGTACCATGAACAGTATGCCGGACACGTTGCGGACAATGTTGGTCACTGCCAGCGAGCGCTCTCCCAGATGCTCCACATAAAGGAAGAAAAGGAACCAGGTGGAGAGGGAGAAGAAATTCTGTATCATGGTCCAGAAAGAGACGTTCAGCATCCGTTTCAATACGTCCAGCCGGAACTTAGGAATACGGTCCAGCCCGTACTTGCGGCAGTCGATGCGGCTGCGGGTATAGAGGATGAAGAATAACAGCGAAACCAGCTCGGCCAGTGAGGAGCCGATGGCGGCTCCGGCAATGCCGAGCGCCGGGAAACCGAATTTACCGAAAATCAGGATATAGTTGAATACGACATTGCTCAACACCATGACGATGGAGTTCAGTGTCAGTGTCTTGGTTTGGGTGGTTCCCAAGAAAAAGGCACGGAACATGACTGCGCTGAACGAGAAGAAGGCACCGAATACACGCCAATGCAGGTAGCTGGTGGCTGCTTCGTAGATATGTTCCGAAGCGACGATGCGTTTCAGGATAATCGGTGAGAAACAATAGGATAGCAGGAACATGACTGCCGCCATTCCGACTTGGAAATAGATGCCCTGATAGAACAAGTCACCGATTTCCTTATACTGCTGTTCGCCGTTACGCCGGGCAATGAGTATCTGTGCCCCGATGCTGAAACCGAAGGCAACCATGAAGATGACCATGTAGAAGACACCGGCGATGGCAGATGCTCCCAGTTCGACTTCGCCCACACGCCCGAGGAAGGCAGTGTCCGTCATACCTATCAGTTGCTCCATAAGGAGACTGATTAGGATGGGGTAGGCTATAAGCCAGATCTGTTTGTAGGTGTATTTAGTCTGCATAATTTAGAGTCTGTGAGTTTTTTCATTGGCGTAAGGATAAGAAAGCCGGGCAAATGTCATTGTCCGGCTTTCTGCAAAAGAATATCTTGAACGGTAGTCTTACTACTTTTTGTTCTGTCTCTCTTTCATCATCTGTTCCTGCTGTTTCTGCATGGCTTCCAGACGGGCGGCGAAACCGGTTTTCTTCATCTTCTTCGGGTCTTTCTTGTTGGCTTCCAACTGGGCAAGAAGGGCTTCCTCATTGGTTGTCTTGCGCATGATGAGCGTTGTTACCACACTGATTAACGTAGAGATGAAGTAGTAATAGTTCAATCCCGAAGGATAATCGTTCAATATGAAGAGGAACATGATAGGCATCAGGTATGACATCCACTTCATGGCAGCCATCTGCGGATTGGCACCCGTATCCTGCTGCTGCATCATGTACTTCGTGTTCAATATGTTGGTAACCGTCATCAGCAGGCAGAACAAGCTGAGGTGGCTGCCCAGGAACGGGATATGGAACGGGAAGTTGATGAATGCATCATAAGTGGAAAGGTCATCTGCCCACAAGAAGCTCTGTTGGCGGAGTTCAATGGCACTCGGCACGAACATGAACAAGGCCATCAGGATAGGGAACTGTATCAGCATCGGCAGACATCCGCCCATCGGGCTGACTCCGTACTGGCTGTAGAGGCCCATCACTTCCTGCTGCTTCTTCATGGCATCTTCCTGCTTGGGATACTTCTTGTTTATCTCGTCGATTTTCGGTTTCAGTACGCGCATCTTGGCAGAAGACATGTAGGTCTTCCATGTAGCCGGGAATACCACTGCCTTTACAATCAGCGTCATGAACAACAGTACGATACCCATGCTCAAACCCCAACTGGACAACCAGTCGAAGATGTTGATGGTGAACCATTTGTTTATCCAGCGGATGAGCGGCCAGCCCAGATAGACCAGACGGTTCAGCTCCCACTTCTCGTCACGCCCCTTGTCGAGTGCGGTCAGAGTCTTGTAGTGATTGGGGCCGAAGTAGAAGAACAGCTGGGTAGGTTCCTTGCCGGTAGGATCGAACTTCGTGCTCATCTCTGCAGAATAGTCCTTGATGTAGCCGCTGCCTTGAGTCTCCATCTTGGAACTCAGCTTGGTCTTTTCAAAGTCGGCATCTGCCAAAAATACTGAAGAGAAGAACTGGTTCTTGAAAGCAATCCAGTCCAGGCGTTCTGGAACTTCCTTTTCATCGTTCTTGTTGGCAGACAGATAATCGGTACCCTCTCCGGTGATTTTGTAAGTCAGTTCAGCCAGACGGTTCTCGTAGGTGTAACCCTTCTCTATTTGACGGGCACGCTGAGACCACTCGATGTCCACATAATTGTTGGTAGCCGCCAGCTTGCCTTCCATATTGACAGCCTGGATAGTAAAGTCTATCAGGTATGTGTCATTGTGCATGCGATATGTAAAGTCGATATAGCTGTTGCTGTCTGCCGACAAACGCATGGTGACGGTACTGTCCGTACGGTTTACTGCGGTGAAATAATAGTCTTCCGTCTGGATAGTCTCTTTCTTGTTGTAAAAGAGGAAATTCATGGAAGCGTCGTTGCCGCTGAACAGTGTGACGGGAGTCGTTTTGTCTTGTCCCATGTATTCCTTCAGCGTGGCCGAAGCTATGCGTCCGCCTTTTGTATCTACGGTTATTTCTGCCAGGTTGTTCTGGATGGTTACTTGCGAGTTGGTTCCTTGACGGGCGTCGAAGAAGAGGGCAGTGGAGTCAACGCTTGTTTCCGCTCCGCTTTCGTTGGCCAGGGCTGCTTCCGCCTTGGCTTTCAAGTCGGCTTCGCGCTGTTGCACCTGGGCTATGGAGTCGTAGTAACGTTGCTGTGCTTCCAACTGCTCCTGGCTGGGACGGCTCAGAAAGCTGAAACCTACTAACAATATCGCTATCAGAACAAGACCTGTGATGGTATTTTTATCCATTCTTTGTTGATTACAGATTACTAATTACAAATTATTTCTTTTCGTTTTCATTTTCGATGGCGGCCTTCACGAATGCTACGAACAGCGGGTGCGGATGCAATACCGTACTGCTGTATTCGGGATGGAACTGGGTACCGACAAACCACTTCAATGCGGGTATTTCGACAATTTCTACCAGATCCGATTCGGGGTTTATACCCACACACTTCATGCCTGCTGCTTCGTAGGCCTCCTTGAAGCTGTTGTTGAATTCATAGCGGTGGCGGTGACGCTCCTGGATATGCTCGGTACCGTATGCCTCGTATGCCTTGCTGTCTTTCTGCAGAACACATTCATAGGCACCCAGACGCATGGTCCCACCCATATTGGTGATGGATTTCTGCTCTTCCATGATGTCGATAACATTGTGCGGTGTCTTTTCATCCATCTCACGTGAGTTGGCATCGGCGTAACCCAGTACATTACGGGCAAATTCAATGGCGATGCACTGCATACCCAGACAGATACCGAAGGTGGGGATGTTGTGTGTACGCGCATATTTGATGGCTACGAACTTGCCGGCAACGCCGCGTTCGCCGAAGCCCGGACCGATAAGTACGCCTGCCATGCCTTTCAGGGCTTCTGCCACATTCTCGTCCGTTAGCTTTTCACTGTTCACGAAGTCTACCGATACCTTGCGGTCGTTGTAGGTTCCTGCTTGTGAAAGGGCCTCGCGGATGGACTTGTAGGCATCCTGCAAGTCATATTTGCCCACCAATGCGATGTGCAGCGGGGCAGTCTCTTCGGCTTTGTGACGGCGTTCGAGGAAAGCACGCCACGGTCCCAGCCCCGGAGTGTCGCCCACGGGAAGCCCCATCTTCTTCAGAATGGTGGCGTCCAGCCCTTGGGACTGCATCAGGATGGGCACCTCGTAGATGGTAGGCGCATCAATGCTCTGCACTACGGCATTCTCGTCTACGTTGCAGAAGAGGGCCACCTTCTTGCGCAGGTTGTTGCTGAGTTCGTGCTCGGTACGCAGCACTAGTACATCCGGTTGAATTCCCACACTTTGCAGTTCCTTTACGGAGTGCTGGGTGGGCTTGGTCTTCAGTTCACCGGCAGCTGCCAGGTAGGGGACATAAGTAAGGTGCACGCACAAGGCGTCTTTTCCCAATTCCCACTTCAGCTGACGGATGCTTTCCAGATAGGGCAGAGACTCGATGTCGCCCACTGTACCGCCAATCTCGGTAATAACAAAATCGAATTTGTATTTGTTTCCCAACAGTTTTACATTACGCTTGATTTCGTCTGTAATATGGGGAATAACCTGGATTGTTTTTCCCAGATAGTCACCCCGGCGCTCTTTGTCGATGACACTTTTGTAGATGCGTCCGGTCGTGATATTGTTGGCCTTGGTGGTCTGGATGCCCAGGAAGCGTTCGTAATGACCCAAGTCGAGATCGGCTTCATGGCCATCCACGGTTACGTAGCATTCGCCGTGTTCATAAGGGTTCAGTGTACCCGGGTCGATGTTGATATACGGGTCAAACTTCTGGATGGTTACCTTGTAACCTCTTGCTTGCAGCAATTTACCGATGGAGGATGAGATGATACCTTTACCTAGTGAAGAGGCAACACCACCGGTGACGAAAATATACTTTGTTTCTCCCACAACTATATTATTTTATTAATTGTTTAATCTAATTCCAAGAGCCTATACGGCTTGTCGTTCAGGGTGCATACTGCTCCCGTCAATACACGTGGAACTTAAAAAGCGCAAAATTATAAAAAAAAGAGGAAGTAGAGAAAGTTTCTGTGAAACAATTATTAAAAAATACGATTTCATCGAAGAAACTCTCTCTAGCCTTTTTCTTCATGGCTTTTCTATGTTTTCTAAACATTTTAAGCTAAATTTGCGCTCGAAACATAGACTTAAGGGCATTATGAAGAATAGACACATTGCATTTTGGTTAATTGCTACGATGATCTCTTCGTCGGTGATGGCACAGAATACGCTGGATACCGCCTCGAAGAACAGTGGACAGGAAACAACTGCCAAAGCCGACACCTTGCCGGATATAATGAAAGAATACATGATTCTGAAATTGAAACCGGAAGGTACGGGGTACAAGCTGGATACTGTTTCCATATTATATGAAAGGTATTTCGGAGTGCTGGATTATCTGAATGACCCCACGACCCCGGAACGTTATATACCTTCCGATCCGAACTACTATAGGTTGTTCCTCCCCCTTACCTATTATTATGCTCCCATGAGACGCCTTTCCAAGGTGGACTGGCATTTCCAGATGCCCGATACGGTGCCTGCCATGACGCGCGAGATGCTGCCGTTCGACACACTGACTTTCACCTCGAAGGACCGCGTCAACAAGCTGGTGGACCGTACGCTGCTGAACACGTATGTAGATTGTCCCAATCTGGTTGTAATGACCGAGAAGGAGGTGATGAAAGGGAAGATATTCAAGGATAATATAGAGAAGGAAGTTTCTTCCAAACCGTCCGTCGTGAAACTGTTTGCACAAGAGAATATGGTGGGAGTGAAGGAGGAAGCCGACGTAATTATCCACAAGCCCAACTGGTGGGTGACCGGTGGAAACGGTTCGTTGCAGATTACACAGAACTATATCTCCGACAACTGGTACAAGGGAGGCGAGAGCACTAACGCCGTGCTTGCCAACCTGCAATTGTTTGCCAACTATAATGACCGTGAGAAGGTGCAGTGGGAAAATCTGCTCGATGCCAAGCTAGGCTTCAGCTCGGCACCTTCCGACGAGTTTCATAACTATCTGGTAAGTACCGACCAACTCCGGCTGTACAGTAAACTGGGTATTCAGGCTGCATCCAAGTGGTATTATACCATCACGACTGAGTTTAAGACCCAGTTCTGCAATGGCTACAAGGCCAACAGTGAAGAGCTGGTTTCCGCTTTCTTTGCTCCGGCAGATTGGTCGAGCAGTATCGGTATGGACTACAAGTTGAAAAAGCAGAAATTCAGCTTGTCCGTTTTCATAGCTCCGCTGACGTACATGCTGCGTTATGTAGGGAATAAGGGGGTGAATGAAGTGAGTTTCGGTCTTGAGGAGGGCAAGTGCGTGAAGCATAACTTCGGTTCGCAGATACAGCCTACACTTTCGTGGACCATCATTCCTTCCATTACGCTGGATTCCCGCCTAGACTTCCAGACCAGTTATGAGTGGACACGTATCGAATGGGAAAACACGGTGAACTTTGTGCTGAACCGCTATCTTTCCACCAAGCTTTATGTGCACGCCCGCTATGATGACAGTGCCAAGCCGACGGAAGGGGACAGCTATTTTCAGGTAAAAGAATTGCTCAGTTTCGGTATCAATTATAAATGGTAAATAAACAAATGGTCTGTTCGGAGTGAACAGATTATCTGTTTTGGTTAGTCAGACGGTCTGTTTTTCCTCGACAGACCGTCTGTTTTTTGTCTTTTTGTAGTCTGTGGCAGGTGAAAAAACATAAAAACATAGAAAAAGCATGTTTACGAACACAGAAAATACATAGGAAAGGTTTGCAGTTCACAAATAATGCGTAAATTTGCCGAGATTTGTAATGCACACTTTGCAAAATGACGAATACTATAAAACATCAAGGTATTGTGGAAAACATAAACGGTTCTCATCTCCAAGTGAGAATCATCCAGACTTCAGCGTGCGCTTCGTGTAGTGTCAAGGGACATTGTACCTCTGCGGATACGAAAGAGAAACTTGTCGATGTGGCCGATGCCAATGCCGCATCCTACCAGCCCGGCGACCGTGTATGGGTGACGGGCGAACTTTCAATGGGAGTGATGGCAGTTCTGTTTGCCTTTATATTTCCTTTCCTTATTCTGATAATCTCACTGTTTGTCTTTATGGCTATCTGGAATGACGAGCTGCGTTCTGCACTTTGTTCGCTGGCACTTCTTATACCTTATTATTATATATTGTGGCTGAACAAGTCGCGGATGGGTAAGAAGTTCTCATTCTCCGTACGACCGATGAACTAACTAATAATAAAACAAATAATTAATAAACAACTAATTTATGAATGTAATTCTGATTGCAGTGATTTCATTGGGAGTTATAGCGCTGGTATCGGCCGCTATTCTTTACGTGGCTTCCAAGAAATTCGCCGTGTATGAAGATCCGCGGATTGCCCAGGTAGCAGAGGTGCTTCCCCAGGCAAATTGCGGTGGATGTGGTTACCCCGGTTGTAGCGGATTTGCAGATGCTTGCGTAAAGGCAGGTTCGCTGGATGGTAAACTTTGTCCGGTGGGTGGACAGCCCGTCATGACAAAGATTGCCGAGATTCTGGGCTTGGATGCCGCTGCTGCCGAACCTATGGTTGCGGTGGTGAGATGTAATGGAACTTGTGCCAACCGTCCTCGTGTGAACCAATACGATGGCGCCAAGAGTTGTGCCATTGCGGCTTCTCTCTATGGTGGTGAAACGGGTTGTAGTTATGGCTGTCTGGGATGCGGCGACTGTGTGGCTGCCTGCCAGTTCGATGCTATCCACATGAATCCGGAGACCGGACTTCCCGAAGTGGATGAGGAAAAGTGTACGGCTTGTGGAGCTTGTGCCAAGGCTTGTCCGAAATCTATTATTGAAATCCGTCCTCAAGGCAAGAAATCACGTCGTATTTACGTACAGTGTGTAAACAAGGACAAGGGGGCCGTAGCACGCAAGGCTTGTACCGTGGCATGTATCGGTTGCGGCAAGTGTGTGAAGGTTTGTCCGTTCGAGGCTATCACGCTGGAAAACAATCTGGCTTACATTGACCCCAATAAGTGTAAATCCTGTCGCAAGTGCGAGGAAGCTTGTCCGCAAAACACAATCATTGCCCTCAACTTCCCGCCGCGCAAACCGAAGGCTGACGATACAGCTCCCCAAGTAAAGGTTGCAGTTCCTAAAGCTGAGGTTGAGACTCCTAAAGCAGAGGTTTAGACTTCCCAAGTTGAGGTATGAATTAATAAAGTAAATAAACGACTAAAAATACAGAATTGTATGTTGAAGACATTTTCAATTGGTGGAGTCCATCCACACGAAAATAAACTTTCAGCACATCAGCCTATCATCAAGGCAGAGATTCCGGCCAAGGCCGCTATCTTGCTGGGACAGCACATCGGTGCTCCTGCCAAGCCTATCGTTGCCAAAGGTGATGTTGTGAAAGTGGGTACAAAGATTGCCGAGCCCGGCGGTTTTGTATCAGCAGCCATTCATTCGTCTGTCAGCGGGAAAGTCGCTAAGATTGACACGATTGTCGATGCCAGCGGTTACGCCAAGCCTGCTATATTCATTGACGTAGAAGGGGATGAATGGGAAGAATCCATTGACCGTTCCGAAACGTTGGTGAAGGAATGCAGTCTGACCTCCGAGGAAATCGTGAAGAAAATCGCTGATGCCGGTATCGTAGGTCTGGGCGGTGCATGCTTCCCTACGCAGGTCAAGTTGTGTCCTCCTCCTGCATTCAAGGCAGAGTGTGTCATCATCAACGCCGTAGAGTGCGAACCGTATCTGACTGCCGACCATCAGCTGATGCTGGAACATGCGGAAGAAATTATGGTAGGTGTATCCATTCTGATGAAGGCGGTAAAGGTGAACAAGGCATTCATCGGCATTGAGAACAACAAGCCCGATGCCATCCAGCTGATGACGAAGGTTGCTTCCAGCTATGCAGGTATCGAGGTGGTACCCTTGAAGGTACAATATCCGCAGGGTGGTGAAAAGCAGTTGATTGATGCTGTCATCAGTCGCCAGGTTGCAGCCGGTGCGTTGCCTATCTCCACGGGAGCTGTGGTGCAGAATGTGGGTACCGCATTTGCCGTTTACCAGGCCGTACAGAAGAACAAACCTCTGTTTGAGCGTGTCATTACCGTGACCGGTAAGTCGTTGGCAAAGCCGTCCAATTTCCTGGCACGTATCGGTACGCCGATGAAGCAGCTGATTGAAGCTTGCGGCGGTCTGCCCGAAGATACGGGTAAGATTATCGGCGGTGGCCCGATGATGGGTAAAGCTCTGGTAAATACGGATGTACCGACAGCCAAAGGAAGCTCCGGTATTCTGATTATGAACGAGAAGGAAGCCAAGCGCGGCGAAGTACAGCCTTGTATCCGTTGTGCCAAGTGCGTGGGAGCCTGCCCGATGGGGTTGGAGCCGTATCTGCTGGCTACCGTTTCGGCCCACGGAGATTTTGAAAGAGTAGAGAAAGAAGACATTATGTCGTGTATAGAATGCGGTTCATGCCAGTTCACTTGTCCTTCCAACCGTCCGATGCTGGATTATATCCGCTTGGGTAAGGGTAAGGTAGGAGCGATGATCCGTGCACGTCAAGCTAAAAAATAACGAAGTATGAATAAATTAATCGTATCCCTTTCGCCCCACGTTCACGGCGGTGACAGCGTGAAGAAGAATATGTACGGTGTGCTTATCGCATTGATTCCGGCATTCCTCGTTTCGCTTTACTTTTTCGGACTGGGTGCGCTGATTGTTACGGCCACTTCCGTAGCAGCCTGCTTGTTCTTTGAATGGGCCATCGGCAAATTCCTCATGAAAAAAGAGACCACAACCATCACCGACGGCTCTGCCATCATTACCGGTGTGTTGCTGGCCTTTAACCTGCCTTCCAACCTGCCCATCTGGATAATCATCCTCGGCGCCTTGTTTGCCATCGGGGTAGGCAAGATGTCCTTCGGAGGTTTGGGTTGCAATCCCTTTAACCCTGCACTGGCAGGACGTGTGTTCCTGTTGCTTTCATTCCCCGTGCAGATGACGACATGGCCGGCTGTAGGCCAGTTGACAGCCTATACGGATGCCACGACGGCTGCTACGCCACTGGCTATTATGAAAGGTGTCATCAATGGTGCTCCGGGCATGTCCCTGAGCGACCTTCCGGGAGCTTTCGACCTTCTGATAGGTAATAATGGAGGATGTCTCGGTGAGGTGAGTGCCTTGGCGCTGTTGCTTGGCTTGTTCTACATGCTGTGGAAGAAAATCATTACCTGGCACATTCCGGTATCTATTCTGGTGACGGTATTCGTGTTCTCCGGTATCATGTATCTGGTCAATCCGGAACTTTATGTATCCCCGGTCGTACAGTTGTTGTCCGGTGGTCTGATGCTGGGTGCTGTCTTTATGGCTACGGACTACGTGACTTCTCCGATGAGCCACAAAGGTATGCTGATTTATGGTGTTTGCATCGGCCTGCTGACTGTCATCATCCGTCTGTTCGGTGCATATCCGGAGGGCATGTCGTTTGCCATTCTGATTATGAATGCGTTCACTCCGCTCATCAACACCTATGTTAAACCTAAACGCTTTGGGGAGGTAGCGAAGAAGAAATGAAAAAGTTAGAATCATCCTTGAAGAATATGTTGCTGGTACTTACGGGCGTTACCGCAATCTCCGTAGCGTTGCTGGCTTATGTAAACGAATTGACGAAGGAGCCCATTGCGCAGGCCAATGCAAAGACCTTGAGCGATGCCGTAAGTGCGGTGGTTCCGGGCTTCGACAATGACCCCATCGCCGAGAAGAAGATGCAGGAAGTAAACGGAGTACAGTATTCTGTATATCCTGCCACCAAAGGCGGAGAATATATCGGAGCTGCTGTGGAAGCTGTTGCCATGGGTTTTGGCGGTGAGCTGAAAGTGTTGGTCGGTTTCGATGCCGAAGGCAAAATCATCGACTACTCCTTGTTGTCGCATGTGGAAACTCCGGGGTTGGGCTCCAAAGCTGCCGACTGGTTCAAGAAAGGCAATAAAGGTGACATCACCGGCATGAATCCGGGTGAAGCGGCATTGACAGTGAGCAAGGACGGTGGTAAAGTAGATGCCATTACAGCGTCTACCATCACTTCACGTGCTTTTTTGAATGCAGTGAATGCGGCTTATGCTGCCTATGCCGGTCAGGAAACTGCCGACGGCACTACCGGCGCTACTCAAAAGAATGTTGAACAACCTGCTGATTCCGCAGCTCCCGAAGCTGTGGATACACTCAGCGCTAAATAAGAAAGGAGTAGAAGATATGAATAATTTTAAAGTTATGATGAACGGGATTATCAAAGAGAATCCTACGTTTGTACTCCTGCTGGGTATGTGTCCTACACTGGGTACCACTTCCTCTGCTATCAACGGTATGGGTATGGGACTGGCTACAATGTTCGTGCTGATATGTTCCAATGTGGTGATTTCTGCCATCAAGAATCTGATTCCCGATATGGTGCGTATCCCTTCATTCATTGTGGTCATAGCATCATTTGTGACACTGTTGCAGATGATAATGCAAGCCTACGTTCCTGCATTGTACGCCACGCTGGGCTTGTTCATTCCGCTGATTGTTGTAAACTGTATCGTATTGGGACGTGCCGAGGCATTTGCTGCCAAAAACAATCCGGTGGCTTCCTTGTTCGACGGTCTGGGCATGGGCTTGGGCTTTACCATTGCACTGACATTGCTGGGTGCCGTGCGTGAGTTCCTGGGAACCGGCAAGATATTCAACTTGAGTATCCTTCCTGAAGAATACGGCATGTTGGTATTTGTCCTTGCTCCGGGTGCATTCATCGCATTGGGCTATCTCATTGCTTTAATCAACAGTATGAAGAAGGCTTGATAATGGATGATTGATAATGGTTCATTATCGATTGTCATTTTTCAATTAATAAATTAAAGAAATGGAATATATATTGATATTTATCTCGGCAATCTTTGTAAACAACATCGTATTGTCGCAATTCTTGGGAATTTGCCCGTTCTTGGGAGTTTCCAAGAAAGTGGAGACTGCATTGGGCATGTCGGCAGCGGTGGCATTCGTGCTCACCATCGCCACCATCGTGACATTCCTTATTCAGAAGTATGTGCTCGACGCTTTTGATTTGGGCTATTTGCAGACTATTACCTTTATCCTGGTGATTGCCGCATTGGTGCAGATGGTAGAGATTATCCTGAAGAAAGTTTCTCCTTCTCTGTATCAGGCCTTGGGCGTGTTCCTGCCGTTGATTACTACCAACTGCTGTATTCTCGGTGTGGCCATCCTTGTTATCCAAAAAGATTATGATTTGCTGACGGGAGTGGTTTATGCATTCTCCACGGCACTTGGTTTCGGCTTGGCACTGACACTGTTTGCAGGCCTGCGCGAGCAAATGAGCCTGGTTAGTGTGCCGAAAGGTATGCAGGGCACTCCGATAGCTTTGATTACAGCCGGACTGCTGGCAATGGCATTCATGGGCTTTTCGGGGGTTGTGAAGATTTAAAGAAGAAAAACCGGAAATAAAGTGAAGGGGGGATAAGCTAAAATTTATCCCCCCTTTTTCTGTTTTTATTAATTTATTTCCTTACATTTGTGGCGTATTGATAACCTAAAAGCTAAATTGTCTATATTTAATATGAAAGAGAAAATTTTAGTTACGGGTGGAACCGGTTACATTGGTTCTCACACGGTGGTGGAACTTCAAAACGCAGGTTATGAAGTTGTTATTATTGATAATTTGTCAAACTCCAGCGCAGATGTTGTAGATAACATAGAGAAGGTATCGGGTATCCGTCCTGCATTCGAGAAATTGGATTGCTTGGATTATGCCGGTCTTGACGCTGTGTTTACCAAATATAAAGGCATTAAAGCCATCATTCACTTTGCAGCCAGCAAGGCCGTAGGTGAGTCTGTCCAGAAACCGTTGCTTTACTATCGTAATAACCTGGTTTCACTGATTAACCTGCTGGAACTGATGCCGAAGCATGGAGTGGAGGGTATCGTATTCTCTTCTTCCTGTACAGTTTACGGCCAGCCGGACGAGCTTCCGGTAACGGAAAAGGCACCTATCAAGAAAGCTGAGTCTCCGTATGGAAACACGAAGCAAATCAATGAAGAGATTGTACGTGATACGGTTGCTTCCGGTGCTCCGATAAACGCCATCTTGTTGCGTTACTTCAACCCGATAGGTGCACACCCCACAGCATTGCTGGGAGAATTGCCTAACGGTGTACCGCAGAACTTGATTCCTTATCTTACCCAGACCGCTATCGGCATCCGTGAGAAACTGAGCGTGTTTGGTGACGATTATGATACTCCCGACGGTTCTTGTATCCGCGACTTCATCAATGTAGTCGATTTGGCCAAAGCACACGTAGTGGCTATCCGCCGTATCTTGGAGAACAAGCAGAAGGAGAAAGTGGAAGTATTCAATATCGGTACAGGTCGTGGACTTTCCGTATTGGAACTGATTAATGCTTTCGAAAAGGCTACCGGTGTAAAACTGAACTATCAGATAGTAGGTCGGCGTGCCGGTGATATTGAGAAGGTATGGGCAAACCCGGAATTGGCAAACAATGAACTGGGTTGGAAGGCAGAAACAAGTATTGAAGATACTTTACTTTCTGCATGGAAATGGCAGTTGAAGCTTCGTGAACGAGGTATTCAATGACAAACTTTGAATTTGTGTTTTTTAACAAATAAGCAATAAACAAATGCCTCCCCGCATTTGTTTATAATGTGCAAATCAGCCTGAAGCTGTTTATGTATATGTGAATATCCGTAACTAGTACGTATGCCTCCCCGGCATAGACAGGTAAGATTGCATAGTAGTTTTGTCGTGTTTTATTTTGTGTTTGTGTTGTGAATAAGCCTTGTCGAGAGACAAGGCTTATTTTTTTGTATATTATATACGGAATCTTTATTGCCAATTCTGTGGTTTTTCATAAGATGGGTGGGCAATTCCTTTTCTTGCCAATTGTTAACTGACGTTATCATGTCTGTAGCAATTTGTTCCAATTGTAGTATTAATCGTTCAAAATAGTATTTTTTGTTCAAAAAATGCTATACACGGTAACAACTACATGCAAATTGTTTATACATTTGCGTTGTTGTTTATGTAACTATTGGGATGAACAAACCGTTGCTGACAAACGTTAATAGGTACGAGTACTTATATAGCTGACGAAAGACGCGACTTGGCTGATTTGTTTTAGAGGATACACGCGACTTACAACTTAGTATTGGGAAAAATAATTAAGGAAATATAGAATAAAAAAGATTGCTTATGTCACAGATTGTTGGACATATCTCACAGGTAATCGGACCTGTAGTAGACGTCTATTTCGAAGGAACGGAGGCAGAGATGATGTTGCCGAGTATTCACGACGCACTGGAAATAGAAAGGTCGAACGGAAAAAGACTGATTGTAGAGGTACAGCAACACATTGGTGAAAACACGGTGCGTACTGTTGCTATGGACAGTACGGACGGCCTGCAGAGAGGTATGAAAGTGCATCCGCTGGGAGGCCCCATCACCATGCCGATAGGTACACAAATCAAAGGCCGCCTGATGAACGTAGTGGGCGACTCTATCGACGGCATGAAGGAACTGGACCGTACCGGTGCTTATCCCATCCATCGCGAACCCCCTAAGTTTGAAGATTTGACTACCGTACAAGAGGTACTTTATACAGGCATCAAGGTTATCGACTTGCTGGAACCCTATAGCAAGGGCGGTAAAATCGGTCTGTTTGGTGGCGCCGGTGTAGGCAAGACAGTGCTTATCCAGGAACTCATCAATAATATTGCGAAGAAGCAGCACGGCTTCTCTGTGTTTGCCGGTGTAGGAGAACGTACACGTGAAGGCAACGACCTGCTGAGAGAAATGATTGAATCCGGTGTTATCCGTTACGGAGAAGAATTCAAGAAGAGCATGGAGGAGGGCCATTGGGATTTGTCCAAAGTAGATTATGACGAAGTGGCCAAATCACAAGTGTCTTTGATATTCGGTCAGATGAACGAACCTCCCGGTGCGCGTCAGTCCGTGGCATTGTCAGGGTTGACGGTAGCCGAGTCCTTCCGTGACATGGGAGCGGAGACGGACGGTCCGCGTGACATTCTGTTCTTCATTGATAATATCTTCCGTTTCACTCAAGCCGGTTCCGAGGTTTCGGCCTTGCTGGGCCGTATGCCTTCTGCCGTGGGTTATCAGCCGACACTGGCAACGGAAATGGGTGCCATGCAGGAGCGTATTACCTCTACGAGAAATGGTTCCATCACTTCCGTGCAGGCTGTATATGTGCCTGCCGATGACTTGACTGATCCGGCGCCTGCTACAACATTTACCCACCTCGATGCCACCACGGTGTTGAGCCGTAAGATTACCGAACTTGGTATTTATCCTGCTGTAGACCCGTTGGAATCCACTTCACGCATTCTTGACCCACACATCGTGGGGGTGGAACACTACGAAGTGGCACAACGTGTGAAACAAATATTGCAGCGCAACAAGGAATTGCAAGACATTATCTCCATCCTCGGTATGGAGGAGCTCTCTGATGCCGACCGTACGTTGGTGAACCGTGCGCGTCGTGTGCAGCGCTTCCTTTCACAGCCATTTGCCGTTGCCGAGCAGTTTACGGGTGTCCCCGGTACAATGGTTTCCATTGAGGATACTATCAAAGGCTTCAAGATGATTCTTGACGGAGAGGTGGACTACCTGCCCGAACCAGCTTTCTTGAATGTGGGAACCATTGAAGAAGCTATTGAGAAGGGTAAGAAACTACTGGAACAGGCAGGGGAAAAAACGATTAAAAATTAAAACTCTGGGAGCTTTGATAATGAAGAAGTTGCATTTGAATATTGTTTCACCGGAGAAGGAACTCTTCAACGGGGAAGTGGAAAGTGTTACATTGCCGGGCACTATGGGCTCTTTTTCTATCCTGCCGCAGCATGCACCGATTGTGTCATCGTTGGGAACGGGGACATTGGTTTACGCAACGGACGGTGAGGAACATGAGCTGGATATTCAAAGCGGATTCGTAGAGATGAGTAACGGAAGGGTTGCCGTCTGTATAGAACAGCAATAGGCAATTAAAAATAAGAAATTGAAGATTAAAGGTTGTTGGCGTGACTATTACTAAGAGAAACTACTTATTGCATACAGCGCTCTTGACGGTATTGATAGGAATTGTAGGCGGATGGACGTACTTTTCGATAAATCCGCATCACTATTTCGGCGGTTATCCGCTGATTCCGCTTTTCTTCTTTGTTTTCGGAATATTCATGATTAATATGACCGAAAGCTGCCGTCACCGGATGCCGGGACGAATGTTGCAGATTTATCTGCTGATGCGTGTGATGAGAATGCTGGTTTCCATGATTGTGATGCTGGTTTATTGCGTTGCAGTACGTGAGGAAGCCAGGGCGTTTCTGTTGACGTTTATAGCCAACTATCTGATATATTTGATTTATGATTCCTGGTTCTTCTTCACTTTCGAGGCGAACAAGAAACAGAAAAAGAAAAGTAACAATGAAAAGATTGCGTAACATACTGACTGTAGTTCTGTTGGCATTGGGCATGTTGCTACCCGCCACGGTGCGGGCTGAGAATACGGTGGACGTGAAGGAGATTGTCTTCGGGCATATCGGCGATTCTTACGAATGGCACATCACGACGTGGGGCGAAACTCACGTTACGATTCCCTTGCCGGTAATAGTGCATAGCTCTACCACCGGATGGCATGTCTTTCTATCCTCACGTCTGGAGGAGAACGGTGGAAGTTATGAAGGCTTTTCCATCGCTCCCGCAGGAAGCAAGTACGAAGGCAAGCTGGTGGAGCATGATGCCACCGGAAACGAAATACGCCCGTTGGATATCTCCATCACGAAGGTGACACTGGCTTTGCTCATCAACAGTGCATTGCTGCTTGTCATCATTTTAAGTGTGGCGCACTGGTATCGCAAGCACCCGCAGGGAAGTGCCGCTCCCGGTGGTTTCATCGGGTTTATGGAGATGTTTATCATGATGGTGAACGATGATATTATAAAGAGCTGTGTCGGTCCGAAGTACCGTAAATTCGCACCTTACTTGCTGACGGCCTTCTTCTTTATTTTCATCAATAACATTATGGGGCTGATTCCTTTCTTTCCCGGAGGGGCCAACGTGACGGGAAATATAGCCATTACGATGGTATTGGCCATCTGCACTTTCTTGGCCGTGAATATCTTTGGAACCAAGACCTATTGGAAAGATATCTTCTGGCCGGATGTGCCCTGGTGGCTGAAGGTGCCGGTCCCCATGATGCCGTTTATCGAGTTCTTCGGTATTTTTACCAAACCGTTTGCTTTGATGATACGTCTTTTTGCCAATATGCTGGCAGGACACATGGCAATGCTGGTGCTTACCTGCCTGATATTCATCTCGGCCAGTATGGGACCTGCTTTGAACGGAACGCTTACCGTGGCCTCGGTGCTGTTCAATATCTTTATGAATGCACTTGAATTGTTGGTTGCCTTTATCCAGGCATATGTGTTCACCATGCTGTCAGCCGTGTTCATCGGTCTGGCGCAGGAAGAGCATAAGGAGAAGGCGGTGAAATGATACGATTATTGGGAATATAAATATTAATAAAAATAACCATTTAAAAACTGAAAGTTATGTTACTATCTGTATTATTGCAAGCTGCTGCGGCAGGTGTGGGAGTTAGTAAACTGGGTGCAGCCATTGGTGCTGGTCTGGCTGTTATTGGTGCTGGTGTAGGTATCGGTAAAATCGGCGGTTCTGCCATGGAGGCCATTGCCCGTCAGCCGGAAGCATCCGGAGATATCCGTATGAACATGATTATTGCCGCTGCCTTGATTGAAGGTGTTGCTTTGTTGGCAGTAGTTGTGTGTTTATTGGTGTTCTTTTTATAATGTACAATCTACCATTTACGATTTACAATTTGTCCGTGCAGCATCACCGCGCAGCCAAATTGTAAATCGTAAATTGTCAAATCGTAAATAAAATTATGTCATTGTTATTACCCGATAGTGGTCTGCTGTTCTGGATGCTTCTTTCATTCGGTGTGGTGTTTGTGGTGCTTGCCAAGTACGGTTTTCCCGTTATCACCAAGATGGTGGAAGGTCGCAAGACCTACATCGACCAGTCTTTGGAAGTGGCACGCGAAGCAAATGCCCAGCTCTCCAAACTGAAAGAGGAGAGTGAAGCGTTGATTGCTGCTGCCAACAAAGAACAAGGACGCATTCTGCGGGAGGCGATGCATGAGCGTGACAAGATTATCGTCGAAGCACGCAAGCAGGCGGAAGCCGCCGCGCAGAAGGAGCTGGACGAAGTTAAAAAGCAGATACAGCAAGAGAAGGAAGAGGCCATCCGCGATATTCGCCGCCAGGTGGCAGTCTTGTCCGTAGATATAGCTGAGAAAATTATCCGCAAGAATCTGGACGAGAAACATGAGCAGATGGAGATGATAGACCGGATGCTGGATGAAGTGCTGGCCGCAAGTAGAAACAATTAATTCTCAAAGAAATGGATATAGGAATCGTTTCGATGCGTTATGCGAAAGCATTGATGGAATATGCCAAGAGTATGGGGGTAGAAGATACTCTGTACAAGGAGTTTTGTATGCTTGCCCGTAGCTTCAGGAAACATCCGGATTTGTGCATGGCATTGGAAAACCCCATCCTGACGATACGTGAGAAGTTCGCACTTATCTGTACCGCTGCTGTGGGGGATGCTCCTGCGGGCCGTGAGTTTGCGCGTTTCATGACCTTGGTGTTGAAGAACCGGCGGGAAAACTTTCTCCAGTACATCTGCCTGAGTTTTCTGGATTTGTACCGGAAAGACAAGCATATCGGTGTAGGAAAGCTGATAACAGCCGTTCCCGTCAGCCAGGAAGTGCGGGAGCGTATCCATAACAGTGCTTCCACCCTGCTGCATGCCAGCATGGAGCTGCAGACTGAAGTGGATCCCTCCATTGAAGGTGGTTTTATCTTCGACATCAACGACTTCCGTCTGGATGCCAGTATTGCTACGCAGCTTAAGAAAGTGAAACAGCAGTTTATTGATAAGAATAGAAGGATCGTATGATTTACGATTTGACAATTTACAATTTACTATTTAATAGTCTTGTGATGCGTAAGTTGTAGAGGTCAAAACGGTATATGATTCGGGTTCTTTCAAATAGTAAATAGTAAATCGTAAAATAGTAAATACTAAGATGTTGTCTGAAAATATAAAAGTAAGCGAAGTCTCCGATATTCTCCGCAAGCAACTGGAAGGGATTGACACCCGCGTACAGTTGGACGAGATTGGCACGGTACTGCAAGTCAGTGACGGTGTAGCCCGTATCTATGGGTTGCGCAATGCCGAAGCCAACGAGTTGTTGGAGTTCGACAACGGCATCAAGGCCATTGTGATGAACCTCGAAGAGGATAATGTGGGTGCTGTGTTGCTTGGCCCTACGGATAAAATCAAGGAAGGCTTCATTGTAAAGCGTACCAAGCGTATTGCTTCCATCATGGTGGGAGAGGGTATGCTGGGCCGTGTAATAGACCCTCTGGGTGCGCCGCTTGATGGCAAAGGACTGATAGGCGGAGAACTTTATGAAATGCCGTTGGAACGTAAGGCACCGGGAGTCATCTTCCGCCAGCCGGTGAATCAGCCGCTTCAGACCGGTCTGAAGGCTGTGGACGCCATGATACCTATTGGTCGCGGACAGCGTGAGCTGATTATCGGTGACCGCCAGACCGGTAAGACAGCCATTGCCATCGATACCATCATCAACCAGCGTGCCAATTTTGAAGCAGGTGATCCGGTATATTGCATTTATGTAGCCATTGGCCAGAAAGGTTCTACCGTAGCTTCTATTGTGAATACCCTGCACCAGTACGGTGCGATGGACTATACCATTGTGGTGGCTGCTACGGCGGGAGACCCGGCTGCATTGCAGTATTACGCTCCCTTTGCAGGGGCTGCCATCGGAGAGTATTTCCGTGATACCGGCCGTCATGCGCTGGTGGTCTATGACGACTTGTCCAAGCAGGCGGTGGCCTATCGTGAAGTGTCTCTGATTCTGCGCCGTCCGTCAGGACGTGAGGCCTATCCGGGTGATATTTTCTACCTGCACTCCCGTTTGCTGGAACGTGCGGCGAAGATTATCAGCCAGGAGGAAGTGGCACGCGAGATGAACGACCTGCCGGATAGTCTGAAAGGCAAGGTGAAAGGTGGTGGTTCGCTGACTGCATTGCCCATTATCGAAACTCAGGCAGGAGACGTGTCCGCCTATATCCCAACGAATGTGATTTCAATCACTGACGGGCAGATATTCCTTGATACGAATCTCTTCAACCAGGGTAACCGTCCGGCCATTGACGTGGGTATCTCCGTGAGCCGTGTGGGTGGCAATGCCCAAGTCAAGGCGATGAAGAAGGTGGCAGGTACATTGAAGATTGACCAGGCACAGTACCGTGAGCTGGAAGCATTTACCAAGTTCAGTGGTGATATGGACCCCGTGACGGCATTGACCATCGACAAGGGACAGAAGAATACGCGCCTGCTGGTACAGCCCCAATACAGTCCGATGCCGGTAGAAAAGCAGATTGCCATTCTTTATTGCGGCACACACGGCTTGTTGAGGGATATTCCTTTGGACAAGGTCAGCGAGTTTGAACGCAACTTCCTTGAGTCTCTTGAGATGAACTATCGCATGGAGGTACTCGACGTTTTAAAGACAGGTGTCATCAACGACGATGTCTGCAAAAAGATTGAGGAGACGGCAGAGGCGGTTGCAAGGCAATTCATGTAATGTACAATTAGACAATTTACAATTTACAATTTAGCTGCGCCATAACCCGCATGGCAAATTGTACATTGTACATTGTAAATCGTAAATAGATATATGGCTTCACTGAAAGAGGTAAAAAATAGAATAAGCTCCGTCAAGAGTACACGCCAGATAACATCGGCGATGAAGATGGTGGCATCTGCCAAACTGCACAAGGCGCAGGGGCGGATTGAGAATATGCTGCCTTATCAACGGAAGCTGAATGAGATTCTGACGAACTTTCTGCGTACGGATGCTTCCTTCGAGTCGCCCTATACCGAGAAAAGGCCCGTGACGAGGGTAGCGGTCGTGGCGTTTTCGTCCAATAGTTCCTTGTGCGGTGCATTCAACTCGAATGTGGCGAAGATGCTGGAACGGACTTTGGAAGGTTACCAGTCGCTGGGCAAGGAGAATATTCTGATATATCCCGTTGGGAGAAAGGTGGAGGAAGCTGTCAAGAAAATGGGATATGTGCCGCAAGGCAGCTATCAGTTGATGGCAGACAAGCCTTCGTACGTTGAAGCGTATGAGCTGGCGGAGAAGCTGATGCATGAGTTTGTGGAAAAGCAAATTGACCATGTGGAGCTGATTTACCACCACTTCAAATCGATGGGTTCGCAGGTGCTGCTTCGCGAGAATTATCTGCCCATTGACCTGACGCAAGTGGCGCAGGAGGCGGCAGAAGATGTACCGGAAGATGCCCGCAGTTTCAATAATGATTACATTGTGGAACCTTCCGTCGGCGAGTTGATAGCGGAACTTCTGCCAAAAGTGTTGAGTCAGAAGATATTTACCGTGCTTCTCGATTCCAATACTTCGGAACATGCTGCCCGTATGCTTGCCATGCAGACGGCGACAGACAATGCCAATGAGCTGATTCAGGATTTGACGAAACAGTATAACAAGAGCCGTCAGCAGGCCATTACGAATGAGCTGCTCGATATTATCGGCGGTAGCTTGAAATAGTCCGGATTGCCCCGTAAAGGGCTTTCTCAGGATGGGTACAAATAAATGGAATAATAGGACAAGGATAACGAAATAACCGCTATCTTTGTCCTATTATCATATATGGCTACTGATGAAATCCGTATCATTCTGAGAGAGAGCGGATTGGTTGAATAATAAACATATCCATGGAGAATAATCCCGAAATAGCGCTTGCATGGCAATTCATTGAAAACACAGGCACTCATCTTTTTTTGACCGGCAAGGCAGGTACCGGTAAGACAACTTTCCTGCGAAGACTGAAGGCAGAGAGTCCGAAACGGATGATTGTACTTGCGCCGACGGGAATTGCCGCTATCAATGCAGGCGGTGTCACCATCCACTCCTTTTTTCAAGTACCTTTCGCTCCTTATGTGCCCGAAAGCTCATTCAGCGCGGATGGCAAAGCATCTTACCGTTTCCGTTACGGGAAAGAGAAAATCAACATTATACGCAGTATAGATTTATTGGTCATCGATGAAATCAGTATGGTCCGTGCCGACTTGCTCGATTCGGTGGATGCCGTCTTGAGGCGGTTCCGCGACCGGAACAAACCTTTTGGCGGCGTGCAGTTGCTGATGATTGGCGACCTTCAGCAGCTTGCTCCCGTAGTGAAAGACGATGAGTGGCAGATGCTGCGCAAATACTATGACACGCCCTATTTCTTTTCCAGCCAGGCCTTGAAGCAGACGGAATATTGCACCATAGAGCTAAAGAAAGTCTATCGGCAGAACGATGGGACTTTTCTTGAATTACTGAACCGCATTCGCGAAAACCGTTGTGACGGACAAGTGCTGGAAGCCTTGAACCGCCGGTATATTCCCAATTTCGTACCTGATAAAGAAGAAGGATACATCCGCCTGGTGACCCACAATTATCAGGCCCAACGGATTAATGACCATGAGCTGGAACAACTTCCGGGACGCTCGTATGCCTTTCGCGCCAAGATTGACGGAAAGTTTCCCGAATATTCCTATCCTACGGATGAGGTGCTGGAACTGAAACGCGGTGCCCAGGTAATGTTTGTGAAGAACGACACCTCCGGCGAACACCGTTACTACAATGGCATGATTGGAGAGGTGACAGCCGTGTCGGCAGATGGAATTGAAGTGCGCAGCAAGGGAAGCGACGCTACCTTCTTACTTCAGGAGGAAGAGTGGACGAATGCCAAGTATGTGCTTGATGAGGAAACCAAGGAGATTACAGAAGATATTGAAGGAACATTCCGGCAGTATCCGTTGAAACTGGCTTGGGCAATTACCATCCACAAAAGCCAGGGACTGACGTTTGAACGTGCCGTGATTGATGCCAGCGCCTCCTTTGCGCATGGGCAGACGTATGTGGCCCTGAGCCGCTGCAAGACATTGGAGGGAGTGGTGCTCAGTGCCCCGCTTTCTGCAAGAGCCATAATCAATGACAATGCAGTGGAAACCTTCACGATGGAGGCACGGAGAAACGAGCCGGACGAGAAACGCTTCCGTTCCTTGCAGCAGACCTATTTCCTGGAACTGCTGTCGGGCTTGTTCGATTTCCAGCCCATGGAGCAGGCTTTGCGGCGGTATGTGCGGCTGATAGACGAGCACTTGTACAAGCTCTTTCCCAAGCAACTCGCAGCCTGCAAGGAGGAAGTGGAACGTTTTCACGACAAAGTGACGAAAGTGGCCCAGAAGTTCGGTATCCAGTATACCCGTCTGATTGATACTGCGCAGGACTATGCAGCCGACCCGACTTTGCAGGGGCGCATACACTCTGCCGCCACTTATTTTCAAGAGCAGTTGCAACCGCTGGATGCGGTGATGGCGAGTACGGTAACTTCCGACAATAAAGAGTTGAAGAAGAAGCTCCGGGATGCCATGGAGGAACTGGAGGCAATGTTTGACTTGAAGACTGATTTGCTGGATTATGTACTGGAGAATGGTTTCCATGTGGCAGGATACTTGAAGCAGAAAGCACTGCTTTCCATTGACGATTCGGCTTCGCAGAAGGGTAAAGGCAAAGGGAGAAGTGCTGCTGCCAAAGAAGGGCAGGGAAGCAGTAAGCAGGCTGATAAAGAGAAACGTCCGCGTGAGCGGAAACGCGATGCTGCGGCTGTTGAAGTACCCACGGATGTGTTGCATCCGGAACTTTACAACCGCTTGGTGGCATGGCGCAATGCAGAAGCTTCCGCATTAGGGTTGCCCGTATATACCGTCATTCAGCAGAAGGCAATTCTGGGTATCAGCAATCTGCTTCCTTCGGATAAGGCCATGCTTGTACGCATTCCGTATTTCGGAAAGAAAGGGGTGGAGAAATATGGAGATGTGATTCTGGAGATGGTACGTGTGTATCGCAAAGAGAAAGGACTGGCAGAGCCGGAGTTGCTGTAGTCGAATCTGCTGCCATCCGAACTTGCATTATTTACTATCCGAACATCAGCTTTATTCCTTCCTTCAGCGTATGCGGTCGATATCCCAGTTCCCGGCGTGCCTTTTCTATACTCAGCCCGCTGAAACGGGGACGTGGCGTCTTTTCATTCATCTCCTTCGTAGTGACGGGACGGATGAGCGAGCGATTCAGTCCCAATACGTCCGCTACCCGATAAGCGATGTCTGCAATGGTCAGGCACTCGCTGCCACAGAGGTGGTAGATGCCGTTTTGCGGGTGATTTATCAGCTTCTCCACTCCTTGCGACACGTCTCCCACGAAGGTGGGCGTACGCCATTGGTCGGACACGACGAACACTTCCTCATTGTTCCTTAATCTGTTTGCCACCAGTTGGAGCACATTGCCATGCTGTCCGGGCAGGGAGGCACCGTACACCACCACTACACGCACGATGGCATAATCCTTGCAAACGGCAGCGATACGTTTCTCACCTTCCAGTTTGGTGTAGCCGTAATAATTAACGGGAGCGGGAATATCCTCCTCCGTATAGGGTCGGTCCGTATCACCACCGAAAACGAAGTCGGTGGAAAGATGGATAAAACGGCTGCCTCCCGCCTCACAGCATTCTGCCAGATGCTCTACGGCAGTGATGTTGACGGCATCCGCTTCTGCATGGTGCGTTTCGCAATAATCGGGGACGGAGAGGGCGGAGGTATTGATTACAACATCCGGCTGTACTTCCTGGAAAAGCTTTTCCACCGCCTGGCGGTTGCATATATCCGTGCGGATAAAGCGATAGTTGCCCGAATGGGGACAGATGTCGTCGTGCAGGGAACAGCCCGTTGTCTGATAAGACAAGTTGCGGGACAAATCATCCAGGATGCGCCTGCCGGTAAAACCGTTGGCACCTATCACCAGTATTTTCTTTCTTGCCATTGACTTTGGTTGTTAAATGGTGTGGGCATCAATAGGGCACATGCCTGCCTTGCTGTACCTCGATGCGTATGCCAAAGGCTCCGTTGGCTGATTTCAGCTCGAACGCCCCTTTGAAATTGTTCTTTTCCCAAGGCAGTGCGGAAGGGTTGGGCACTTTCCAGCCGTCCTTGTCATATTCGCCGTACGTATGGATGCGCATGCCGTTCTTCAAAGTGAAACTTCCCATTTGCAGGTTGTCAGTAGAGCCCCAGAAGCCCGTCAGTCCGAAGGGATTCGAACTGAAATACCGGGAGTTGCTGAGTGAGAATATGTTCGAAAGGCCTTGTGAATAAGTCACGTTCGGGTTCAACCGGAAGATGCGGCTGTAGTCCTTGCTGGCATCCGGTATCTCCAAAGTGAATTTGGGAAGAGTGGGGGCAGACAGATTCATCAGCCCCATATCCAGCAGGAAGCCGTCGTAATTCTTCACGCCCGGCAGAAGCTCCTTTTCAGACGGAGACATGCCTTCGGGAGACGCTTCGCCATGTACTGCAGTACGTACCGTATCGGCAGGCATCTCGCTCTGTGCGCTGACGGATGACATGCCTGCAAGTAAAATGATGATGCAGAAGAAGATTCGTTTCATAGTTCTTTGTTCACAATTTCAGTTGCTGTCTGCCGCATAGGGGCGGACTGAACAAAGATACTCGTTTCCCTCTATTTCCGGAAATATCTTTGTATTATTTCTATTTCTTTATACGAATGGTAGGGGCGAAGACGGGCGAAGTCACCCATTTCATTTTGGTGGGGTCGTAGCTCCGTTCCAGGCCTCCGTTGAGGTCGAGCCAGTCCGTCACTTTCAGTTCCAGTACCATGCCATAACCGCTTTGCGGATACATCGGGTTCATATATCCATGAAAGGAGTTGCTTCTCCCGTAGCCCGAATACTGGCCGAAGGCATGCAGGCGCATGTAGGGATTGATGCGGTAGGATACGGAGGCATTGTAACCTACGTCCCATTGGGTACCCCGGGGGGCATCCCTTTTGGCATACCGGGCGCCGGCAATGGAGGAGGGGGTAGAGATGGAATAGTGGGCGGCATACACTCCGCCGCTCAGTTCCCAATGTCCGTCGGGACTGTAATAAGTAATTCCTGCGCCAGCCTGCATGATGGAGCCCATTGCAGGATAGGTGTTATGGCTGCCGTACATCGTCAGTACGACTTCCGGCGAGAGCAGGAAATCGGCGAAACGCTGGAAGTCCCATTCAAAGATGTTCTTCTGAAAGTGTATCTTCTTCATGTCCGTCCAGGGCAGGGGCTCCACATAGTCGGAGGGAGGGAGATGGAGATTTATCTCTTCCTGCTGTTCGCCCTGCAGACTTTGTTGGGGCTGGCTTTCATCAAGGCCCGTACGCTTGTTCTCTTTTGGAGAAAAGGGAATCTGCTCTTTCTTTACGGGAGGCCGGTTCTTTATTGTGTCTTCCGGAATCTCGCTCTGTGCATAGGCGCAGAGTGAGGAACAGATAAAAGTGATGAATAATAACTTTCTCATAAATAGTAGTTTAGTTTTAGTTTAGTTCACTATTAGTTTATATCCTATTCCCCGCACATTGACGATACGGATGCGCTCGTCTCCGGCCAGTTTATGCCGCAGTTTGGTGATGAACACATGCAGGCTGCGGGAGTTGAAGAAGCTGTCGTCTCCCCAGAGGTCGAGCAATACGTTCTGGGTGTTGACCACCTGGTTGCGGTTCTCGCAAAGGCGTTTCAGTATTTCGGACTCGCGGTGGGAGAGTTCCACTTCCGTATCCGCGTTAGGTGAAGTCGGGGTGCTGCCTGCAAAAGCAAGTCGTTGAGTGACGGAATTGAAACGGTAGTCACCGATTTCAAAAACGGTAGTTTCTTTGGGCTTTTCTTCTGTAAAGGAGAAAGCTTTGCCTACCAGGGCCTTTATGCGGATAATGAGTTCCTGCATTCCAAAAGGCTTTTTCAGGTAGTCGTTGGCACCCAGCTCAAACCCTTCCACCACATCGTTGATGGCGGAGCGGGCGGTAAGGAACAGTACCGGGGTCTGTTTGTCGGTCTGCCGGATGCGGCGCACCATTTCAAAGCCGTCCATGCGGGGCATCATCACGTCTGCCACCAGCACGTCGGGGCGGAGGTCGAAGAACTTGCGCAATCCCTCTTCACCGTCTGCTGCGGTGTGGATGATGAAGTTCTGCCCTTCCAATGTGTCCTTGATAATCATGGCGAGGGTCTGTTCGTCCTCAACCAGAAGTACGGTTATCTTTTCCATAATTGTCGCTTTTGTTACAAGTAATGTAAAGCTCCTTAACAAGTAATGTAAAGTACCCTAACAAATAATGTTATCATATCCTTATCGTAAAGGTACTTCCTTTTCCCAACTCACTCTTTACCGATACGCTGCCACCATGCTTCTCTATCATGGTCTTCACATAGAACAATCCCAGCCCATAGCCTTTCACATCGTGCAGATTACCCGTGGGTACGCGGTAGAATTTGTCGAAGATGTGCTTCTGCTTCTCGGGAGCAATACCGATACCGTGGTCGCTGACGGAGATTTCAGTCTGTTCATTCTGCCCTTCGACGGTTACCTTGCGGCAATGGATGGTCACTTCGGCTTCTCCATGCGAATATTTGATGGCGTTGTCTATCAGGTTGCTGATGATGTTGCTGAAATGCGTACGGTCGGCAAGTACGCTCAGATCTTCCGGTTCGATGTCCACCGATATATGGACGGAGCTTTCCGCTTTCAGCTTGTGTTGTTCGATGAGCGTTTCCAGAATATCACGTATTGCAAACTCCTCCGGGTGCAGGCGGAAAGTCCTGCGGCGTTCCATACTCATGGAAAGTATCTGTTCAACCAGTCCACTGAGGCGCTGAAGCTGTTCCTGGCAGATACGCAGGTATTTGTCGCGTTGGGCCTTTTCCTCCGCTTGGTTGAAGTTGAGCAGAGCGTCGTTGGCGGCATATGCTACGGCGATGGGGGTTTTCAGTTCGTGGGTGATGTTGTTGGTGAAATCGCTCTTCATCTCTTCCAGTGTCTTCTGTTTCAGGATGGTGCGTATCAAGAACCAGAAGGAGAAAGCGAGTACGATCAGAATAACGAATGATGTGGTGAGAATGCCCGACATCTGTCGCAAGACCAACATGCCGGCCGGTTCCATGATGAGACGGTAGCTTTGATTTGTATTGATGTCGAAAGAATAATTATATTCCACGGCTTTTGAGGTAGGCACATAGCCGGGGGTACCGATGTTTACCAATGTATCTATATAGAGAATGGTAGAGTCCCATTTGCTGCCTTTGTGAAGATGTAGCAGCCTATGGGGAAGATTGATGTTACGGTCGTGCAGGAATGAAGTCAGCAGGCTGTCATAAAGCACTACGTCGGGGTCGGAAATGATGTCCAGTCCCGAATGCAGTCCGCGCTGGAAGTAGGTGGCGAGTTCCAGCATACTGTTTTGGTCGCGCAAAATCACATCCAGTCTCTCTTTGGCACTCAATGCGGATTGGGGAGAGCTGTCTGAGTCCCTGACTGCTTCTTCCAGAGGCTCTCGGGCAGAATCGGCAGACATCCAACGGACTTTATCCGTTTCCCTGTACTGGTCGATGAAAAGCACACTGTCCTCTTTGGTGAGCAAAGGAACGTTCTTCCTGACACTGACTTCCACGCGGGTTGAATCGTTCGGGTGGGTCACGTAAACACTGTCTCCTTTGGGCATGAAGGTTTCGTGCAGGGTAGCGTTGTCCAAAGAATCTTCACGGGAGATGGTGGTACTGCTACGGACAAATGATTTTCCGTCATCGCTGTATCCGGCTGATACGCTGACTTCACCGTGGTTGATGTCGTCCTGCTTCATTTTATCCACGCGTATCATCATTTCGTTATAGTCGCTCATGCGCATGGCTTCGGTGATGTCCCTTTCCATTTCGCTGTGCATGGTATGGTAGAGCCCCGTCAGCCAGTAGGCTTGGTAGGCGAAGATACCGGCCAGGGAGACGATGACAAGTATGGCAATATATTTGAATGGCAGTTTCATGTTTGTTTCCGGTTACTTTTATACATACAAAGGTAAGATTAATATTGTGAAACCTATCATCCGATAAGACTAAATAACACTCCCGATAACACTGGATAACACTTGGTAAGCCGCTGATAACACAAGTTTCTGCTGATTCTGCCGTACTTTGCAGACGAAGATTTGCAGAAGAAGAATATAAACATAAATAAAAAGAAGAACATGAAACGATTCTATTTACTCCCTATTGTATGCTGTGCTTTGAGCATCAGCCTTTCGGCACAAGAGAACAACGGTACTGCAACCACCTCCGGTGCGGACGACAACCGCATCCTCAGCGCCGACAGCCTTATCACGACCGATGCCCGTCTGGACAGTCTTTATCAGACCTTGCCGGAAGTGATGATTACCGGTGAACGCCCCATCGTTAAGGCAGCGCAAGGCAAGCTGGTGTACGACCTGCCCCGCCTTATCCGGAACCTCCCTGTAGACAATGCCTACGATGCCGTGAAAGAGCTTCCCGGCGTCATCGAGATGAATGGCGGGCTGCAGTTGGCAGGCCAGGGAGTCACCGTTATCCTGGACGGCAAAGTAACCACCCTCAGCACAGAGCAGCTCTATTCCTTGCTGCGCAGCATCCCTGCCAGCCGCATAGAGAAGGCGGAAGTGATGTACAACGCCCCTGCACGCTACCAGGTGCGTGGCGCACTGATCAATATCACCCTGAAACAATCGGCAGGCGGCCCCGGCTCCTGGCAAGGCGAACTCTATGCCAAGTATCGCCAGAAGCATAACGAAGGCTTTGAGGAACGCGCCAGCCTGCTCTTCAGCAAAAATAAATTCTCAGCAGATTTTCTTTACTCGCACAGCCATGGCCGGGGCTACTCTACTACCGACAAAGAGGCTGTGCACACCCTGGCAGACGGCTCGGTTCACCCCATGACAACAGATGAGGTGGGCCGTGGCCGCAGCCATACCCATAATTTCAGGGTAGGGGCGGACTATAACATCGCCAAGGACCATCAGCTGAGTTTCGTCTATAACGGTGGCTATTCCACCTCCCACAACTGGAAGGGCGTGACGGGCACGCAGGTGTCCACAACTCATGGCAATAGCACCGACTGGCTGCACAACGGCCGTCTGGACTATCGTACCCCTTTCGGCCTCAAAGCCGGTGCCGAACTGACCTACTACCGTTCCCCGTCCGACCAGTTGCTGCATAGCCGCATGCAGGACGAGGAACTTGACTTCTACACCGAAGATTGCCAACGCATCAACCGATGGAAATTCTTTCTGGCCCAAGAGCATAGTCTGGGAAAAGGTTGGGATTTGAATTACGGAGCCATCTATACTACCAGCATCGACAACAGCTACCAATATTATTACGACCCCGAAACCGGCGAACAACTGACCTCCTCAGATGCCTTAAGCAATATGAAGTCCCGCCGCCGCGAACAGACCTGGAATATCTATGCAGGTTTCAGCAAGAGTTTCGGCGACAAACTCGCTTTGGACGCTTCCCTGGCTGTGGAGCATTACAAGACTCCCGTCTGGAACCAGTGGGACTGGTATCCCATCGTCAACTTGAACTATATGCCGGCACCGGGACATATCCTTCAGCTCTCTCTGAGCAGCGACAAGGACTATCCCGACTACTGGGCGGTGCAGGATGCCGTCTCTTACATCGGCGGTGGATACTCTGAGCTGCATGGTAATCCGTTGCTGAAACCGGCACAAGAGTATGAGCTGAAAATGACCTATATTTTGAAGAGCAAATACATCTTCAGCGCCTGGTTCAACCACACCAAGGACTACTCTGTACAGACACTCTACCAATCCTCCGAACGTCTGGTTGAAATCTACAAGACACTCAATTTTGATTATCAGCAACAAGCAGGAATACAAGCCTCTATCCCATTTAAGGTGAAGGATTGGTTGAATTCTCGCCTTACCCTCATAGGCTTGTGGCACCGCGAAAAGGATGGTGATTTCTGGGATATTCCTTTCGACAGAAAGCAATGCTATGGCATTGCCCAGATGAGCAATACTTTTACTCTCTCCACCAAACCCGACTTGAAGCTGACGGTGACCGGCTTTGTGCATAGTAAAGCCATTCAGGGTATTTACGACCTGCCTACGTCGGGCAATGTGAATATTGCCCTGCGCTACGGCTTTGCCAAGAACAAAGCCATCCTCAACCTCTACTGCAACGATATTTTTGAGACGGGACAGATTTCTCCCCGCATCCGTTTCAAGACGCAGAATGTGACGAATCATTACTCATGCTTCCGCGAATTCGGCGTATCGTTTACCTATAAATTCGGAGGATATAAGGAGAAGCAACGGGAGGCGGTGGATACGTCGCGGTTCAAATAAAAAGTAATTATTCGCTGAATAGTTACAATAAAAAAGGTCGATGTTAAATATGAATAAAAGGGGTTACGATATTTTCGTAATTCCTTTTATTCTTAGTATCATTGTTCATTGTTAATCAAAATCGATAAAGGATATGAACTGCAGGAAGGTAGTAAGCGCTGTATTTCTGTTATTAGTAAGCGTTTGTATGCAGGCGCAAGGTACTTGTGTCATTGAAGGAAAAGTAAAGAATGTGAAGCAAGGAGTCTGCCTGAATCTATTTCGGATGGAAGGAGACGTGGGAAACAGTATTGCAACAGATACCCTTCAGGGAGACAGTTTTCGTTTTGAAATACCTATCTCTAAAACAGATACAGAACGTTTGAGTTTGATGATTCGTGACGGTAATCTGTATAGTATGGGATTGTCCCTTTGGGCTAAGGAAGGTTCCCATATCCGCTTGACGGGCGAGGATATGAACATCTACACCTGGCAGGTGGAAAGTGAAATGCCGCAACAGAAGATATGGCAGCTTTTTGTAAACGATTCACGGGATTTATGGAACCATAATCAGGAGAATAGAATGGAGCACATGCGATTGATGCGCAAATATCCCCGGAAACCGGATGATAAGGAGGTGTTGGCAAAGGTCGTTGCTCTACGTGACAGCTTGGAGAAAGTAGAAAATGATTTGGATATCCGCATAGATTCCAATGTTATAGCCCGCATGAAGCAGTTGCCGATAGAGGAGGTATGGATGGATAAACTGAAAAGTCTGGCGATAGGGGTGAGGTACACCAAGGGATATCCCTATCGCAAAGAAGTAGAGGAGTTATATGCCAGACTTACCGATGAACAGCGCAAGACACCGGAAGCTCTGGATATCCGGGCATATCTATTTCCTGCCCAGACGGTTGCTACCCAAGAGCAAGCTGCGGATGGTGACTTGTTTGACTTGCAAGGAAACGTACACCGCTTGTCCGATTTCAAAGGAAAAGCGGTGCTGATAGATTTCTGGAGCCGTGGTTGCGGTCCTTGCCTCAAGGCTTTGCCGGAGATGAAGGAAATCAGCCAAAAGTATAAAGACCGTTTGGAGGTAGTAAGTATAAGCATTGATGACAAAACAAATTGGGAGATAGCTTCGCGCCATCATGCCATCAGTTGGTGGAACTTGAATGACTTGAAAGGCAATCACGGATTGTATGCCAAGTATAGCGCAGGCTCCATTCCCCGCTATGTGTTTTTATCTCCGGAGGGAGAGGTTGTAGAGATGTGGTCCGGTTACGGGAAAGGCAGTTTGTTGGAGAAACTGGGGAAACTGATGGAATAATAATCAGATTATTCCCGTTCTCTAATGAAACTTTCATGCAATGCGACAGGACCGTAATGCCAATATTTGGTGTTTTCCTTTTCAAGCAATTGAACAGACTGACTTTGGAGGGTAGCAATAAATATAGGTTATTGTCTGTAATTTCTCTATTCATAGTATACCTCCTCTGCTTTAATATAATTGAGATACGTTAGTGCCTCTATTGTAACACTCCGTATCTGTCAAACAACTCCATTACCTCCCTTCCCTGCATAGAGTTCTTCTTTTTATACTGCTCTATGCAGAACGAGATGAAATAAGCAACATCCAATTCAGATTTATTCATAAGATGAACCACGTTTCTGTCTCTTGTAAATGTAATAAAAGTATTTCTACCTTGATGTGGTTTGCTACAAAAAATGTACTTTTGCAACTTTCAAAACATTAAAGTTGTTATTTAAAGAAAAGATTCTGTATGAAATCGGACATTGAAATAGCCCGCAGCATAGAGCTGAAGAAGATAAAGCAGGTTGCCGAAAGTGTGGATATCCCACGTGATGAGGTAGAGAACTATGGACGATACATAGCCAAGATTCCCACTCATCTGATTGATGAAGAGAAGGTGAAGAAAAGTAATCTGATACTGGTGACGGCAATTACTGCGACAAAGGCGGGTATCGGTAAAACAACCGTATCCATCGGTCTGGCACTGGGACTGAACAAGATAGGCAAAAAGGCAATTGTCGCTCTGCGCGAACCCTCTTTGGGTCCTTGTTTCGGCATGAAAGGCGGTGCTGCCGGCGGAGGATATGCCCAGGTGCTTCCCATGGAGAAGATAAACCTGCACTTTACGGGCGACTTTCACGCCATTACTTCGGCACACAACATGATTTCCGCATTACTCGACAATTATTTGTACCAACATCAGGCGGACGGCTTCGGACTGAAAGAAATCATCTGGCGGCGTGTACTCGATGTAAACGACCGTTCCTTGCGCAGTATTGTCACCGGATTGGGTCCGAGCACTAACGGCATTACCGAGGAGTCGGGCTTCGACATTACTCCGGCTTCTGAAATTATGGCCATTCTTTGCTTGGCAACAGACCTTGATGACCTCCGCCGTCGCATCGAGAACATTATCTTGGGATTTCGTTTTGATGGTACTCCATTCACTGTGAAAGAGTTAGGAGTAGCCGGTGCCATTACTGTTCTGCTGAAAGATGCCATCAATCCCAACTTGGTGCAGACTACCGAAGGTACTGCCGCTTTTGTTCATGGAGGACCGTTCGCAAATATTGCCCATGGTTGCAACTCCATTCTTGCCACAAAAATGGCCATGACATTCGGCGATTATGTAGTGACGGAAGCCGGCTTCGGGGCTGACCTGGGTGCGGAGAAGTTCTACAACATCAAGTGCCGCAAGAGCGGCCTACAACCCAAGTTGACGATAATCGTTGCTACCGCACAAGGATTGAAGATGCATGGCGGCGTCAGTCTGGACCGCATCAAGGAACCCAATATGGAAGGACTGAAAGAGGGCTTCGGCAATCTGGACAAGCATGTACGCAATTTGCGTTCATTCGGCCAGCAGGTCATCGTGGCATTCAACCGTTTTGCCAGTGATACGGACGAGGAGGTGGAAGCTATCCGCCGCCATTGCGAAGAAAAGCTCGAGGTAGGTTTTGCCGTGAACAACGCCTTTGCCAAAGGAGGAGAGGGAGCCGTTGACCTTGCCAATCTGGTAGTAGATACTATTGAGAACAAACCATCCGAGCCGCTGACCTTCACTTACGAGGAGAACGATTGCGTGGAACGCAAAATCGAAAAGGTAGCCTGCAACCTCTACGGAGCAAGTGTAGTGACTTACAGTCTCCATTCCCGCAAGGTTATCAAACTGATAGAGCAGATGGGTATCAGCCATTACCCCGTCTGTATCGCCAAGACGCAGTACTCCTTCTCTGCCGATCCGAAGATATATGGTGCGGTCAATAACTTTGAATTCCATATCAAGGATATTGTAGTCAACAACGGTGCGGAAATGATTGTAGCCATCGCCGGTGAAATTCTTCGTATGCCGGGATTACCAAAGAAACCACAAGCCGAACACATTGATATTGTGGATGGAAATATAGAAGGGCTGAGCTAAACGCGCTCCGCGCGTTTAGAATTAAAAAACAAGAATAAAGGCTGCGCAGTTCAAAGCGAACATCGCGCAGCCTTTAATTTTAATTCTTAATTGCTGTTTGCTTATCAATAAGCAAACAGAGGATATTCTTTCATCTTTGCATTGACGCGTGCACGTACCTCTGCGATGACTTGTTCGTTGTCTACGTTGGACAGAACGGTTTCAATCATCTCGGCAATTTCGAGCATCAGGTCTTCCTTGGCACCACGGGTTGTGATGGCAGGAGTACCCAAACGGATGCCGGAAGTCTGGAAAGCCGAGCGGCTGTCAAACGGAACCATGTTTTTGTTTACGGTGATGTCGGCAGATACCAACGCTTTCTCGGCAACCTTACCGGTCAAATCGGGATATTTGCTGCGCAGGTCCACCAGCATGGAGTGGTTGTCCGTACCGCCGGAAACAATAGTGAAGCCACGGTCCATCAAGGCTTGTGCCAGGACAGCGGCATTTTTCTTCACCTGCTTGGCATATTCTTTCCATTCCGGTTGCAGGATTTCGCCGAAGGCAACGGCTTTGGCTGCGATGACATGTTCCAGCGGACCACCTTGGATACCGGGGAATACGGCTGAATCCAGCAACTGGGACATCATCTTGATTTCTCCCTTCGGAGTTTTCTTGCCCCAGGGATTGGGGAAGTCCTTACCCATCATGATAACGCCACCACGAGGACCACGCAGAGTCTTGTGAGTAGTAGAGGTCACTATGTGGGCGTATTTCACGGGGTTATCCAGTTCACCGGCTGCAATCAGTCCGGCAGGATGAGCCATGTCAATCATCAGGATGGCACCTATCTTGTCCGCGATTTCGCGCATGCGCTTGTAGTCCCATTCGCGGGAATAAGCAGAACCGCCGCCGATAATCATTTTGGGTTTCTCGCGCAGGGCAACTTCTTCCATCTGGTCATAGTCCACGCGTCCGGTTTCCCGGTTCAGATTGTATTCGCAGGGAGTATAGATAATACCGGAAGTGTTGACCTGGGAGCCATGGGAGAGGTGACCACCGTGTGCAAGGTTCAGTCCCATGAATTTGTCGCCCGGGTTGAGCACGGCGAGGAATACGGCTGCATTAGCTTGTGCACCGGAGTGCGGCTGTACGTTGGCCCATTCTGCACCGAAGATTTGTTTCAGGCGGTCGATGGCAATCTGTTCACTCTGATCCACTACCTCACAGCCACCATAGTAACGCTTGCCGGGGTATCCTTCAGCATACTTGTTGGTAAGGCAGGAGCCCATTGCCTGCATAACTTGGTCACTTACAAAGTTCTCTGATGCAATCAGTTCAATGCCTTTGAGCTGACGTTGGTGTTCTTTTTCGATAAGTTCGAAAATTAAATCATCTCTTTTCATTCTGCTTATTAGATAAGTTTGGTAAATCTGTGTTCTCTTATTAAGCGCACAAATTTACGGGAAATAAATGAATAAATTGAAAGAAAAGGAAGAAATTTACTGTCAAAAGAACACTCCGAAAGAAAAACTCAGCACATTGTCCCTGCGGTGAAAACGGATTTCGTTTTTCGTGTTTTCGTCAGCAGCGTTGTTGTCGGCCGGAATATCGTATGTCACGCTCTTGGAGATGTTGTGCAGCCCCATGTCGTAACGGAAGTCGAAAAAGACGCGTGAGATGGTGACGGATACGCCGACGGTGAAACTGAGATTGAGCGGACGCAGCCTTTCACGGATATTCACCTGGTCGAAATTCTCGAAGTCGATGTCACTTTTCCTGTCCCATATATAGCGCACTTTGGGTCCTCCAAAGACGGCAAGGCTGTACGGCCCCTCCTTGATGAAGTTGTATCCGTAGATGACGGGGATGTCTATACTGTGGATGGACGATGTAATGGAGGCTTCCTCCGGCCGGGCTCCTGATGCGGCGTCTTCGGGCAGAGGTTTCTCGAAGGTGATGTTGCACCGGTTGATGTTGTAGGATATTTCCGGTTGCAGGAAGTGGCGGTCGAAGTTTATCCGCATGAAAAGGGAACCGAAATATCCTATTTTGTAATTGTTCTGCACTTCGTCAATGGGCACTCCGTTGACGCTGAACTGGGATACAAGGAACAAGGAAGAGGTGAAACCGCCTTTGAAACCGAAATTGACCGGAGTTTCCTTGTGGTGTCCGGAATGCTCTTCGTCGGCAGTACCGGGCACAACCGGAGTCTGTCCCCACATCATGGCGGGGAAGGCCAACAGATATAAGCCCATCAAGATTCGTCGCAACTCCATCTCTTAAAACCTTTATCGCATTATTACTTCTTTTTCTCTACTGACCATCCGAATTTGCCTATCTTTTCTCCCAGCTCATAATATCCACCGTGCACATAGACCAAGGGATTCGTTTCCGCCAGTTCCAGTTTGCCGGTTTCAGGGTTCAGATTACGGGTATCGGCACGTACATTTACCACATCCGCTATAAACATGTCGTGCGAACCGAGAGCCATAATCTCCTTTACCCGGCATTCTATGCAAAGCGGTGATTCCTCGATAAGAGGCGCGCTGACTACGGTGCTTTTCCCCGGTGTCAGATGCATTTCCTCGAATTTGTTGTAGTCCTTTCCGGAGCGTACGCCACACCAGTCCGTGGCACGGGCCATGTCTTTCGTGGTGAGATTGATGACGAATTCCATATTCCGCTTGATGATGTCGTAGGAGTGGCGTTCGGGGCGTACGGAGATGTAGCACATGGGCGGGTTCGTACAAATCGTCCCCGTCCATGCGATAGTCAGAATGTTATATTCCTCCGGAGTGCTTCCGCAGCTCACCAATACGGCAGGCAGCGGATAAATCATTGTTCCGGGTTTCCAGTCTTCTTTCATATAATCTCAATATCTTCTCTGGTCTGCTCCTTTTCGCAGTAGTGGCATTTGATGACGCAATTGTCCTTATCCACGACATGAAACAACGTAGGCATAGGCTCATTGTTCGTGATGCACTTCGGGTTGGCGCATTTCACGATTCCGCGCAGCTCTTCGGGCAGGCGGACTTCGCGTTTCTCCACCACTTCGTAGTCGCGGATAATGTTCAGTTTTACATTGGGAGCCACCACGGCGATACGGTTTATCTCTTCGTCGCAGAAGAACTTGTCGGCAATCTTGATGATGCCTTTCGTGCCCAGCTTCTTGCTCTTGAGGTTGAAGCCGATGGTGATATTGTTGCTCATGTGTTCCAGTCCGAGCAGGGAGACTACGGTAAACAGTCTCTCGGAGGGTATATGGTCTATTACAGTGCCGTTTTCCAGAGCAGCAACCTGCAATTCCTGTTTCTTTTCGCTTAACATCTTGAAATATTAGTTATTAGACGATTCTACTGAATTACTCCTTTACTCTTTTTCACCTCATCCAGCGTGATGCCCAGTACATCGCACAGAATAGCTTCACGGGCATACAGTCCGTTTTGTGCCTGCTGGAAATAGTATGCCTTGGGATTGTCGTCCACATCATAGGCTATTTCGTTGACACGGGGCAGCGGATGCAGGATGCGCAGGTTGGGACGGGTATGTTCCAGCATCTTGTTGCGCAGGATGTAGACATTCTTCACCCGCTCGTACTCCATAAGGTCGGTGAAGCGCTCGCGCTGCACACGGGTCATGTAGAGGATGTCGGCATCAGCAATGATTTCTTCCGTAAAGTCCGTATGTTCCACGTACTTGATGTTGTGCTCGCGGCAGTAAATTTTGTATTCTTCGGGCATCCGCAACTCGTCGGGAGCGATGAAGTGGAAAGTGGGGTTGAAGTGGCGCATGGCCATCAGCAGGGAGTGGACGGTACGGCCATACTTCAAGTCGCCGACCAGAAAAATGTTCAGGTTCTCCAGTGTGCCTTGTGTCTTGTAGATGGAGTAGAGATCGAGCATGGTTTGTGAGGGATGCTGGTTGGCACCGTCTCCGGCATTCACAATGGGCACGGTGGTGACTTCACTGGCATAGCGTGCGGCCCCTTCGAGGTGGTGGCGCATCACGATGATGTCGGCATAGTTGCTCACCATCTTGATGGTGTCTTTCAGCGTCTCGCCCTTGGATGAGCTGGTGGCCTTGGGGTCGCTGAACCCGATGACACGTGCTCCAAGCCGGTTGGCGGCAGTCTCGAAACTGAGGCGTGTACGGGTGGAAGGCTCGAAAAATAAGGTGGCAACTACTTTCCCGTCCAATATATGCCGGTTGGGATGGGCTTCAAACTCTTTCGCCATCTCGAGCATATAGAGGATTTTTTCCCGGCTATGCTCGGCAATGGTGACTAAACTTCTGTTTTCCATATCGTTGAATTCATTTGTACTTTTCGAGAGTGTAAAGTTACGGAAAATATGCGGGCTACGGAAATATGCGGGGAAGTTTTTTGCGAAACATGGGCTGTTTTTTTAACCGTGTGGCTTGTTGTCCGGAATGCCACACTTCATCATTCGGAATGCCACACTTCGACAAGGCAAACGCCGCATTTCGCGAATGTTCAAGTGTGGCATTTGCCCTATTCAAGTGCGGCGTTTGCCTTGTCGAAGTGTAGCATTCCGGACAGTGAAGTGTGGTATCTCTTTACACCGTCGCCGTCGTTCTTTTTAACGACAACGTCGTTTTTTCTCTTCTCTTATTCTCTTATCTCCTCTTACGCGCGCGAGGGCAAGTTTTCGTTGTCCCAATCTGTATTATAGCTCATTACGATGTATTTTTCCTTTCCGGTTTTTTCTTCAAGTTTTCTAATTGTTTTGCAATCGTTTTGCATTTCACTGAGAGTTTCCATTAAAATAAACGGGCGTTTTTTTTGCGGATGCCGGAAATCTTATCCTGAAAAAGATATAAAAAGCATAGGCACATCCAATATATTTCCGTACCTTTGCCCTATTATTGAACTTTGATTTTAGCAACTGAAACATGATAAGGAAAGTCGTCAAAATCCTATGGATTTTCATCGCACTGATTTCGCTGGTGTGTGTCTTTATATTCTTTTCCATAGCCAAGGGCTGGATAGGCTATATGCCTCCGGTGGAAGACCTGGAAAATCCGAATTACAAATTTGCCACAGAAGTCTTTTCCGAGGACGGAAAAGTATTGGGTACTTATTCCTATAGTAAGGAAAACCGCGTGTTTGTGGGATACAATGATTTGTCGCCCAATATCATTAACGCCTTGATAGCTACGGAAGATGTACGTTTTGCCGAACATTCGGGCATTGACGCCTACGCCCTGACGCGTGCCGTAGTGAAGCGCGGTATCCTGATGCAGAAGAATGCCGGCGGTGGCAGTACCATCACCCAGCAGCTTTCCAAACAGCTTTATTCTCCCAGTGCCGACAATGTGATGGAACGTCTGTTTCAGAAGCCCATCGAATGGGTGATTGCCGTAAAGCTGGAACGTTACTATACAAAAGAGGAAATCCTCACCATGTATCTCAACAAGTTCGATTTCCTGAACAATGCGGTAGGCATCAAGACTGCTGCCTTTACCTACTTCGGTTGCGAACCGAAAGATTTGAAGATTGAGGAAGCGGCTACGTTGGTGGGCATGTGCAAGAATCCGTCTCTCTATAATCCGGTGCGCTACAATGAACGTTCCCGCGGACGGCGCAATGTGGTGCTCGACCAGATGCGGAAAGCGGGATATATTACGGAAGCCGAGCGCGACTCCCTCCAGGCGTTGCCTCTGAAACTGAAGTACAACCGTGTGGACCACAAGGAAGGGTTGGCCACTTATTTCCGCGAATACCTGCGCGGCGTGCTCACCGCCAAGAAGCCCGACAAGGCCAACTACCGCGGTTGGCAGATGCAGAAATACTACGAGGATTCACTTGATTGGGAGAACAATCCGCTCTTTGGATGGTGCGAAAAGAACACCAAGAAAGACGGTACCAAATACAACCTCTACACCGACGGGCTGAAAATCTATACCACGCTCGACTCGCGTATGCAGCAGTATGCCGAGGATGCCGTGACAGAGCATCTGAAGGAACTGCAAGGTTACTTCTTCAAGGAAAAGAAAGGGGCCAAGAAAGCTCCCTACACCTTCCGTCTGACCCAGGAGCAGGTGGACGAGATTCTGGGACGTGCCATGAGGTTGTCCGACCGCTACCGCATTATGAAGAAAGCCGGAGCCACCGAAGCTGAAATAAAGAAAGCCTTCGATACCCCGGAGGAGATGTCCGTATTCAGTTGGGAAGGGGAGAAAGACACCATTATGACCCCGATGGATTCCATCCGTTACTACAAGTTCTTCCTTCGTGCCGGTTTCATGTCCATGGACCCGCGCAGCGGACATGTCAAGGCATACGTAGGCGGACCGAACTACCATTACTTCCAGTACGATATGGCCATGGTGGGACGCCGCCAGGTAGGTTCTACCATCAAGCCTTTCCTTTATACATTGGCTATGGAGAACGGTTTTTCTCCCTGCGACGAAGTGCGCCACGTGGAATACACGCTGATTGATGAAAACGGAAAACCGTGGACGCCGCGTAATGCCAACAAAAAGCTGATTGGTGACATGGTGACTGTGAAGTGGGGGCTGGCAAACTCGGACAACTGGATTACGGCCTATCTCATGAGCAAGCTGAATCCCTATAATCTGAAACGTCTTATACATACTTTCGGTGTCCGCAACCGTGATATAGTACCTTCCGTTTCACTCTGTCTGGGCCCGTGCGAGATTTCCGTCGGCGAGATGGTAAGTGCCTATACCGCATTCCCCAACAAGGGTATCCGGGTAGCTCCGCTGTTCGTGACCCGCATCGAGGACAACGACGGAAACGTGCTGGCAACCTTTGCTCCCGAAATGCAGGAAGTCATCAGCGTATCCAGCGCTTACAAGATGCTGGTCATGCTGCGTGCCGTTGTCAACGAAGGTACCGGAGGCCGTGTGCGCCGTCTGGGTGTGAAAGCCGACATGGGCGGCAAGACCGGAACGACGAACTACAATGCCGACGGCTGGTTTATGGGCTTCACGCCTTCGCTTGTGTCCGGTTGCTGGGTGGGCGGTGAGGACCGCGACATCCACTTCGATACGATGCTTCACGGACAAGGTGCTTCCATGGCATTGCCTATCTGGACCAAATACATGGTGAAAGTGCTCGGTGACAAATCTCTGGGATATGATGAAAATGAAACATTCCAGTTGCCCGAAGGCTATGACCCGTGCAAGGATGATGTGAATCTGGAAGGAGACACCCATATAGAAGAACCGATAGAGGGACTCGACGAACTGTTTAATTAGTTGAAAGGTGAAAATTGAAAGTGGAAAGGTAAACTTTCAATTTTCACCTTTTCCCCTTTCACCTTAAAAAATGGATTATACGATTAGTATTGGGAGCAACGAGCAGCGGAGGGAGAACATGGAACTGGCTCGCAGACGCTTGACGGAACTTTTTTCGGGAATACGTTTCTCGGAAGAGGAGGAGACGGCACCTTTGTTCTTTCACCGTCCGAATCTGTTCTCCAATCAGGTGGCATGCTTTGCTTCCGATAATCCGGTAGAGGAAGTCACCGCCTGCCTGAAAGCCATCGAACGGGAAGCCGGAAGGAAGCCCGAGGAGAAGGAGCAGGAAATTGTACGGCTGGATATAGACTTGTTGTCTTGTGACGGGACTGTCTATAAGCCAAAAGATTTGAAACGTGATTATATCCTGCGAGGATTGAAACAACTGTTATAATTAATAAAGAATATAAGGAGATGTGTCGATAGTATATGAACACTTTCGGATACACTCTCATTTTAAAAAACGAAGATTGAAAATGAAATTTTTAGGAATCATACCTGCCCGTTACGCATCTACGCGTTTTCCAGCCAAACCATTGGCGGTGTTGGGCGGAAAAACCGTGATACAGCGAGTATACGAGCAAGTGGCAGGAATCTTGGACGATGCATACGTGGCTACGGACGATGAGCGTATTGAAGTCGCAGTAAAAGCATTCGGAGGAAAGGTGGTAATGACTTCCACCGAACATAAAAGCGGCACCGACCGCTGTCAGGAAGCTTGTACAAAAATAGGAGGACAGTTTGATGTCGTGGTGAATATCCAGGGGGATGAGCCTTTCATCCAGCCTTCGCAGTTACAAGCCGTCAAAGCATGTTTCGACGATCCGGCCACCCAGATAGCCACTCTGGTGAAACCCTTTACGGTAGATAATGGTTTCGAGGCACTGGAAAATGTGAACTCTCCGAAGGTTGTGCTCAACAAAAACAGGAATGCCCTCTATTTTAGCCGTTCCATCATTCCCTACCAGCGCAATGCGGCGAAGGAAGACTGGCTGAAGAACCATACGTATTATAAGCATATCGGCCTTTATGCCTATCGCGTAGAGGTACTGAAAGAGATAACCGCCCTTCCGCAGTCATCCCTCGAGATTGCCGAATCATTGGAACAGCTTCGTTGGTTGGAAAACGGATACACTATCAAAGCAGGTATCACGGATGTGGAAACTATCGGCATAGATACTCCTCAAGATTTGGAACGGGCAGAAGAATTTCTTAAAAGCCATGGGCAGTAAACTAGAAAGCCCATGCTGAACCGAAGTGACCAACCCCGGATTCTCGAACCGGAACAACTGGTGGTGCAAAGGCCGGAACGTATCAAGTTGCCTAATGGCGTACCATTGAGCGTGCTCAATGCCGGTGACAATGAAGTGACACGTATCGATCTCCTCATGGCAGGCGGCCGATGGCAACAGAAACAGCCCTTGCAGGCGTTGTTTACGAACCGCATGCTTCGCGAGGGCACCCGACGCTACGATGCCGCCCGGATAGCGGAAAAGCTGGACTATTATGGAGCCTGGCTGGAATTGTCCAGTGCATCCGAGTATGCCTATGTCACCCTTTATTCTCTGAATAAATACCTTCCCCAAACGCTTGATGTATTGGAATCTATCGTCAAAGAGCCGGTATTTCCCGAGAAAGAGCTGGGAGTGATTGTAGACAATAATATCCAGCAGTTTCTTGTCAACTCTTCCAAGGTGGACTTTCTGGCGCACCGCGGATTGGTGAAGGCTCTGTACGGCGGGCAGCATCCCGGCGGACGTCTGGTGCAGGAAGAGGATTATCGGCGTATCACCCCTGCGGTGCTACGCGAGTTTTATGACCGTTACTATCATTCCAATAATTGCAGCATCTATCTCTCGGGTAAGGTAACCGGTGATTGCATCCACAGGATAGAGTCCTTGTTTGGCTGCGAGGCTTTCGGTACGGATTTCCGCAAACCGGAGAAGACAGAATTCCATCCGGTTACCACCTCCGGAAAACGTATCTTCATCGAACGTCCGGACGCCCTGCAAAGTGCCGTCCGTATGGGCATGCTTTCCCTGGACCGTAATCATCCGGACTACTTGAAGGCCCGCGTACTGGTCACACTGTTCGGGGGTTATTTTGGCAGTCGCCTGATGTCCAATATCCGGGAAGATAAAGGATACACATACGGTATCTCCGCAGCCATCATGCCCTATCCGGGGCAGGGAGTGTTGGCGGTCAGTGCCGAAGCCGCCAACGAATTTGTGGAGCCTCTTATCGGTGAGGTTTATCATGAAATAGACCGCCTTCAGAACGAGCTGGCTTCCGATGGAGAGCTTTCCATGGTGAAGAACTATATGTTGGGAGACATGTGCCGTAGTTATGAATCTGCATTCTCGTTGGCAGATGCCTGGATTTTTGTGCAGGTATCGGGCTTGCAGGATACCTACTTTGCCGAAGCACTGGATGCTGTCAAGGAGGTTACTCCACAAGAAATCCGTGAACTTGCAGGGCGGCATTTATGCAAAGAGAAATTAAAAGAAATAGTGTGCGGCAAAAAAATGTCATAAAAAGCGGGAGTTATCGCATCATTTTACCGGATAAATCCTACCTTTGTCAATTATCAACTATCAATTATCAATTAATGAAATATCTATATACTGCACTCATTCTGGCTTTCTTATGCCAAGGTGGAGCCACTGCCCAGGAAAAAAAAAGCGGCTTTTTCGATAAAGTGAAAAGTACATTCTCTTCGGAGATAAAGATAGGTACCTATACGTTCAAAGATAACGGGGCCGTCTATACCGGTGAAATAAAAGGCCGCAAGCCCAATGGAAAGGGGAAGACCGTTTTCAAGAACGGCGACGTCTACGAGGGTGAGTATGTGAAGGGCAAGCGTGAAGGCTACGGTACATATATGTTTCCCGACGGTGAAAAGTATGAGGGGCAATGGTTTCAAGACCAGCAGCATGGCAGGGGTATCTACTATTTTATGAATAACAACCGTTATGACGGCATGTGGTTTCAGGATTACCAGCACGGTAAAGGAACCATGTACTATTACAATGGTGATATTTATGAGGGCGACTGGGTGAATGATAAACGCGAAGGCCAAGGAACGTATACCTGGAAGAACGGTTCCAAGTATGTAGGCTCGTGGAAGAATGACAAGAAAGACGGCAAAGGAACACTGACCTGGAATGACGGTTCCAAATATGACGGGGAGTGGAAAAATGATGTCCGGGACGGTAAAGGAACTTTTGAATATGCCAACGGCGACAAATATGTAGGTGACTGGAAGGACGACATGCAGCATGGCAAAGGTATTTACTTTTTCCATACCGGCGACCGTTACGAAGGTTCTTATGTTCAAGGTGAACGTACCGGAGAGGGCATTTATTACCATGCCAGCGGCAACAAGTATGTGGGCAGCTTCAAGGATGGAAAGCAGGAAGGCCACGGCACATTTACGTGGGCAAGCGGCGCCGTTTACGAAGGTAATTGGAAAGACAACCAACGTGACGGATACGGTACTTACAAATGGAATGTAGGTGACTCTTACGAAGGTGAATGGAAAGACAATAAGTTCAACGGCCAAGGTACCCTGATTCAGACCGATGGAACCAAATATAAAGGCGGTTTTGTGAACGGTATGGAAGAAGGTAGCGGTATCCAGGAAGATAAGAACGGAAATCGTTATGAAGGCTTTTTCAAACAAGGAAAGAAACACGGCCCGTTTGTGGAAACGGACAAGAACGGAAAAGTGATACGGAAGGGAACGTACAAAATGGGAAGGTTGGAAAATTAAAGAAATAGAATTAAAAATTAAAGGCTGCGCAATATTCGTCTGAACTGCGCAGCCTTTAATTTTTTATTATCAATTATCTAAAGCCTCGTGTTTAGATAATGTATTGTGAACTGATTGATTCATTGTTCATCACCCGCTTGATGGTTTCGGCGAACATATCGGCAATGCTCAACTGTTTAACCTTGTCACATTTTTTAGAGTAGGGGATACTATCGGTAAATACCATCTCCGTCAGTGCAGATTCTTGTACACGGAAAGAAGCCGGGTCGGACATTACGCAGTGGCTGGCAATGGCACGGACAGATTTGGCTCCGGCTTCCAACATGATGTTGGCAGCCTTGGTAATGGTTCCTGCTGTATCTACAATATCGTCTACCAATACTACATTCTTGTCTTTTACATCACCGATGATTTGCATGGTGGCAACCACGTTTGCTTTTTCACGTGTCTTGTTGCACAGCACCAGGGGTACACCGAGATATTTGGAGAATGTACTGGCACGCTTTGAACCGCCGACATCCGGGGTAGCGATTACCAAGTCTTCCAGCTTCAAGGATTCAATATAGGGGAGGAACACTGCTGATGCATACAAATGATCCACCGGAATGTTGAAGAAACCCTGAATCTGGTCTGCATGAAGGTCCATCGTAATCAAACGGTCGATGCCTGCAACAGAAAGCAGGTCGGCCACCAGCTTGGCGCCGATGGAAACACGGGGTTTGTCTTTTCTGTCCTGACGTGCCCAACCGAAATAGGGGATAACGGCTACAACGCTTTTTGCCGATGCTCTTTTAGCGGCATCGATCATCAGCAGAAGTTCCATCAGATTGTCAGAATTAGGGAAGGTTGATTGAACCAGGAATACATGCGAGCCACGGATAGATTCCTCATAAGAGACTGCAAACTCACCATCCGCAAAATGGGTGATGTTCATCTTTCCCAGAGGGCAATCAAGGCTAGCGCAGATTTTCTCTGCAAGGTATCTCGAATTTGTTCCGGAGAATACCATAAAGGGTGCTTTTTCGCTCATTTGTGTAATAGATGTTACCTATTTGTTAATTTGCATGCAAAGGTATGAATTTCCCGTTACATAAAACAAGAGTTATTGTATAAAAATTATTTTTCTTTCTCGGATTTATTCGTAGCTTTGCTTTATGAAACGACTTTCTTCCATATGCTTTGCGGGATTGCTGTGCCTTTGTACAGCAATGGTTTCGTGTGTAGGAACGGCACCCATGAAGGAAGTGCGCCTTATCGACTCTCTAAACCAGGTGGCTTATGCTTATCGTTATAAAAACCTGGATTCATCCTGCTATGCGGCATCAAGGGCCTACCGTGAAGTCAGCCTCTATAAACAAGGAAAAGCGGAAGCATCCAATAATCTGGGCTTTTGTGCTTTTATGCGTATGGATTTTGAGCAGGCCGAAAAATTTCATATGGATGTCTATAATCTGACCAAGAATGAACTGGAACTCCTTGTTGCCGACATCGGCTTGATGAAGATTTATCAGCGGACGGCGTTGAACAAGGAGTTCTATGATTACCGCAACAGTGCCTTGCGCCGTATGAAAAGGATAGCGGAGGATGACAATCTGTTTGTGGACCGACACGAGCAAATGCGTTTGAATTATGCCCGTTCCGAATTTTATATCGTATCTGCTGTTTATTATTATTATCTGCAACAACGTCCCGAGGCAGTGGCTTCTATCAATGAAGTAACTGATAATCAAAAATTGTTGGCAGATACCAACCAGTTATTGTACTATCATTACATTAAGGGATCCGCTGCCTTGTGTGAAGGCGAGACGCCGGACGAACAAAGGCTGCGAGAGTTTGACGAACTATATACCACGTGGCGGTTGGCATCCCGTAAAGGGTATCTCTACTTTGAAGGGAACGGAGTGCAGGGGCTTGCCAACCTGATGGCCTCACCGGAGAATTACGAGTTTTTCCAGGACCGCCGTTCCCATGCCCTGACACGGTTTGGAGTATCGGTAGACTCTCTATTGCCAATGCGTCTAGGGCAGTTGGCTCTGCAGAAGTTCAGTCAATATAAAGATTTGTATCAGATAGCAGGCGCATATGTGTCCATTGGCAAATACCTGAATGCCCACAGTCACTATACAGAAGCTCTTGACACGTTAAAACTTGCTCTGGAATGTGTAAATGACCATCACCGCCTTTTCTATGACTGCCACGATAGTTTGGACTGGCTGAAAGCATTTGACCGTCGAGATACGATTTGCGCGGAGAAGGCATGGATGGAGCAGAAACTGAAAACCGTACCTGAGTGGATTTCACGTATTCGTGAACAGTTGAGCGTTTCGTATGCAGGACTCGGGATGAAAGAAAAATCAGACTATAACCGCAATATTTACCTGGATATCCTTGAAGATACACGCCAGGATAAAGAGCTGGAAAGCCGCTATCAGGCATTGGAAAAGGAGGCGGGACAGCTCAACGTTGTGTTGTCACTGGTCATTGTGGGCTTCGTGCTTGTATCGCTCTTTTTCTGGTTTTTCAACAAGCGTTCCAAAGACCGGAACAGAGTACATCTCCACCGTCTGCAACTGATGCTGGACATCTGTCAGAAGATAACGGCATCCATTCCGGCAGATGCACAGACTGAGGAGGAAATCATCGACTCTATCCGGACGGCTGTCTGCCCGGAATTGGAAAAGCTGTTTGGAGTGAAGGACATCCGCATAGACAACGGGCAATTAGTGTTCCCGCGTCGGATGAGCAAGGATGAGCAGGCGATGGTACGGGTGATAACTCCCTATATCCAATGGGCGATAGACAACGGCATGACGTCCATCTCCCTTGGCGACGAACGCCGCAGACTGGAAAAGCAACGCTACATTTACGAGCAGCACATCGCAGGGAACAAACGGCAAAATCTGATAAAGAAAGCATGTATGGCTATTGTCAACGGAATTCACCCGTACATAGACCGTATCATCAACGAAGTACAGAAACTGACTCAAAAAGGATTCATCAAAGAGGAGCGGATAAAGGAGGAGAAATACCAGTATATCGACGAGTTGGTTACTACCATCAACGAATACAATGATATTCTTGCCCTTTGGATAAAGATGAAGCAAGGAAGCCTTAGCCTAAACATAGAGACGTTCGAATTGAATGAACTTTTCGAGCTGCTCAGGAAAGGAAGCCGTACATTCGAGATGAAGAGACAGTCGTTGGAGGTGCAGCCTACGGATATCAGGGTAAAGGCAGACAAGGCCCTTACATTGTTTATGATAAATACACTGGCGGAGAATGCCCGTAAATATACCCCTCAGGGCGGTATGGTGAAAGTATATGCACGGCAGGAGGAGGATTATGTGGAAATCTCGGTAGAGGATAATGGTTGTGGATTGTCACCGGAAGATGTAGCCCGCATCGTGGGAGAAAAAGTATATGACTCAAAAGCCATCGGTATGAGTGACGCTCCCGACAAGGAGGAATTGAGGAAGAACAAAGGAAGTGGCTTTGGACTGATGAACTGTAAGGGCATCATTGAAAAATATCGCAAGACGAATGATTTGTTCAAGGTCTGTCTGTTTAATGTGGAGAGCGGGCTGGGAAAAGGCAGCCGTTTTTATTTCCGTCTGCCTGCCGGTATCCGTAAGTCCGTGTCGGTGTTGCTCGTTGTGTTGTCTTTGTGCATGTCATCCTGCCGGCATGCTGTGGAACAGCCTGCTTCCGGAGAGGTGTTACCGGGTTCTTTGGCACTGCTTGCACAGAATGAATACGAAGCTTTGCTGGACGAAGCCTCCGATTATGCCAATGAAGCTTATTACTGCAATGTAGACGGAGAATACGAACTGGCTTTACAATACATAGATTCGGCAATGTATTGCCTGAACGAACATTACAAGCAATACGCCCATCCTATACATCGCTATATGACGCTGACGGGAGACGGGGCGCCTGCGGAACTGGATTGGTGGAACCAGATGTTCAATTCGGATTTCCATGTAATTCTGGATATCAGGAATGAAGCGGCAGTCTCATTTCTTGCATTGAAGCAATGGGATGACTATAGTTATAATAATGCTGCCTACACTACCTTATACAAACTGTTGGGAGAAGACCAATCCTTGGAAGAATATTGCCGGCAGCTGGAGCGTTCCACCAACAACAAGATGGTGGGCATTTTGCTGGCGGTGATTTTGCTGTTCGTATTGCTGTTGGGATATTACATACTCTACTTCCGTAAACGTCTGGTGAACCGCTGGAATCTGGAGCAAGTACTGGAAATTAATGGAAAGGTGTTCAATGCCTCCTTGTTGCCGGTTTCGGATACGGAGGAAATGTTGCAGCGTGAGGAGGATACATTGAAGGAAATCCCGCGGCAGATTGTAGGTTCCGCTTTTGATGCAGTGAACGAACTTTTGAGTATCGACCGGTTAAGCATAGCTGTATACAACGAGACTACACATAAGCTGGAATATACTTCCAATCCAGTGGAAGATACCGCCGTGGACGAGTTGCCTATCTGGAGGAAATATATGGAGAATTGCTTTGAGCAGCAAGTGTACATATCGGAAAAGGGTATACAAGCATTGCCGCTTGTTGTGGATGCGGGAAATATGTGTCGTTGCATAGGTGTGCTGTGTCTGGAACGTAGGGAAGGTACGGAGCAGGAGACCGACCATTTGCTTTTGGAACTGATAGCCCGTTATGTCTCCATTGTAATCTTCAATGCAGTGGTTAAGTTGGCTACGAAATACCGGGACATCGAAGTGGCTCAAGATGAAGCCCGGCGAGCTTCCTGGGAAGACAGTTTGCTGCATGTACAGAACATGGTGCTGGATAATTGTCTCTCGACCATCAAGCATGAAACGATTTATTATCCGAACAAGATAAAGCAGCTGATAGGGAAACTGCGGTCCGGCAAACAGACAGAAGCGGAGGAGCGGGAAACGGTGGTTGCCATCAGCGAATTGATAGAGTATTACAAAGGTATCTTTACGACACTCAGTTCATGCGCTTCCCGCCAGTTGGAAGAGGTGACTTTCAGGCGTGCGACAATATCTGTGCCGGAACTTATGGCTACTGCCGGGAAATATTTCCGCAAAGTGTATAAGGGAAACAAGGCGCATATTGATTTTAAGATACAACCGTTGGAAGGACGGATTACCGGCGACTGGAACCAGTTGCGTTTCCTGCTTGAAAACCTGATAGACGAGGCTTGCTCCGTAACTCTGGATGGAGCTGTCTGTCTGTCGGCCCGGGAAGATGGGGAATTTATACGTTTTCTGTTTACAGATATGCGTAGGGAAAAGACCCGTGAAGAATTGAACCAATTGTTCTATCCCGACTTGTCTCGCATGACGGCCGGTGAGAAAGGAGAACTGTATGGTACGGAATATCTGGTGTGCAAGCAGATTATCCGCGACCATGACGAGTTTGCCGGACACCGGGGATGCCGTATCAATGCCGAACCGGGAAAGGAAGGAGGTTTTACAATATATTTTACGCTACCGAAAAAATGAAATATGGAAGACAAAAAATTTAAAGTAATCATCGTTGAGGATGTCAAGTTGGAGCTGAAAGGGACGGAAGAGATTTTCCGCCATGAAATTCCCAATGCGGAGGTAATAGGTACTGCTATGACTGAGCAGGAGTTCTGGACATTGATTGAAGCCGGCGTGCCGGATCTTGTTCTGCTGGACTTAGGATTAGGAGGTTCGACCACAATCGGGGTGGACATCTGCCGGAATATCTTCAAGCGTTATCCGGGAGTACATGTGCTGATATTCACGGGAGAAATATTGAATGAGAAGTTATGGGTGGACGTACTTGAAGCCGGTGCCGACGGCATTATCCTGAAAACCGGAGAGTTGCTGACCAAAACCGATGTGCAGGCAGTGATGGACGGCAAGAAGCTGGTCTTTAACTATCCGATACTGGAGAAAATAGTGGAACGCTTCAAGAAATCTGTCCTGAATGATACAAAACGTCAGGAAGCAATCATAAGCTATGATATTGATGAGTATGACGAGCGTTTCCTCCGTCATTTGGCACTGGGCTATACCAAAGAAATGATTGCCAATCTTAGGGGAATGCCTTTTGGAGTCAAGTCGCTGGAGAAACGACAGAATGACTTGATTGGCCGTCTTTTCCCGCCTAGTGAACGGGTGGGGGTGAATGCCACTCGTCTGGTGGTGCGTGCATTGGAACTCCGAATTCTGAATATAGACAATCTGGAAGCCGACGATGAGTAAACTCCGGATGCCACATCCCGCTACGATGTTCTTCCTGCTGACGCTGGCAGTCATCCTCCTTTCATGGATATTCGATGTCTATGGCCTGAGCGTGCTGCAACCGCAGACTGGAGAAGAAATACGGGTGCAGAGCCTGCTGAGTCCGGAGGGCATACGCTGGCTGCTGCGCCATGTCATAACCAATTTTACGGGATTCGCTCCGTTAGGGCTGGTGATTGTGGCTATGTTCGGAATAGGGGTGGCACAGCATTCGGGTTTCATCGATGCATGTATTCGCAGGGGGGTACGACGTCCACGTGATCCTTGGCGCATTATTCTGCTGGTCATTGTCTTAGGACTGTTGTCCAATATAGTGGGAGATGCAGGATATATCATTCTGTTGCCGATAGCTGCGACTTTGTTCCAGTCCGTCGGTCTGCACCCCATTGGAGGTATAATTACAGCTTATGTTTCAGTCTCTTGTGGCTATAGCGCTAATGTGTTTTTGAGTACATTAGACCCCATGATTGCCTCTGTAACGCAAGAAGCGGCTGATAGGATGAATATTGCTCCGGGGCAGACTGGACCGCTGTGCAATTATTATTTTCTCTTTGTTTCCACGTTCCTGCTTGCATTTATCATTTATCATATTACCCGCAGGAGCTTGTTGCCGCACTTGGGAGTGTATGCAGGGGATATTCATTTTAATGGCTACAAACAATTGTCCCGCAAGGAACGGAGAGCTATGTTGGGAGCTGTATTTGCAGGCTTGCTGTATATTGCCATTATTCTGTGGGCTACATTCTCTTCATGGGGGATATTGCGGAGTGTCAATGGTGGGTTGATTCGTTCTCCGTTTATAGTCGGTATTCTGTTTTTGCTTTCGTTTGGAATAGGTTTGATGGGGATGGTCTATGGTTTTGCCTCCGGCCGATACCGTACGGACGGTGATGTGATAGAAGGACTTACGCAGCCGATGAAACTGCTGGGCGTTTATTTTGTGATAGCTTTCTTTGCCTCACAGATGTTTGCTTGTTTTGAATATTCCCACTTGGACAAGTGCATTGCCATTTTAGGCGCTAATCTGCTGTCCTCCGCCTCTTTGAGTAGTTTATGGATATTGATTCTCTTCATTCTTTTTACGGCGCTGGTCAATCTCTTTATGGTATCTGCCACAGCTAAATGGGCTTTCATGTCTTTCATTTTTGTTCCGGTATTGGCAAGTATGGGCATTTCGCCGGATATGACCCAATGTGCGTTCCGTATAGGTGACAGTGCAACAAATGCCATAACACCTTTTATGTTCTACATGCCACTTGTCTTGACCTATATGCAGCAATATGATAGGCAATCCACTTATGGTTCACTGCTGAAGTATACTTGGAGATATTCTTTAGTCATTCTATTGGCATGGACTGCCTTATTTGTACTTTGGTACATCAGCGGTTTGCCATTAGGACTGTAATATCATAACCGATGAACAGCCCGTTTTCGATAACCCCGGTAATGGCTTTCAGTTTCTGTTCCAAATCAGGAACAATGTTGCTGAGATGAATGTCAAGAATGAAATTACCGTTTTCGGTAAATACCGGGCCGTCTTTTCCTTCTGCAAGACGTAGGCTGATTTTTGAAGCTCCCAATAAGCGTATCTCGTTTTCCACATGGGAGAGAGCATGTGGAAATACTTCTACCGGTATGGGGTATTTGCTCCCCAGTTTGCTGACAAGCTTGCTCTCATCGACAATGATGTAAGTCTTACCACTGCTTTTAATGAGAAGTTTCTCCTTAAACATGGCTCCACCACGTCCTTTGATGAGGTTATTATGCGGATCCACTTCGTCTGCACCGTCGAATGTCCAATCCGGACGCTTATTCCACAGAGTAGTTTGCGGCAGGCCAAGCTGTATACATGTCATCGAAATTTCGGCAGATGCCGGAATGATTTCTATATGCAAAGATTCTTGTTTAACTCGTTGAGTTAATGCAAACAAAGTGAGATAAACGGTAGAGCCGGAGCCTGCTCCTATGACATCACCGTCTTTGGCCAGTCCGGCAATCTCCTGGGCTACCAATTCCTTACTCGCCTTATTGCTGATTTTATTTGACCATTGCAATTCTTGTATCAACTGATTTTCCCATTCCATCTCTTTAAAATTTAGTTGTTATTACTCTTTCATTCATTTTCGGGTCAATGCTACTTTTCCTACTTGAATATTCCTCCATATTTTTACTTTTTATAATTAGTAACATTGATAATTTGCAAAAAGTTTTAATACATCTGTATATAAATACCGTGTATCTTGTTTGTAAAGGTAACTAATCATTACTTTTTATGTAGCAAATGAGCCTTTTATACATAGGTAACGAAAAAAGGTGATACAAAAATTTGCAATATTCGTAAAAAAGCGTACCTTTGCACCGCAATTAAGGCTGGTTCCGTAGCTCAGCTGGATAGAGCAACGCCCTTCTAAGGCGTGGGTCTTGCGTTCGAATCGCAACGGAATCACAAGGAAAAATGCTAATAGGTTCATTGACAACTTGTTAGCATTTTCTTTTTATGCTATCTGCACAACATTTGCACAACTTGCGAATAGGGAAAGAAAAAGCCGGGGAATAATTCCGGCTATATTGTTGTTTTAACCCCACCGCTGATTTTGGGAGTTGGGTCGTATTCTGCTTTTTGTCTTCGTTTCTCGTCCTCGTCTTTAAGGTACTTGTTCCTTATCTCTTTGATGTCATTCGTCATTCCCCATACCTTGAAGAAGAGGATGATTTGCAGTACTCCGAATATTAGGAGTATGATGGTTAGAAAGTCAACCATAATCAGTCTATTTTATAAATCATTAATAAATGTTTCTGCCGCATTTTTTTCTGATAGGGTAAATTTTTGATATTCATTAATTGCTTGCTCAATAAACCCTTTATTTTTTAATACCCTCAATTTATTAAGAAGCCTCTCAAAAGCATCTTTGTCTATCTGGTCTATTTTCTTATAAGTATCAACTACAAACTCAATAGCATCTGTATCGTTCAATCCGGTTTCATCCATGTAATATTTGCAAGCTTCAGGTATTCTGTTTAACCGAATAAACTTTGCGATTATACTTTCCATAGAATCGTCAGTATTATATGGAATATTATTGTAGTCTGATGCTTGTATTTGAAGATGTGTAGTTTCTTTTATGGTATCTTCAGAACATGGGCATCTGTTTTCTAATTCCTTCTTTGCTATGATTAGCTTTTCTTCAAGAACTTTCTTAGTATAAGCTTCTTGTTCTTCTTGCTCTCTTAACTTTTTTGCTTCGTATTCTTTAGTTTCTTTGACTACTGTAACCTCTGCCGAAATTGCGCTATTATACTTTTCTATAATCCTTGCTTTTTCATAATTGTATTCTTCTTCTGATAGAAATCCTTTTTTCCAATAGTCATGAATGTCACTGAGAGCTTTGTACATGAAGTATCTATCTTCAAAGTTATTTTCTATCATAACAGCAGTTCCAGATGCAGATACCATAAACATGGATTTTCCTCCACCGGAAACTTCGTCAAAGTCTATATGTAATCCAACAATAGCATCAGCCTGAAAAGATTTGGCTTTTGCTTTTAATTCAGCCATTACTTCCTTGTATATGGTGTTTAGCTTGTTTTGATAGGTATTAGAGCGTCCGCCAAAAACATCTGTTAGTGATGCTGCAAAATCAGAGAAAAAATTTGCTCCAATAACTATATTCGCATTTACTACACCTAAGTATCGTTTTATTGAATAATTTTCTATATTATTAGTAGTTGTGATTATCATAATCTTAGATATTTAGTTTGTTCTTTAATTCGTTGAACACATCGGGATTTTCAAGTTCTCCCCAGTAGTATTTCTTATAACTGTCTCGGTCAAAGCTCTGCTTTTTCATATAAATAAAGGGGCATATCTTATTGTATAAAACGATAAAAACAAATTTAGCAAAATGAGTTTTTGATTATTTTTTTAGATTAGTATATCCATGAAGATTCAGCTGAATATCTATGACTTTAGCATCTTCTTTGATGCTTTGAGTATAATATTCAGCTATTCTATTTTTGTCTCTTTGATAGAGCTTTTGTTCTCTTGTAGTTGCTTTATTTATGACCTTTTTGCTCATAACGTTGCAAATATAGCTTCTAATTTCGGAATAACTTGCGTATTATCTATATTATTAGAACATAGACTCACACAATTGGTTGTTTTACCATCTTTAGTTTTGCAAACTTTAATATTAAAATTATCTGCATTTTGGCTTAGGCTGACTTTGTATACATAGCTGTTTTTGGGGGCTTCCCAGAATTCTCCACTTGTATCTCTACCATATCTTATATCTAGATTTTCATTAATAGAAGCTAATTCATTTATTATTTGAAGCGTATTGTCATACCTATCATTAGGATTTGGTTCAATACATTTTTTTATTATCTTTTTGAGCTTTTTAGGGATATGTGGTAAATAGCATTTTCGATTTGGGAAAAGACCATTTGATATCATTCTTTTAAAAGCAACATCATCAAGCATTGGATTACCTGTGTTGGGAATCTGTCTATAAAATAACTCATTCCCATTAACCATTCTATATATAGTCAGTCCGGCTTGATATATGTCGTTTTTTATTGTCTGATTCAGGCCCTTCAATTGTTCCGGTGTTATATGCGGAGTATAGCATGCTTGTGCTGTACAGAAACCGTAGGTGTCGGTGTATAGTGCCAATCCAAAGTCCGACAGCATAGCTTCGTTAGAATCCGATATGAGGATATTGTCTGGTTTTATGTCAAAATGAACCAATCCTTTTGAGTGGATATGGTTCAGCCCAGACAGGAACTGTATCGAATACCGGATAACTTCTCTTACTGTCAAGTAACTCCCGTTTGAAATCCTTTTCTTTAGCGAACCGTTCTTGTAAAAAGGCATAGCTACATATATGTTGTCATCGTCTTCGCAAGCGTAGTTCACTTTCACAATGTTGTTATGGTTGTGGGCGTACAATAAGCGCGCTTCTTTGAAATACTCATCGGGGCTTGTAGAGGGATTCTTCTTTATCTCCTTAACTACTATTTCCCCATCCAATTGGTTGTCATGAGCCAAAAAGACCTTTGAATTGCGACCTTCTTGCCCTATTTCTTTTATTTCATCGAAATCTAATCTTACTTTACAGTTTTTCATATCATCATAGATTAAATGCGCTTAATGCCGCTAATAATGATTCTTTTTCTTCTTTGTTGTATTCGCTCCAGTCATCGAAAAATTCACAATCATCCGCCTTGCTCTCAACCAATGGTTTGAAGTGTTCTCGTGCTATGCCAAGTCTGGCAGATATGGTTGAAATCTGTCCCACGTAATACTTTTCAATGCTTGAACTTGCAATCAACTCCTGTATTACAGCTTCCATATTGACCCGTTCGATGGAAATCTTTTGCGCTGTCGCCTCTGTCGCTCTGATGCAAGCCAAATTGACTTGGTTCTCAAATATGATGTCCAAGAATGTGCTCCGAATGAATTTTAGTTGCTCCGGCACCTCAAGGGCAATGGGAACATTGACTTTATCTATCAAGATAATATCTTTGTTTCCATCATTTTCTTTTATTATAGAGTAGATAATGCAATCAGGCTTTACTCTTATTCCGATTGATGTGTTATTCATTATATTTTGTTATTTATAAGTTTCATGTGCATTGGTTGAATTTCATTGTACTGCCAATGAATTACATTTGCGTTCTTGCTAACTTTCCAACAACTTTATATAGGTAAAGAATATCGCTGTCTATATCAATTTCCATATCGGGATATTTTCTTTTCCCATCAGGATTGGTTGCATTGTTGTAAGAAGATAATATTGTTCTTTTCCGTTCGTAATCAATATGAATCATTTTAAGAAGCCTATCCTCTTTAGTTATAATCACATACGGCTGACCGTTGTCTATATTGTGCTTGTCTTTTATTTCACGAACAAATATAGTGTCTCCCGACATATACATATCGTACATAGAATCACCATATACTGTTATCCCATAACATCCGGCAAATTCGGGTATGTTGACGTATCCTATTATTTCATTTTCATCGCCATCAAACCCTATCCCTTGCCCTGCACATACACGTATGTCAAGTATCTTAATGTCTTTATCAGTAGTAGGAGTGCTGGTAATGGGGAAACCCTTACCCAACATATCGCCATTTCCCGTGTAAAACCATTCTTTGTTGAATGTAGAGTATTTACTGCAAATAGCTTCAATATAGATACCTGTATATGTGGTATCTCCTTTGAGGGCTTTCGATAAATTGTCTTTATCCTTGCCGACTAATTCCGCTACATCGCGTTGATTGGCTAAATCTTCTATAAAAACGATATAGTTTATCGCTTTTCTTATTCTCTTCCCAATCTCAGGATTGAATTCTTTTGGTTTTACCATTTTATTTGGTATATTTGTTCCGAAATCATGTTGCGGATGATTTCGACTAATTTGTTTAACTGCTCCCGTTAAGGGACTATATAGGCGACTTAACTTCAAACCGCAACTTTGGAGTCGGTCGCTTTAGCTTTCAGATATGAATATAATTAAATTCCTTATCAGAGCTATTTCTATGAGAAAAAAGTATTTCAAAGAAATAAAAGACCCTTTTGAAGAATCAAACAACCTCATTGACAACGCAAAAGAATCATACTTCAAGATTATGGAGGAAGATGAGCGCGTTATCAGAGAAAGAACCAATTCTTCCGAATCTAATCTTTAGTTTATTTTTGAATGTATTGTCAAACAATTCATTTCCATATTTTGATTCAAGTCCTTTCAACTGGTTAATAATATAATCTATATCTTCTTTATTTTTAGTCTTTTCTGTGGTGTCAATCATCATGTAAATAGATTGCCTTATATCTGCTATATTGTTTAATTCGACAGCCATGTGAAGTAATCTCATTTCTATGTACATCATAGTTTTTGCTGTATGAATTACATGATGGTCGCTTATATCCTGCAATTTTTCTTCTATCTCATTTTTTAGGTCGTTTTTTAACCCAAAAATGTTATACCCAACCATCACTGCTAATGAGCCTACAACGAAAGAAAGAAAAGCAATCATAGAATCGAATAGAGTCCATGTCACAGGCTCGTATTTGCATAACCATAGTAATATAGCAATAGTACTCAATACAAGTGCTATCCACGATACATAGTTTATATTTTCTTTCTTCATATTATAATAAGGTATAAGATGCTCTAATAGTTAAATGATGTTTATTATACCAATAAAAATGGTATACATTGTTTTTATACCAAATTTATTGGTATATTTGCATCATCAATCAATCACGTAGCAAAGATAAACTAAATGATTGATGATGCAAATAGTATAAACATATTAAATCACACGATTATGAGCACGAAGAGTTTTTTACATGAAGTTATGAGCCTTGCATGGCAGTTCGTTCGCAAGAACGGTTTCACGATGTCAGAAGCATTAAAATGCGCTTGGGCTAACATGAAATTGAAATTGCAGATGAAAAGCAAGATTGTGAAATTCTATTTTCAAAAGGTGGACGGTTCTGTGAGAGAAGCCTACGGTACACTAAATGAAAAGTTGATGCCTGCCGTCACTGGTACTGACAACAGAAAGAAGAACGACACCGTTCAAACTTACTATGATACTGAACGCCAAGAGTTCAGATGCTTTAAGAAAGCTAACCTTTTAAAAATCGCCTGATATGAGACAGTTTAGAGTATGTGACAGTGTAGAAGCCTACGGGCTTGAAAAGGCTTTAGATAAGGCTTGTATAGACCTTGATAGAGTTGATAAGATGTCTGACACAGAGGCTTGTGCTTTCTGTAATACCGATACCAAAGAAGAGGCCTTAGAGGTTATTCAAGAAGAGATTGATTACATAGAGTTTCAACTTGATAGAATGGCTGTATGATAGAGGCATTGATAGTATTAGGCTGCTTGTATGCAAGTTATAGGCTTTTCAGAAAGCCGGGCGAGAAGTTCTTTTACGATGATTAATCACACGATTATATCACGCACGACAGCCCTATTGACAGCTAAAGACTGGCATCCGATAGCGAGAATCGGGTAGGGTACTATTGATTGGTTCTTTGATAAGTCTGTGAAAGCAATTACGGTGTAATTCATAAGCCGTTTTTGCCAACCAAAGATAACGAACGCACATAAGCAAGTTGGGGCTTGCGAGCTGTGCAATGTTTAACAATTAATAGATGTGTAACCATAGTCTTTGAGGTGTAAGTAATGACGGATTAGGCGACCGACACGCACATCGACAATATAGCCCTATTGACAGCTAAAGACTGGCATCCGATAGCGAGAATCGGGTAGGGTGCACAACCGCAGCAAAGGTTAGTGCTACTACCGTACTAAAAGCCACGGGCAAAGCGAAGTGCGCACCGCTTTACCTCATCCTTGTACGGGCGGTAAAATTTAAAATCACACGATTATGGGAAAAAGTATGTATAAATCACGTATGCCATATATAGGTATGCCGGTTAAGTGTAAACATCCCGGATGGGAAAGCAAGATTGGGGCGATTTGCGCCATCAATGGGGATAAAGTAATGGTAGAGTTCGGAAAGCACGATTTTGTAGAATTCTATAGCGATGAACTGGTTGCAATGACGATGTTATGAAGATAATTATGTTCTCTTTTTCGTTGCTTGTACTGCTGTGTATGACAATGATGTTATGCAATTCCATAATAAAGGATGGTCCTCTATACATGGCGGGGATTGTATTGACATCCACAATATTTATTTTGTCTGTTATACTCGCAGTGATAACCGGTATGGAGTTGCGTAAAAAGTGTTAGTATAAACTGTTTTGTCGTGTTTTATTTTGTGTTTGTACTGGGTGTGCCGTCTGTGAAGATAGCGCACCTTTCTTATTGGGGCGTTCGGTGTAATGGTTAACACACCTCATTGGAGGAGACTGGCGGTTCGAGTCCGTCAACGCCCACCAATCATTCTAATATAACATTTATGGAAAAAGTAGAAAGTAAAGAGAAAATGAGAAACATGAAGAGAGGAGCCACGATAGAGCTGCCTATATCTTCACTTGAGACAATCCGCAACAACGTATCACTTCTAAATGCCAAGCATCTTCTTGAGGGTAAAAAATGGGCTTCAAAGTCTTATCCGAAAAAAGGTATTGTCGTTGTAAAAAGGGAGTCATAGTCATCTAACTCACACGATTATGGAACGGGTATTCACAGAACTCACCCCTGAATGCGAGATTACAGCACGGATGTATGCACAAGGGTATGAGAAAAAGGAAATCGCCAATTTTAAATGCCGGGCGGTTAGCACGATTAATAACCAATTGCAAAAGGCTTTTGAAATATTGCATGTACGGAATGGGAGAGAACTTGCAACAATGCTTTATGAACGGATAGCCGGTGTGAGGCTCACGATGGATTTTTCGCCTATAGTCCGTGTGTCCGTCGCATGTTGCTTACTGTGTATATTTTCTTTGTCACTTTACCACGAACAAGGTGATATGAGGAGGTTACGAAGATTTAGAATTGAACATATAGAAAGGGTAAGAGAATGAACATGGAGGATATTTTAAATAGTGGTGCCAATGTTACTTTGACAATAAAGTCCACTGATTTGAAAGAGTTCGCAGAACATCTTGTAAAAAAGACTGTGAGAAGTATTAGGGACTCTTTCATCAGACCGGAAGAGGACTACTTAACCATTAAAGAGGCAAGTCAGATTCTACATACCGATAAGTCAACCTTATGGAGATGGCATAAAATTGGATATTTGTGCAGGTTGGAAATAGGAGGTAAGAGATTGTACCGAAAAAGTGATGTAGATGCTATTCTACAGAAAGAGAATAATTAACCCTTTAAATTTTACTATTATGAGTCTTATCAAAAAATCAAATGAATTAGTAATCCCTACCACAGTGAAAATGATGATTTACGGCCAAGCTGGTATGGGAAAATCAACAGTGGCATTGAGCGCACCGAAACCGTTATTATTGGATTTCGATAATGGCGTTAAGCGTATGAATATGGCGCATTTGGAAAACATAGATACCGTACAGGTCACTTCATGGAGTGATGTTCAACAGGTCTTGCAGGAGGATTTGTCTGCTTATCAGACCATTGTAGTTGATACTATCGGTAAGATGATGGATTTCATCATTACTTATAAATGTGGCAGCCGCCAACCGTCTATCAGGGATTGGAGTGGTATCAATGCGGAGTTTTCATGGATGACACGAACACTTTCGGGGCTTAACAAGCACATCATTTTCGTTGCCCATCGCGACACACGGAAAGAAGGTGATGATACCGTGTTTATCCCTGCCTTGCGTGAAAAGTCCTACAACTCCATCGTTACCGAACTGGATTTGCTCGGCTATCTTGAAATGAAAAGCGAAAGAGGTGTTCAAAGACGCACTATAACTTTTGACCCGACTTCAAGAAATGACGGTAAGAATACATGCAATCTTCCTTCAGTGATGGAAGTTCCTACCATCCTTGACAAGAATGGTAATCCAACCGCAAAGAACGACTTTATCACCGCCAAGATAATCAATTCGTATTTGGGTATGCTTGCTGCCAAGAAGGAAGCGCAGGAAAAGTATGACAAGGTGATAGAAGAAATAAAAGAAAGCATTGAATTTATCACCGATGCCAACTCCGCTAATGAGTTCGCTTCACATATCAATGAGTTTGAACACGTTGGTAGTTCTTTGATGATGGCGAGAAGTTTGTTTGCTGCAAAGGTAAAGGCTTTGGGACTGGTATTCAATAAGGAAACTAAAATCTACTCAGATGCAGCCTAACTATCGTATATATGCAACATTGTTGGATTCTTACTTCAATTACCTTAATAGCGATGTCATATATGAGCGTTATTATGGGTGGAGTGAGAATCCACCATATACGGAAGAAGAGTTTCGGCAGAAGCAGTTTCAAGAACTGATAGACCGGATTAACCGCAGGCCATTCGACAGCGAAGCGGCAGACAAGGGAACAGCCTTTAATGAGGTTATTGACTGTATGGTTGAAAATCGGAAATCCGAAACGGTGCAGGTTGAAAAGGTATATAAGGCAATACGCGAAGGAGCTTGTGACGAAACAGGTAAACCTTTGTATTACGATGAGGTTCAGACCAACGAGGTTATAGGTTTGAGAGTTACCTATAATAATCGTGTTTTTACTTTCCCAATCTCACTTTGCCGAGAGTTCGCCGGTTACTTCAAAGGAGCATTGACCCAACAAAGGGTAGAAGCGATTCTTTCAACCGCATACGGCAATGTTTTGGTTTATGGGGTGATTGACGAGCTGATGCCGGCCAGCATCCACGACATCAAAACAACTGGAAGCTATACCGTAGGGAAGTTCAAAGACCACCATCAACATTTGGTTTATCCTTACGCTTTGATGAAGAACGGTTCGGATGTACGGATATTTGAGTACAACATTGTAGAGTTCAATAAAGGCGGTTTTGTGGTAGATACCTATACAGAAACATACGTTTTCAATCCAGAACGTGATATTCCTATTCTCACTAATCATTGTGAGGAATTTATCCGGTTTTTGGAAGAAAACAGAGAACTTATAACCGATAAAAAGATTTTTGGAGGAGAAAATTAATGGCAAACCAAATAACCGGACGGATAATCGAAATCGGACAAACCGTTCAAATACCATCCAAAAACGGTGGTTCCTCATTTACAAAACGGGAGTTTATTTTAGATGCTACCACTTACGACCCTTATACGGGAGAGCGTAGCGAGTATGAGAACATTATTCCCTTAGAGTTTTCGGGTGACAAGTGTACAGAACTTGACCGCTTTAATCAGGGTGATGTTGTTACTGTATCATTTGTCTTACAAGGGCGTTCTTGGACGAATCAAGACGGAGAATTCAAACGTATGGTATCCATTCGATGCTATAAAATAGAAGCGCGTGGCGGTGTATCTCAATCCCAACAGACAACATCGATACAACAACCTACACCTCAGCCGACTTATCAGCAACAGCCGCAGAATTTCCCGCCTCCGGTTGATGCTAATGGCAATGTAAAGGATGATTTGCCTTTTTAGCGTATGTCCCTTTACGATACTTCAAACCCTTTGCAGAAAGAGCAATTTAAGGCTCGTTCTGCAAAGCTCGCAGAAAGCGGTAAGGTTGTAGAACTCACAGAGAAAAAGCCTAAAAGAAGCCTGCAAAGCAATAAATATTTGCATGTGATTTTAGGTTACTTTGCGTGTGAGACCGGAAACACGTTGGAGTGGGTGAAGCAACAGTATTATAAAAAGCTTGTTAATCCATCCATTTTCATTCGTGAGAGAGACGACAAGTATTTGGGACGGATAAAGATATTGCGCAGCTCTGCTGATTTAGATAGTGCAGAAATGAGTACAAGTATTACCCGTTTTCGTAATTGGGCAAGTGCTGAATGCGGAATATATTTACCTTCTGCTGATGAAGATAGATTGATTCAACTAATGGAAATAGAGATTGGACGAAATAAAGATTATTTATAATGGCAGAAATATGGAAAGATGTTGTCGGATATGAAGGTTTATATCAAGTATCAGACAGGGGTAGAATTAAATCTATATGCAGTTACGTAAGACTACAAAATGGTGAATTAATGAAGAAAAAGCCGCATATCCTTAAACTACAAGATAGATGTGGATATAAATGTGTAAACCTATTCAAAGGCGGACGCTCACATACACTTAACATTCATCGTTTAGTAGCAGAGGCTTTTTTACCCAATCCTCATAGGTATTCAGTTGTAAATCATAAAGATGAAAACAAAAGCAATAACAGCTTGTCTAATTTGGAATGGTGTACTCACGCTTATAATTTGAGTTATGGTACTGCCCAAAGAAGAAGGGCCGTATCTCAAGGTAAAGTAGTTATTCAATTAGATAAGAATGGAGCTTTTATAAAGCGACATTTGACATTAATGGACGCTTGTAGAGATACCGGCATAAATTTTCAAAATATCTCACAATGTTGTAACAACAAAAGAAAAACAGCAGGTGGATATTGTTGGAAATTTGAGGAACAGCAGGAAATACAAAGAAATCAAGAATTTATTTAGTTATGATAGAAACAAGAAAAACAGAAATCAGGTATGTGACATCTGACCCGAAAAAGATGCTCAACATGTACCTTGCAAAACGTGTCCTCAAAACATGGGAGGAATCTTTCATTGATGAAGATACAGGTGAAACAGTAACCATCGAACGGAATGAAATTCTTTTTGACCGTGGCACGCTGATAGACCAAGACACTTTGGCGAAAATTCGTTTCAGTATGGAAGCAGACGGTATCAAGGAAGTGGAAGTCAGCAACCAGAACCGTTTGGCGTTCGAGAATGAGAACAGCGTTTTATATCCGTACATCGCTCAAGCGCAAATAGGTGACAAGAAACATAAGTTCCTGCTGTATGCCACCGGATTGGAGAATACTTGTAGTATCTTGAAAGATTACATCGAACTAAACTATATGTTCGGGTTCACCTTGACAATGATAAAGGAGTTCGATTCCTGCGTGATTCTTACTGACAACTTGAAAGAACGTAAGGTTGACGATGCTTCGCTTGCCTATCTCAAAAATGAAATCACTATGGCAGAATACGTTGACAAAATGGACGATGAGATGGAAGATAGTGACGAAGAATCTAAACCGAATGAAAAGAAATTCTACCAGATTGAGACGAAAATCACATTCACGGATGGGGAGAATGAAGACGAGAGAGTTCAGACTTTTGTCGTGAACACCTTCAACGTTGACAGAGCGATGATGCTTATTACCCACTATCTCAAAAACAAAGAGGAAGAATGTGAGAAACAAGCCAAAGAAAAGGGACATGAGTTCAGAAAGAGGGAAATCCATACAGCCATTGAATCTGCTAAACCTATCCCGGTCGGGCGTTTTATTCCGAAAGAGTTTTCAATGGCTTATATGGAATAACTTTGTTAACCTGCCTGCTCGGTCTGTGAAGATTGGGCAGGTGAATATGGGGCGTTTGGCTGGTGTGACTAATGTAATGCGCAGCATTGTAGAGGAGGGCAGTTCGATTCTGTCACGCCCCTCATAAATGTGAGCCACACATAAATGGCACGGGTCTTAAATAATGGTTGTGCCCCGGAGAATACGCTTCGGGGCTTTTAATTAGGTAAATCAGAAAGTATGTACTACATAAAGAAAAAGGCTAAGAAGAAAGACAAGCCTTTACCCTTGTTTGATAAAGCAGGGGTAACAGTAAAGAAGAAGCCGGATTTGAAAGCTAAACTCGACAAGGAGTTTTCCCTTTTCATCCGGCTTCGTGATTGTATGCCAAACGGTTCCTTCCGATGTATATCATGTGGACAGATAAAGCCGCTTACACAAGCGGACTGCGGGCACTATTTCAGTCGTACACATTTGGCAACACGGTTTGATGAGAATAATTGCCATGCCGAATGCCGACACTGCAACAGATTCAAAGCTGATCATTTGGAAGGCTATCGGGTGAATCTAATTGCTAAAATCGGTCAACAGAAATTTGATTTGCTAAAAGTGAAAGCTGCCAGCACTTCCAAAATGACTGATTTTGAGTACGAACAGCTAATCAAGTATTACAAAGCACTTAATAAGAAGTTACGAAAGGAGAAAGGTTTATGAGTTATGTATTACGAGATTATCAACAGAAAGCCTCTGATGCTGCCGTTTCTTTCTTTAACAATAAGGCGAAGAAAACAAATGCCATTATGGTGTTACCTACGGGCAGCGGAAAGTCGCTTATCATAGCGGATATAGCCGCAAGGCTTGACGGTCATACCTTGGTGTTCCAGCCCTCGAAGGAAATACTCGAACAGAATTTCAAGAAACTCTGTTCATACGGTATTCTTGATTGCAGTATCTATTCAGCATCCTTTAACTCAAAAGAAATAAGCCGGATAACATTTGCCACCATCGGCAGTGTGAAGAATCATCCTGAGCTGTTTACCCACTTCAAGAACATCATTGTTGATGAATGCCACCTTGTAAACCCTAAAGAGGGAATGTACAAGGATTTCTTTGATGCGGTAAAGTGCAAGGTTCTTGGCTTGACTGCAACACCATACCGTTTAAGCTCTAGCCGTGATTTCGGCTCTATGCTGAAATTCATCACCCGGACAAAGCCTCATGTCTTTTCAGAGGTCATTTACCATGTACAGGTATCAACCCTATTAGATTTGGGATATTTAGCAAAACTAAATTATTATCCAATGAATCCTTCGGGATGGAACGAACTCAATTTGAAAGTAAATACCACTGGTGCCGACTACACGGATAGGTCAGTTCAGAGAGAATATGAACGGATAGACTTTTACGGCTATCTCGTTCATATTGTCCAAAGGCTGATGAATCCCAAAGCCGGAGGAAAACGGAAAGGTATTTTGGTATTTACCCGTTTTCTGAAAGAAGCGGAGCGGCTTACCTGGTCTATACCCGGAGCCGCAATCGTTTCGGGTGACACCCCAAAAGGTGAGCGCGAAAGGATACTTGAAGCGTTCAAGGCTGGTGAAATTTCGGTAGTGGCGAATGTCGGGGTATTAACCACCGGCTTTGACTATCCGGAACTTGATACAGTCGTTATGGCACGTCCTACAATGTCACTTGCTATGTGGTATCAGATAGTCGGTCGTGCCATCCGCCCACATCCTTCCAAAGAATGTGGCTGGATTGTGGATTTATGTGGTAATATCAAACGTTTCGGAGAGGTGTCGGACTTACGGTTGTTTGATAGCGGAAATGGGAAATGGGCAGTTTACTCGAAAGGAAGGCAATTAACAAACGTGAGATTCTAAAATTATGGACGAAGGATTTTTGAGGCTAAGCCGCAGGTTTTTCTCGAATGAAATGTGGAATGAAGCCCGTACTTTTAGCAGTTGTGAAGCGTGGTTAGACTTAATCCAGTCTGCACGATTTGAGGCAACGCCCCGAAAGGAGAGTATCGGAGGTCGAGAAATCTCTTATTCAAGAGGTCAATATCCTGCATCCATAAGATTTTTATCTCAACGCTGGAAATGGTCTGAAAAGAAAGTGCGTTCCTTTCTTGTGCATCTTAAGAAAAAAGGTATGATAACTGTTGAGTGCAATCAGGGAATGAACCTTATAACCCTATGTAAATATGAAGAATATAATCCAATGGGCACAAGTAAGGGCACATGCAAGGGCACAGATATTGAAAAGAAAATCAAAGAATTACAGTCCGAATGGGCACAGCTAAGGGCACAACTTGGGGCACAGTCTGTGAACAACAATCTGCCGCAATCCGAACTTTTGCAAAAATCAGGGCACACGGAGGGCACAAATACAAAGAAAGAAGAAGAAAGAGAGTATATAGATATATCTTCCCAGCAAAAGAAAGAAAATACTCCTGATGGAGTATCAAAGAAAGACAAGCTTTCTTCGCCCTCTCTTTCTGAAAAGATTGATTACAGCGGATTGATGGAATACTATAATTCCACATTCAAAGATAGACTCCAGCAGATAAAATCAATGACCGATGTGAGAAAAAAGGCTGTAAAAGCCCGGATAGCCCAATATGGAAAAGAGTCAGTGAGGACTGTTTTCAATCTCATTCTTCAATCCCCGTTCCTGCTGGGAGCTAATGACCGCAATTGGAAATGTGACTTTGATTGGATTTTCAAACAAGCAAACTTTACTAAAATATTGGAAGGAAACTATAATGGGACAAGACTTAGTAAAAATCAACAGGATAGCGAGCAGCGAAAACGTGATTCAGTTCTTGCAGTCGCTACAACCGTCAGAGAAGCTGCCGCAAAAAAAAGAAAAGAACTTGAAGCAGAGGGCGTTATTGAATAAATATCCTGACCCAGCACAATTCATTCTTGATTACAATCCCGATTTGCAGTTCAAAATTGTCAGATGCAAGGCAACCCTCTCTGATTTAGCCATGAATTCCTCCATACCTACATTAGGGCTATTGGCTTCGACTTATGGAGATGAAACCCCTTTGGAATGGTTGAAAATCCAATTCGGCACACTTAATGACTTTGCAGAGGTATCTACCAAGATTGCCAGGGAGCAGCTTAATGAGTTGGCAGAGATATTTATTTCTGAGTATTATTACCTTAATGCGGCTGAGATATGCTTTTTTATTGCACGGTTTAAGTCAGGTAAATATGGACGGTTCTATGGTGCTATAGACCCGATGAAGATTACAAGTGCCATGCTTGACTATATCAGGGAACGCCGTATCGACATCGAACGCTATGAGCGTGAGCAATACCGGATACAACGCCAAAAGGAGATAGAAGAACGTGGCAACAACAGAATTTCCTATGCCGAGTATCTTGAACGTGAACGTAAGCTTGTGGAAAGTGGAGATGCAGAAGCCATGAAACGAGCGGCAAATCGTGTATGTAGTATCAGTTTACGTAAGTAGTGGCGAAAGCATAAATTTGACAATAAAGTATGAGACTTACAATATGTTGGACGACAAGAGACAGGCAAAGACGCTTTTACTATGATATATGCAAAAAGTTTGGCATATCGGATTACATGAGTGTTAATCATGAGACGCCATGCGATATAAGGGATGAAGATATGGAACTGTTGAAGGAATGCGAAAAACGAGGGTTTATCCAAATAAGAAACAAACGGTAAATAATCATGGACATAGAGATTGAAAAGAAAATCGAACAATTGGAGTATCAGCGAATGATTGATGAACTTGCAAGAAAAAGCAGAAACAATGAAACCAAAGAAAGATTTGATTAAAGCTGCCGAGGCTGATGGCAGCATAGACAGATTGACCAGCCTTCTTTCAGCCGCACACATACTGAACTGTGAAGCCAACATGCTGGTGGAGGAAGCGGCAGACCTGATGAACGCCAAAGGGTTACTACTCGGAAATTTGAAAAGGCTTCATAATAGCTTTGTCAAGAGCGCCGACATGTACTTCCTGGAATTCTCCTCACTCGTAGAGACAGAAAACTCGAAGATGGATATGTTCAGGGACATGGACGACTTCGACGCCAAGTTCCGCGAGTGGGCAAAATTACCGTCTGATTGGAAACCTAAAGAATCAGAAGAATGAGTGAAAGATTAACACACGGCTCTCTGTTCAGCGGCATTGGCGGTCCAGAAATAGCTGCTGAAATGATGGGCTGGAAAAACGTGTTCCATTGCGAGATAAACCCGTTCGGGAGAAAGATACTTGATTATTGGTTTCCAAACAGCAAAAGTTATGAAGACATCACGAAAACAGATTTTACAGAGTGGCGGGGAAAAATCAATGTCCTCACTGGAGGTTTCCCCTGCCAGCCCTTCTCTTGTGCCGGACAGCGAAAGGGAGCGGAAGATGACCGCTATCTCTGGCCGGAAATGCTACGAGCGATACGGGAGATTCAGCCCGATTGGGTTGTTGGTGAAAACGTTGCTGGAATCCTCACGATGGTACAGCCAGGCAGTGAAACTTCGTTGGGAAGCGAAGAAACTCTATTCGGAGAAGATAACAGAAAAAGAATATTGCATCGGCAGGAATATGTCGTTGAAACAGTGTGTAACGATCTTGAACGTGAAGGATATTCCGTCCAACCGGTTATTATTCCGGCTTGTGCCGTCGGAGCGCCGCACAGAAGAGACCGCGTCTTCTTTATTGCCCACCGTGCAGACGCAGGGTCTGAAGGTATGCAACGAGAATGGGAAAACAACATTCTATCCGGTAGGACTGCTCCCGACACCGATGGCGAGCGATGCAACAACCGGAGCGATAATTGGAAAGAACGACCAATTTGTTACGACCAGAAACGGGACTCCGAGGAAAATCAATCAGAATGGACAGAACGGAAGCGTAGGACTTGCGAGAATGGTTCGGCTGCTTCCGACTCCCAATGCCCTGGAAGCGGACAAATATACAAAGAAGTACAATCCGAACAGCCAAATGGGCACAGCTTTGACAACAATGGCAATAAACGGAATGTTGCCTACTCCAGCAGCGAGGGATTATCAACCCTCCGTTTCCCCACAAGCATTGAAAAGAAAAAACGGGAAAATGAGGACGGATGCTCTGTGCAACCTGCCGGTAATGTTAGGAGAACATCATTTGCAGAACGGTGGGAAAACTTCCCAACTCAATCCCCAGTTTGTAGCCGAGATGATGGGATTTTCACCGGATTGGACGGTATTGCCTTTTCAAAGTGGCGGCAGGAATCGATAAAGGCATACGGCAATGCTATTGTCCCACAAGTAATGTATGAGATATTCCTGGCAATAGAATCTATAGAAAAAGGCAAATAGTATGAACATTCACCAGACAGTTCCCCGCTCGGATTGCACCTCCTTCGCCAAGTGCGGCAAGCACTCACTTGCATATTGCAGGAGGTACGGCGCGTCCGAATGCGGGCCATGTGAAATCGTGAGGAGGAAACCCCGTAACCGGGTGGTGGTTGACGGAGTGGAGCGTAAGCTGTGCACCCGCTGTGGTAGAGCGCTTCCGTTATCCCGGTTTTTCGATAGGACAGCCCGTCGTAACGGTAAGGAATACCATCTGAAAGCGTCATGGTGCAAGATGTGTATGGCAGAGGTACAGAGCGAGCGGAATAGAAAAAATAATAAAAAATATTGAATTATGAGACCAATAAGAAATATAGAAGACATTGAAAATCTAAGGGAAGATGAAAAACTGATTGAATGCTTGAATGGTGAAGTGAATTATTATCGGTTTTTGTGCTTTCATCCGAGAAACGATGAATACGTGATTCTTCTGAACCATTGCGAGCAGCCAGTGAGATTTCATGTTAGGAGCATTATAGGCCGATTTTGTACGGACTATACAACACGTGATATAATAACCTATAGGAGGGATTATGCTTTGGAACAGGTCAAGTTTTGTGAGCAGGCATTATCCGAATTTGATAAGGAGGGTAAGAAATGAAGTGTGAAAAATGCGGAAAGCCCGTAAAGGGCGGCTGTTATAATACGCCTTATGGGGTGTTTTGTGTGGATTGCTGGGAGAACAAGACCGACGAGAAAGTAAAGGAGGACTGCAAGAAACAGGCTCTAAAGGAACTGGAGAAAAGAGGTATTGTGTTGGACTATCAAAAGATAAAATCATGAAACAGACGGTAGAAGAAGCTAAAATAAAGAAAGTGAAAGCAGAAATGGAGATAGCCCGGATTCTGGAAAATCTCGAATTAGAAACCGGATTGAAATCCAATATAGTTTATGTGTATCGGGAAAACGCAAAATCAGAACCTTTATCTCAACCCAAAGAGTGTATCCTCAAATCCGCAACTAAGCTCTTCAGCGTCCTTCTTGCGTCTAAACGTCCTCTCA
>NZ_QTMC01000022.1:0-80669 GCF_003602965.1 Bacteroides sp. AF25-5LB
ATGAGAGGACGTTTAGACGCAAGAAGGACGCTGAAGAGCTTAGTTGCGGATTTGAGGATTAATAATAGTTGATACTGTTTTGCGTCCACACCTTCCTTTATTACCGTTTCATCCGCTTCAAACTCATGGATATTCTGCAGCTCCTGCTTCAGTAGCCATGATGCCGGATTGAACCACTGGAAGAAAATGCAGACATCGGCTACCAGCAAGTCCCAGGAATGGCGGTTATGGATATGAGCAAGCTCATGGATAAGGATTTCCCGTCCGTTCTCCTCCAAGTCTTTCCGTGAAATGACAATATATCCCATCCAACTGAACGGAGCTATGTCACGATTGTGCACAATCAGAGTGACACGTTCCTTTCTGCTCGGTAAGTAGCTGCCGATATCCTCTTTTTTACCCGATTTCAGCAACATCAGTAACCGTACCAACGAACATACGTTGCGGAAGGCAAAGAAAACGATTCCTGCCAGATAGACAAGCAGCGCCACTTGTATCCAGGTGACTGTTGCCGTTTCAGCACTTGCTCCGGCCTCAGTGGCATTCACTGCATCCGCCATCATCAGCAACTGTTCCAATGTCAGCATCGTCTGGTGCACTTCCGTCTCCTGCTTCACACTTACCTCTACCAAAGGCAATAGGCAGGACAACAGCAAAATGCCCAACAATGAAAAACGGTTGAAACGATGAAACGTCTCGCGTGCCAGCAACAAGCGATAAAACAGATAGAATATCGCCAGGCAAACAGAAGATTTGAGTATATAAACAAAAAACAGACCCATGGAGTTATTTACTATTTAAGGATTTACGATTTACTATTTACAGTTACTTGGTCAGTTCATTCCGTAGTATCTCCACTCCGGGAAATCCGGTTGCTTTGTAGGAGATATCTCCTTCACGGTTCACGACGAAATAGGTCGGGATACCCGGATATTCGTACAGCTTTGCCAATGCCGTACTTTGCTCATTGCTAATGCGACAGTGAATACCGGGTATATCCGGTATCGTTACTTTCCATTTTCCTTCAGGAGATGTTTCGTCGGCAATATATAGATAAACCACCTCTTTCAGCTCCTCTTTCAACGGTTTCAGGCTTTTCATGGCCCGCATACAAGGGCCACACCAGGTGTTCCACATATCCACCAGTACCACCTTGCCACGATAAGGACGAGTAATGACCTGCAACAAACTGTCTGCCGCTACCTCCTTTTCCACCTCAACAATCTTATATCCGGTCTTTCCCTTAGTAGCTTCCAACTCTGATTTCAGTTCGGCTTCAATCCTCCCGTTTCTCATCAGGAACAATTGCCTGAGGTCGGGAGAAGCGATGCTGTCCACCGTCCGACACTCTTCCTCAGTCAAAGGCATGTACTTGCTCAGATTACGGGAAGCACGCCCGGCAAGAAGCATGTCCGGCCAAAGAGGGTCTTGCACAAACTTATCCCGGAGATTTCCGGTAGCGGTCTTCACAAAGTCCGTATAATAATTGTAATATTTCTGTTCGGGGGTATGCAGAATATCCAGTTGCAGTATTTCCTTGAAGTATGAGGTACTGTCAACCGTCATGTCCGCCCTTTTCACCCCCTTCCTGCCCGAAAACATCGGGGCATAACTAAGGTTACTCTTGTAATTATAGATAAGGCTGAACAGATTCATATCCAGATTTGCCCGGATATAAGTACGGCAAGCCTGGCTCATATCCTTGTTTTTTACAAGTTTCTTTTGCACATCTTCATAATGCCCGAACAGATACTTTTTATATGCCTGCGGAGTCATCCCACAAATATCTGCATAAAAATCATCAGTTCCCGATAAGCTTTTCATTTCACCGAACCGCAGCAACTCGGTATTCAGACCGGCATAGTCTCCTTCAAACCAAACACGGCTATCCGTTACACCATCCCTTTTCCGGCTTAAAAGACGGCTTTGCGAATAGAATATTTCAGGCAGATTGATTGTGACATCCAGTTCTCCACCCGGAACGAGAAACAATTCTATTTTCGAACGGGATATCCACAGCGTAGCACCGCTCGGCAACAGCACCTCCGTCTCATAGCGGAACGTGCCATCCTCCGCTATCTTCAAGTCCTTACCGGTGAAATACATGAAGAACCAAGGCGAGTCATAGTAGCGTAACGTCACTCCATACTCTGGTTTATACCCCAATATCCGCCCCTTTATGACAGTCTTTCCCACATTCAGTTCCGGTCCGGGCAATGGCAAAACCTCATCCGGTTTCTTATTCCGCAAACGTTCGGGAATATCCACCCGAGGTTTCTCTCCGTTGAGCTGTATACCATAAATTATCCATCCTTCATCACTACCCGGCATCTCTACGAAATCAAAGCTCTCAGTATCCATCGGAAGCGGACTAAACTTCAAAACAGCAACCATTTCACCGGAAGCGGGAATATGCGTCCACTCATCCCTGGCAAAACCGGTATTTCCCAAATATCCGTAATCCTTTCCGGATGCCCGCAACACAGCTGTCGAATCAATCCTGACCTTATCGCCCTGCATACCATAAAGCCTTACCGCCAGCCAGGTCGTATCTTTTCCAAGCGTCACTCGCTCCACTTCGATGCTACGCGTATTACAAGCCATGAAATAGGGAGTCTTTACAATTTTCTTTGCTTGCAATCCGCAGCAAATACTCACCAGCAACCAACAAACCAATCCGATGTTTTTCATAAGCAAGAGTTATTAGATTTTCAATTACCTCAATCCTTTCCCTTTTCCACCTCCTGTATCAACAGTTTCAGTTCTTCCAAAGATATATCTTCTTCCCTCACCAAAGACGACACTGCACTGAGATAGGAATTATTGAAATATTTACTGATAACATTCTTCAGTGTCCGCTTGCGAAAATCCTCCTCGCTGACCACCGCATAATACTGATAGGTGTTACCATATGCATGATGGCTTAGGAATCCCTTATCCTCCAATCCCCTCACAATGGTGGACAAAGTATTGAAATGGGGTTTCGGCTCTTCATAGAATGCCAGCATTTCCTTCACAAACAAGGGTCCTTTTCCCCAGAAAAAGCCCATGATTTCTTCTTCTTTTGCAGTCAATCCTTTCATAACATTCTTTGTTTTCCGCAAATAACTAAATTATTTAGTTCAAAAACTAATTTCTCTCGTTAAATAAAACTAAAGCTTTTAGTTTATCCGGCAAACACCACTCTCCAACCATCTCCCGACAAGCAAAATACCTACTAATAGTGATTGCAGTTCTCGGATAAAAGCCGTTACTTTGCGCACGAATCAGAGAATTAAAAACAATAACACACAATGAATGAGCAACATAAGTACCGCTCCACGGACAAAATGAGCGACCTCATCTGTGACAATTACTCCTTGTTAATGGTGATGAGCCGCTTCGGACTGTCATTAGGATTCGGAGACAAGAACGTGAAGGACGTCTGCGAAGCGCAAGGCATCGATTGCCCCACATTCCTCGCCGTAGCCAACTTTATCAGCGAAGAACAATACTCTTACAGCGGCAATGAAAGTGACTTTTCCATTCCCGCCCTTATGGATTATCTGAAGCGTGCCCACACGTATTTCCTCGACTTCAACCTGCCGGCCATCCGCCGCAAACTCATCGAAGCCATCGATTGTTCCAGTACAAACGATGTAGCCTACCTCATCCTGAAGTTCTTCGATGAATATGCCAAGGAGGTACGCCGCCACATGGAATATGAAAACCAGGCCGTATTCACCTACGTAGAGCACTTGCTCCAGGGCAGACTATCGGACGAATACAACATCGCCACTTTTGCCAGCAAACATAATCAGATAGACACCAAACTGAAAGAACTGAAGAACATCATCATCAAATACTACCCGGAAAAGGAGAACAACAATCTCCTAAATGCGGTCTTGTTCGATATATTCAACTGCGAACAAGACCTTGCCACCCACTGCCAGGTAGAAGATTATATGTTTGTTCCCGCCGTAGCGCAAATAGAAAGGAAACTGAAAAATGAACAATAATACTTCTTTGAAGATTGTCATTGCAGAAACTTCGGTCATCATCCGAAGTGGTCTGACGGCTGTTTTGAAGCGTATTCCCAACTTGAATGCACACCCTATTGAAGTTTCTTCTCCGGAATCGCTGCAAAACTACATTCACATGCATCCGGCAGACATTATCATCATCAACCCCACTTTCGGTGGCTGGTTCGACCTGCCCGCCTTCAAGGCAGAACACGGAAAATCCGGCATCAAGTACATTGCTATGGTATGCTCCGTCATCGACAACAACATATTGAAGGAATATGACGAGAACTTCGCCATGTGCGATGACATAGATGTCATCACCTCCAAAATCAACCACTTGCTGCACACCGAGGAGGAAGAGGAAAAAGACAGCGAACAAGAAACCCTGAGCCAGCGCGAAAAAGAAATCATCACCTGCGTTGTGAAGGGCATGACCAACAAAGCCATCGCCGACAAACTCTACCTCTCCATTCATACTGTCATTACCCATCGCCGTAACATTGCACGCAAACTGCAGATACATTCTCCGGCAGGGCTTACCATCTACGCTATTGTGAACAAGCTAGTGGAATTGGGAGACATCAAGGACTCTCTATAAGGTTCTTCCGGCAACTGTTTCCCTACCCACTACGGCCTATAGGGAAAAAACGGATGAATCCCTTGCAAAAGTATTCTCCCCCATACGGGAAAAGGCCTCTGGCTATTGATTAAGGTTTATCTTGTGACTGGCGATATACATCTTTAGCGTAAAGATGTATATCTTCAGCATAGAGATGTGCATCTTCAGGCTGAAGACAAAGCTCATCCCCTATGTCAGCCCTCCCCATGCTATGACTCAAGCAGTCTGACAAGTAGCCTTAACCAACCTTGCCCACAGTATCCGCCACGCCATACACAAATCCCCACTTCACGATATCACATCGGAAAGTGGGGATCCTTTTATCTTCATAAAAGTGGTTACGTAATTATGACTAACTAATTCATTCAAATCTGATGTTGCAAAGATAAGGCATCGGCAGACAGTACGCAATCGCTCAAATTAGGTATAATGAAAAAAGCCAGTCATTATAAATAGGTAGAACCACCCGCAAATCAAGCATTGGCATAGCTATGCATTCCTCCAAGGATGTAGTTCACCCCAAAATAGGTCATCAGGACTGTCAGAAAAGCGACAATCATATAGATGTGGAAGAATAACGGCCTGCGGAAAATGCGCAGGCTGCGCGCATGGAACGCCGCTCCATAAACCATAAAGGTAATCAGCGCCCATACTTCCTTCGGGTCCCAAGCCCAATATCGCCCCCAAGAAGCATTGGCCCAAACCGCACCCAGAAAAATACCGGCTCCCAAAAAGAAAACGGCAGGATAAAGCAGCAATCGGCCGAGCAGCATCAACATCCGGGCTGAACGGCGAAGACACAATGCCAGTATGCCGTTCAGCATCATAAAGGCAAACAAAGCATAAGACATCATTATCAACGACACATGCGTACTGAGCCATGGAGAAACAAGCACGGGCATCAAGGGAGTGATTTGGGGATTCATCTGTCCCAAATAAGACACTAGCAAGGCAAAACCGGACAGCAAAAAGCCGAAAGGCACCATAAACGGGAAGCGCCGCCGAAACAGACAAGCCAGGAACAGCGCACACAATGCCATGAACTGCATCGTTTCGTATCCGTTGCCCAACGGTATTCGCCCACCGATGTACCACCTCAGGCCATACCCGAAGAGCTGAAAGAGAAACGCCGCATAAAGAGAAAACGGGAAAAAAGTATCTGCCAAACGCGAAGAGAAAGAGAGCGCTACAATCCTACCGGAAGAGTCTGACAATGCCGACGAACGACGCAGGCCGCGATACAGCAGACGGAAGAAAGCCAGCATCCCCACCGTAAGGTTGAACATGAACAGTAATTTGCTGAAAGGAATACGGTTATACAGCAATTCGGCTTGTATTTTAGTATCGGAAACAGGCTCCACACTCCCGTCTTCCGGCAAAGGACGAATCAATGTACCATTTTGGAGCATCAAAATCAGTCCCACCTTTTCATCCGCCTCTACAATGGCCTTTTCCAGAGAAGTCATTTTCTGATGATGGTCTTGCTTCCCCTTCCAGAACTTCTGCAAGCGATACTTCTCACCGTCGAACAAATCAGCCAGACATGCATAGGGTGTCTCCAAATGAAGCAGGCGACGGAGTGCCTCGTTTTTGATATAAATCATCGGCTCATTCTGCCAAACTTCCGGACGCAGAAGCCATCCACCAATCACCTGCTCCGGCGTCATGCCTCCATAAGACGGTTTTCCCGTCAGTTTCAGTACAAAATCGCGCGCAAGGGTATTGAAAGGAACCACACGGTCATTATAAATCACCTGCTTACGGGCGAGACTATCCGCCTGCTTGCGTGCCAGTGCCGGAAGGCTTCTCTTCTGCGCATGTACCCCACTTCCCAGACACAGCAACAATAGAACAAACATTCCTCCCTTCTTCAACAACGGATGCCTCAGCAGCCTGCGGAACTCTCCACCCCGGCTGACCAGCATCCAGAGCATGGAGACACCTAACAAGAGGTATCCACTATAGGTAACCCCTATCCCCCACGGGTCATAATTCACTGTCAGCCAGCTCCCCTGCATATCCTCATCAAAGGAAGACTGATAAAAGCGGAACCCCTGCCGTGAAAGAATACGGTTCATGGAGACGGGCGTCTCACCGTGAATATAGCTGATATAATCTGCAGGAGCATCCGTACCCGGATAGTACTCAATCCGGAAACTGTCCAGACGTAAGGTGAACGGTAACTCTACAACCTGCCTGCCGTCTTGTTCCAAAAAGCAGTTCACCTCACTGCCGACAGTAAGATGCACATATCCTTTTCGGCCACAAAGAAACGTAGTCATGGCTCCCGCCAAAATCACGAGGAAGGAGCCATGCAACAACAACGTCGGGAGACGCCGCCACAACCGCTGTCTTACAAGCACAACAACAGTCATCGCAGCAAGGGCTCCCCACAAACAACAGAACCAAATCGTATGATAAACATGCTTTTCTACAAAATCCGTACTGTATGTCTGCTCTACAAACGTAGTTGCAGCAAGTAAGAGCAGCAAACAACCATAAACAGCTATGAGAAACTTTTTCAATTAAGAGCTATCAATTAAAAGTAAAAAAATCAATATGGAGCAAACTCCTTGTTTTCTAAAGACTTGACTCCCATACATTCCATCTCTATCAGCCAACCCGGACGACATACGGGAGCATATACAAACACTCTCGGAGTATCCGGAAAACGCTCGTCATACATTCCTTTGACCACGGTATAGTCTGCAACATCCCGCAGATAAACAATCATCTGTCCTAAATCATCAAACGTACAGCCAGCCTCTTTCAACAAAGCCTCCACATTCTCCCACATACGTTCCGTCTGCTTGCGAATGTCTCCGGGACATACCACCTCACCTTTATTATTGATGCTCGCAGTACCCGAAATAAACACCTGGCGACGGTCGCCATAATCCACATACGTACCTCGCTCGAAACTCACACCGTATTCGTATGTGGGATTCAGATGTGTCGGTGCGTAAAGGTAGTGAATTTGTTCAGATTTCAAACCATCTACAGCATAAGTATCCATCTGAACCGTCACTTTTGGGTCGGCATGACGGCCACCGATACCGGTACTGGAAATATAATGAGTCTTCTCCGTCAAGTCCTGGGTAACAAACACCTCATTACGCGCCTTCACCACTCCGGCATAATTCACATCCACGTTCTGTACAAAGAACCAGGTACGTATGCAATTATCAGCCAGCTTACAGCCCTGTTCCATCAGCTGCATCACATAGTCATTCAACAGCAGACGGGTCTGGTATTCCGAATTGGCAGCACGATTGAAAGAGCCGCCTCCCCAAAGGTGACGGTAGGCGCCATGTCTCACTTCGAACAATCCGTTATGAAGCACCTGTGTTTCCACACCTTTCTGCAGATAGACCCACAGTGCAATCTTTGTACCGTTCAACGGCGGCTGCTCTACCACGGAGAGTGCACAATCCGAACATTCTGCCGAAAGCGCCAGTAGCATATCTGCTTGATTGGCGGCGTCACTTAGAAAGTAGCGTTTAAAGATGGCAACAGCACCTTGTAGTTCACTTTCACGCAGTTGGCAGTAAGTGTCGACCACCGCATTCAGCTGTTCTTCATAAGTCGCTTCCGGTCTGGTGGCATGAATCATTACATGATATTCCGAAACACCCGCTTCTACCTCATATTTAAAGATTTCGGTTAAGGTATTCTCCAATTGATTAGTTTGTTGTTGTTTATTTTTCATATTAAATATCAATTAGTCGTTGTTGTTCAAAAAAGTACCGGTATTACCAGTAAGGCCCATCATTATTACGGCTGTGCACCATCGTCAATCCAGTTGCCAATCAAAGACTGCATATCAGATGAGGTTATCATCTGAGAATGGTCTATACGCCAATCCGAGCTGATGTCCGTACCCAATATGAGATGCAAGACACTTTCTGACGCATTACCGGGCATAACCCTCATTTTACCGTCCACCGTCGTTGAAGCCCGGTTGACCAGATCAGCATGGCTATGTCCTTCCAGCAGATTCAAGCCACCACCCGGAGTGGTGCTAAGACCATGGCAAGCCGTACAAGTGGCATTGAATATTTTTTGTTGAATGGCATTGTACATACTTGCATCAACTGTTCCTGCATCCATAAGTATAGTATCAGCGATTTCAGTACATTCCATTGCCACCAAACTGACAATGCGCTTCCTCAACTTATTGATTACACATAGCTCGACAGTTGTCACCTCATCCGTTATGCCGGACATTGTCAACTGGATTTCATCATTATCCGATTCGGATGCCGGAACAACCTTTGAAACAATGGCATAATCGCTTTCATCATCAAATCCTGCCACTACCACACTATAGTCGCCCGACCACTTATCCACACCACTAATCCGGCCTGTCATCTTCACTGTGCGTCCTTCACCCGTGGCCACAACGGCATTCTCATAAATTCTCCCCTCATCGCATGCATGCAGACCTATAAGAAGCACGGGCAGAAAAAAGAAAAGAATGTATTTTTTCATAGACGAATCCTTTCCTGACTTCATTTAGAATGTATATTGAAGCATCACCGTGGCAGAGTGAGTGGCCAGACCTAAATTATCATTATCACGGTCGAGCTGCGTGTCGTGTCCCCAACGGGCTACATACTGATACATTGCCTGCAATTTCAAGTTGCATCCTCTGAAAAAGTAGTTCATACCTACAGCAGGCATATTCAGGAAACCGTCGTCATCCGTACCGTTACGATTGAAGATATCGTAGCGTGCGGCAAGCTGTAGGCGGGGAGCGACAAAGTAACCACCTTGCACATAACCGCCTAAAAAGCTATACGATTCATTTATCTTTTGCCGTTTGGTGAAACCTACATTCATATAATAAGCTTCAGCCGCCAGATAGAGCTTGTTCTTCAACATAGCAAATTCCAACCCCACACGGGTATCATTGGTACTCTCATTTTCACTCTCCACATTGATAGAACCCGAAAGACCGAATAATATCTTATCCTCGTTCAAACGGTTAGGATTACCTTGTGTGGAAGGCATCACCCCCTTGGGCATATAAGTCAGACGTCCGGTATACAGCAATGAAGGGATATGCCAGTCATCACTCATCGTCTTTGAAGCTGTATTCACGGAAGCTCCGGTTCCATTGAACAAGCCGACTTCATAACCGAACTTATCTGCCACCAGACCGTGAACTTCAACACCCAGGTCAAATCCCGTACCGATATTAGGCGTCACGGCATTCAACGAATAAGGCAAAATTACAGAAGACGTCAGAGAAACCGGCAACTGGGGAAGCAGTGTTTCGCCAAGAGTTGTCAGATAGGCATGCGAGAATGGAGTCTTGAACTTTCCGACACGAATCGCAAATTGTTTTTTCAGCTGTACATCGAACCACGCCTGCTGTAACAGCGCTCCTCCACTTGCAGCAGCATTGATGGACAGATTGAAAGCCACTTTTCCAAAAGCCTTGCCAGTAAAGCCAAGTACGGCATAAGGAATGGAAAAACCCGAATTGGCAATATTATCTTGGTTATAAGCCTTATCCAAGCCTTCATCATCATACCAATTGAAATTAGCACTCGTTTGTACCAACAGATAAGGCTTGAAAACAAAGTCACCTTTCTTTGTTTCAATGGTAAAACCTTCTCTTCCGGCCAATGACACTACACCATTCTCCGTATCTTCCTCATGTTGCGCCATAGCGGTCAAAGGCAAAACAGCCAGCATGGCGACATATAAAAATTTCTTCATAATTACTTTTTATATAAAGCTTATTAGTTCTAAAGTGAATTTAAAAATGCAATCAGGGCATCACGGTCATCCTTGCTCATGTTCTTAAAGAGATTTTTCGATGCTTCTCCCTCTCCCCCATGCCACATTATGGCTTCAACAAGATTGCGGGCACGGCCATCGTGCAAGAAGTAGGTATGTCCGTTTACCTTTTCCTGAAGCCCGATACCCCAAAGCGGAGTAGTGCGCCATTCATTGCCACGCGCCAACCCACTTACATAGTTATCATTCAGACCGACTCCCATAATTTCGGAGCCCATATCATGCAGCAAAAAATCCGAATAGGGGTGAATTGTCTGACTTCCCAACCATGGCAAACGGGTACCGTTCAACAGCACGGAGCCCCGAGGCTTGGTATGCAACGTGGTGACATGGCAAAGATGGCACTTGGCTTTATAGAAATTCTGTTCTCCCCTTATCACCTGCGGGTCATTCACATTACGCCGTGCAGGAACACCAAGACTCTGCATATACAAGTCAACATCTTCCATATCTTCTGTAGAAACATCCAACTGGGCATAAGAAAGCCCCATCATGCTGCCTTGATTCACCTGGGCCTGCCCCTCGCATATCTCTTCCGGATAGCGGCTATTGGTAACACCCATATCACTTGAAAAACCAAGTTCAACAGTCAAATCCGCATGTTGAGCCTTATTTCCCGACAGCCCCAAGCTTCTCACACCACGTTCGGTAATGTAATTGCAACGGCCACTTATACCATACTCCGGATAATTACTTTTTGCAGCAAGCGCTTCAATCTCCGTAGGTTCCAAAGCCATCATTTGCCCCATACCGACATGTCTCAACGGGATACGCACCGTACAGAACATATCTTCAGGCTTTATACTGTCAGCATACCATTCGGATATGGAATAAGCCGGTCTGCAAAGTTCATACTTCTCTCCGTCGGGAAAGGTAAAAGTCTCATAAGTATACTCCACAGAAAGCTTTCCCTCCGGTTTCACTCCATAAATGGCCTGGTCATGGAGAACACGGCCATAATCCTGAAAAAACGCACCATTCTTGCGGCTTATATAAACCAGCATCGAGGAAAACCCGTAACTACCCGATCCGCCTTCACTCCACAGCGTCGGTTTGGTACGGCCGGCATTACGATGACAACTGCCACAAGAATACCCCGCATAGACTGGGCCAAGCCCCCCTCCCATGCCATTGCTACTCGTACGCACATCATCGTAAAGCCCGTCACCATCATTAAAGCGACTGTTGTAAACACCCGACACCCAATCTGCCGGTGAATCATAGGCCTTGGATGAATTCATGAAGATTGTGGACGTTCCGGCAGACAGAGCGTATCCTTCAGGAATCTCTATATCCAACACGTCAATCCCATCATCATCACAAGCAGTCAAACCTGCCGACAAACAAAGGAGAAGACATGAATATCTCATTAAATGATTCATCATCTTTATCTACTTTTTAATAATGGCATATCCAAACATGCCAAAGAAGTAAAGGCAGGATTCTCCAAATCCCCCCCTTTACTTCTTGAGTATTGTTTATAAATAATTCTTATTTAACTGTACGAGGCTTGCCATCCTTGAAAAGCAGGAATTCTAAAGTATGGAATCCGCGTACATTTTGGGCAGATTCAACTTTTGCATCATCATCACCCTCGCTCCATTCCAAATCGCCCCATTTCTGGGAATTCAGAATCTGGACAATGGCGTTCTGGTCCAAAGGCCAACTATCCATATTCGGGTCAAGCCCCAGCTCATCCACCGGCCCAAATAGGAACGCCTCACTTTCCTCCCAAGGTTCACGGGCTGTTATCCAAGCATTGCATGCCGTCTCAAAAGCACTGTTAGAGGGATTGTTGGCAAGAGCCACCACAGCGTCATACAGCGTACTATTCTTCTCCTTCAAATCCTTATAGGTAGGCAAAACCACAACATTGACATAATTTTCAACAATCGGGTCAAGTGCTTCATTGCTGTTAATGGTGCTATTGTCCCTGATATAAGGTTTCAACTCCTTATCCAATACACTTTCCAGTTCTTCACAAGCCTTGATAGCCGCTACCGTTTCCTGACTGTTGATATTATTACGGAAAGGTTGGGGAATAGCCTGAATAGCCGATGCTGCCGTAGTGATAGCTGCCGACACTTTCGTATCCAACTCCGCATTGGCTCCAGCCACCAATTTTGAAATTGACTTGTCGCTCACCTTACCGTCCAAAGAGCCGTAATAGGCATTGCGGATTGAGTAAATATTATTGGTATAATCATCACGGGAATGCCAGCTATACCATGACTCAACAGCATAGAGGGCCTCTGTAACATTGTTTGCCATATATTTATTATATGGATCACCAATCTTCGTCTCACCTACCTCATTGGAGATTTCAACACAACCGTCGATAACCTGCTCTATACAGTTCCAGGCACTTGAAAAGTTATAGGCACCATTATGAGCTTTGAAGGAAGTTGCAAAACTTGCCCCACCCTTATAACTCGTATTCCAAGAATCATAAAGATTGGTGGCATCTGTCTTCAACAAAGCCGCCACATTTCTCATGTAGTTGTGCCAACTTGCTGCATTCCCCGAATTATACTCAATGTCAGCAGGATTAACTGTACTGTTGTCATCATCATCGCTACAAGCAGTAGCCGTAAATGCCAGCCCTAATACCAAAGCTGTCGCATAAAAGAAATTTTTCTTCATTTGTATAAAATTAATTGATTACTATTCATCTACTTCTTGACAAACCAACCGATATAGGCAATACCGATCGAAAACTCATTTTCACTATTATACTTACCAGTTCCAAAAACCTTGTTTGTTCCGATTTGGCGGGTGGTGTAATCAGCCTTTACCACCAGATTAGGCAAGGCATACCAATTCAATCCAGCAGTCCACATGCTTACTTGACAACGTTTCTCCATTATCTGGCTGGCCTCTCCCTTTTCTTGCGGATTATAATATTCATAACGTGCAAAGGGGTAGATAACCGGAACTTTCCTGTTTCCTTTGAAGAAAGCGCTGATATTCAAACCGGCCTCGGCTGCATAACTGACTACATTCTTTGCAATGGGGGTTATACGGCTGTAAGGAGATTTATTCGACAATTTGGTATTTGCCTCACTAAGCTTCGCTGAATTACCCAAATTTCCGTATACCATATTGGCACGGGCAACCACATATTTATTACGGTATTGGGCATCTGCCGTATAGATTCTTACCGGAATCTTACCGGTAGACGAATAAGTATCCGCTTTGTCAGAATTGGAACCGGCATCAGCGCAGTAATAGAACGAAGCACCTATACGCAACCCCGGAACCCCCTTATAGTCCAAACGAGCCACATAGCCCGGTGAAGTAAAATTGTCTTCTTCAAAGATGCCTTGTTTGCCACTTGCTATCCAGGTGTTACGGTCAAAACCATTGGCATTCAGACCGGCCACTATCATGGCCTGATAATCAAAGCTGGCATATCCTTTTCCAAAAGAACCAAAAAACTCGAGTCCGTTTTCATGCCACGTAGAAGGAAGGATGGTTGTCTCTCCTTCTGGCCGATAAGTTCCAAAGAAATTGATTGGTTCATGATGGGCGTTGGTCAATCCTACCGGGACAATGATGTGACCGGCACGTATGTTGAATTGTGGAACAATTAAACGGGTAATGTGGAATTGCTCGATAGCCACTTCGCCACCCTTTTCCACCTCCGTTTCATACTCACCGTTTTCCGTATTCTCAAGTTCATAAGCAGTACCCGTACCACCGGATTCAAACTCGATTTCAGCACCGAGTATCCATTTGGAATTGAACTTGTAATCCAGAGCCAACACGAAACGGGGTATAGAAATTGTATTCCTATGTTTGTCTGGATTGCCTTCAGGCGCACCATAGAAACGGTTAATACCATAATCCTTAAAACTTGCAACCATTTCTCCGTATCCACCGAAACGGAATTTCTTGTAGTTGTCGCCATCATTCGCTACTTTTTCCTTTTTCTCTTTGTCTGTTGAAATTTCCGTACTCTCTGCTGCAGAAGTAACTTTTTCAGGTTCAGCAGCCTGCAAAGCATTGGCAGAAAGCAGAAAACATAAAACGAATAAGCCTGTTAATTTTCTCATCTTTTATCTTAAATTTTATTGGGGCAAAGGTAGAGGTAGTTAAAAAGGAGAACAATACCTAAAAATTACGAAAAGAAGAGAAAGAGTAACCATTAGTAGGTAATGGCAGATTTATAACAACAAATAAAGATGAGAAAGGAGGGTAAGTGGTAAAAAGGACTATTAAACAGACTGTAAGGCTACTTATATTTAAACGCCAGTATATAGTACCCTATAAATGCCACCCCCAACAAAACAAACGAGACAAGGAGCAGGAGTTTGCCGAATGCATAATACAAGCCCCAAACACTGCCCAAAAGCACTAACAACAGAATGATGTTCATCACCCGGGTAAGGCGTATGGCAAACAAATATTGAACAGCCGCATTGCGCTCGGTGACCCGAATAGGGAAATTGATGAAACGGACGGGAAGATACGCCAATCCCCCCATCAAAAGGAAACAGAAAATGGAACAGCCACCCATCACCCAGACGGCGGGCAGCAGGGCACCTTCTCTTTGGGTATACAGCCAGTAAATGTAATCCACGTAACGAGCACGATAAGCAGGGCCGTACCTTCCAGAATACGGTCAATCACAGTGGGTTAAAAACGGACATTAGGGCAATTCTTGCCGGAATAAGGACCAAGATTAATCATACTATCTGCGATTTAGAATCTGTTATTACGAATCCTCCTCTGCTTTCTCTTCAGACGGAGGAGGATTCTTGGACTTCTTCATCCGCCCACTCTTCCGCAATGCTTCAGCGATAATCCACTGAAGCTGTCCATTGGTACTACGGAACTCGTCGGCTGCCCATTTTTCAATGGCATCCATCGTTGCAGCATCCACACGGAGGACAAAGCTTTTGGTTGAAGTTTCTTTTTTAGCCACTATTTATTTACTATTTAACAATTTACGATTTACGATTGAAGTTACTTTGATATAACCAAGTACCAATCAAAGAGTATTCTGCTTGCCCCGCACGAAGGAGGCAATGTCATCCATAACATATGCTGGGACGGGCGAAGCATGGCTATACTCAAACGGAGTCGCCTTGCCGCTGCCTTCCTGCAACAAGTGATTCAATTTCGGATAAGATTTGAAATATGCATTCTTGCAGCGCAACAAACCGGAACGCCATAAACCGAAGTCTTCCATAGTCACCTGATAATCTCTCTCCCCTTGAAGAACAAATATAGGCAGCTTTAGTTTAGCGGCAACTTCCACCGGTTTGTAAGCATTGGCAAACAGCCAATATGAGCGGGGCTGCCCCAATGGCAAGGAAATCGTTTCATCAAACTCTTCCGTACCAAGCTTTTTGACATTAGCCAACTGTTGTTTCAGTTCATCAAGTTGAGCCTTTACATTGACTGAAGAATCCGTCAAAGAAGAGGTATAATAAAACTGTTCCTCAAGAGCATCTTCAAGCGGTCTTGCCAGCCCGGCAAGGATAATGATACCTGCCAAACCTTTCGAACGCCCGGCAATACGGGGAGCCAATGTACCTCCCAGGCTGTGCCCCAACACATACACACTGTCAGGAGCCAGCTCGGGCAAAGCCCTTACCTGCTCCACTATGGCAACGGCATCGTCCACGGCCTCAGTATCATAATCGAGTTCGCGACCGGCAGGAACGCAAGCCGCACCATATACCTTTGTCCGTTTTTCATAGCGGACGACAGCAATGCCGCGTTCCGCCAATCCCCAAGCAAGGTCACGGAAAGGCTTGTTGGGACCTATCGTCTCGTCACAGTCGTGAGGACCGGAACCATGTACCAAAATAACACAAGGAACCCTGCATGCATCCGGGCCGACTGCCCGCTTGGGCAAAGTCAACGTTCCGGGAAGCTTGTAACCGTCGGCTCCCAGCGTAATATCCCTTTCATCCATTTTTGTCTCATCATAGGCTACCGGTTGAGCAGTGCTAACAGCAGGAGCAGGGACCAGCCTGATTGTATTCAGTGCCCCGTCAGCATCAAAAGCCACTAGAAAGCGGAGATTATAACGTTCAAATTCCACATCGGAATAATAGATAGTAATTCCCTGGACAGAATCGGTCTTCCATTCTCCTTTTGATATGGATTTACCAAACATTTTCTCTGCTTGCCGGAAAGAATCATTAAAGAGTGCCGGAGCTAGTTTCTCCTGCAACTCCCGGTTCAATGCCGCATGGATACTGTCACCTTGCCCTGCCACAAACAATTCATAAATGTGCTGCGCGCGCGCAGTATTCGCATCTTGTGCAAAGCCCCCATATACATTGCCCAGCAAGAGCAGTATAAGAGCCCATCGTCCTATAACCCCCATCTCTTTCATCCGTATCCTTTATCAATGGTTCAACGTTCCCGTATTGACTACCGGTTGAGCAGCCTCATCCGCACAAAGCACTACCAACAGATTGCTGACCATTGCCGCTTTCTTGTCTTCGTCCAGTTCAACAATTTCTTCTTCAGAAAGTTTATGGAGCGCCATTTTTACCATAGAGACTGCCCCTTCCACAATCTTCTCGCGTGCCGTAATAATGGCAGATGCTTGCTGGCGACGCAGCATCACAGCGGCAATTTCGGGCGCATACGCCAGATAGTTGATGCGGGCTTCCACCACTTCCATACCCGCCATGGCCAGGCGTTCATTCAGTTTCTGCTCCAGCTGTTCATTGATTTCCTCACCGCCCGAACGAAGTGTCAACTCTTCCGTATCAGCCTCATTATCATCATAGGCATACTGACCGGCAACCTGACGAAGAGCGGCATCACTCTGTATCATGACGAAGTTCTCGAACGCATTCATACGGTTGGCCACCGCATTGCCAAGGCTCACCTGGTTGGCATTACCCGCTGTCGGAGCGGATGCAGCCATTGTTTGTGAATCAATCTCAAACATGGCTTTATAGGTGTCCTTCAGCTTCCACACCAATACCAGCCCTATGAGAATAGGATTACCAATCTTATCGTTCACCTTTATCGGCTCCACATCCAGGTTGCGTGCACGAAGCGAAAGCTTCTTCTTATTAAGGAATGGGTTTACCCAGAAAAAACCGGTCTCTTTGAATGTTCCCTTGTATTTGCCAAAGAACACCATAGCACGCGCCTCGTTCGGCTCCAGCTCCATATAGCCGGCAAACATAATGAACCATACCAGGCACAGACACACCGAAAGGATCAAGGTAGGCACAGAAATGAGAAATCCAAAGATTATCACCGCCGTAAGCACTACCAAATGAAGGAACAAGGCCAGAAAGCCATTCATCTTGAAACCACTGAAACCACACTCTTTTGTTTCCATATTCTATAAATTTAATTGATATCATAATGATATCACAAATATATCAATTAAATTTAGAGAAGTACAAAGAAACAAGGAAGTTAACATATCGTATTAAGGATTATTAAGAACATGTATTCCCAGTATATAAAAATTCCGCTTGAGGGTCATAACTCACCCTCAAGCGGAAAACTTTTTTTTGACTCTGTCAGTGATGTATCAAGGCTGAATGACAAAAGACCGGCGCAGCAAATCAGCAGTTTGCGAGCTACCGCCCACCATCAGTTCATAACTGCCTTCGGAAACGCACATGGTATTGCTTTGCGAATTCCACCACACTAACTCTTTATCACCCAAATCAAACTCTACATCGACCGTCTTTCCTGCCGGGATATGTACCCGCTTGAAAGCACGCAATGCCTTGCTCGGTCCTTCGAAATCATCGTTTTTCTTCAAATAGACCTGCACAACCTCTTCACCGTCACATTTGCCGGTATTGGTTACGGGAACACTCAATCTCAATTTCTCACCGGACTTTATATTATCCGAACCAAGCACCACAGCGCCATAGCTGAAAGAGGTATAGCTCAATCCATGACCGAAGGGGAAAAGCGGTTCCTGGGTCATATAACGGTAAGTCCGCCCCGTCATGTTATAATCCTCAAAATCCGGAAGCTGTGACACATTACGGTAGAAGGTCACCGGCAAGCGTCCTGCCGGATTGTAATCACCGAACAATACTTCGGCTACAGCCGTACCACCTGCCTGACCGGGATACCAAGCCTGCAGGATAGCTCCACACCTCTCGGTTTCCGGCTCCAGGCCGATGGGAGAACCCGAACAGTTCACCAACACCACCTTTTTGCCGGCACGGTGCAAGGCGGCAATCAGTTCCCGTTGGACAGCAGGCAACTCGATATCCGTACGGTCGCCTCCTCTGAATCCGGGAAGCTCAACGCCCATCTCCTCGCCTTCGAGGTTCGGAGAGACTCCTCCCACAAAGACCACGACATCAGCATCCTTTACACGCTCCACAGATTTCTTCACATCCACTTCATTCTTAAATCCAAGGTCAAAGTCCAGCTGTGCATCGCTACGGAAATATTCAAAATCCAATTCAACGTCATACGTTTTTCCTGCTTGTACCTGCAAAGTATAAGCACTCTTCTGCCCACCATGCTGATTAGAGAATCCTCTCACTTCCTCTCCATTTATCCGCAATCTCCCTGAGCCATAAGCATAGATGTCAAAAACGACCTCTCCCGACTGGTCGGGAGTGAATACGCTGTTGTAGGTAGCCGAGAAGTCGGTAAGGTTCACACCCGGAGCAAAAACCGTGGCACCGGATGTACAGAAATGGAAAGGAGTGGTCACTTGGGCAGTAGTGACTGGCTCACCGTCACGAGTCACGTTATTCCAGTAGCGTGCAGTAAATCCGGGTTTCCCGTCGGCAGTCTTGCAACGGTTGAAGACGCTCTGTATCTGAGCTCTCTCCACCCATCCGCAGCCTTGTTCATAAATAAGCCGGTCATCACTCCTCAAAGCTTTTCTAATTCCGTCCAGAATGGTAACTGTGTGCGGAGGCATACCGTTATAATTTCCCCATTGCATCACAGAATCATTGGCATTCGGACCCATCACGGCTATAGTCAGACCTCCACGCTTCAACGGCAAGGAATTATCCTTGTTCATAAGCAGTGTCATTGACTTGCGCGCCATGTCGAGCGCCAGAGAGTCATGTCCAGCAGAAGCCACCACAGAAAAAGGAATGCCGGTCCAGGACACCTTCTCCGGCTCGTCCATTTCACCCAAGGCAAAGCGGGCCGTCAAAAGGCGCTTGACTGCTACATCCACTGCTTTTTCATCAATCTTTCCCTGCTTCACCGCTTCTACCAGGGCCTCGTAACTCGAACCGCATTCCAAGTCAGTCCCACTCAGCACCGCAGCCGCCGAAGCGGACTCTGCATCAGGATGCGTCTTATGACCATAATCTCTGTAAAAATCGGCAATAGCTCCACAGTCCGAAAGAACAATACCGTCAAATCCCCACTCATCGCGCAAAATCTGCATCAGCAAGCGGTCGCTACCGCAACAAGGATCACCCTCAAAGCGGTTGTAGGCACACATCACCTCCTTCACTTTTCCTTCTTTCACCAAAGCTTCGAAAGGAGGAAGATAAGTTTCATACAAATCACGGGGCTTGATATTTTCCGCATTAAACTCATGGCGGTTCCATTCCGGACCGGAGTGTACGGCAAAGTGCTTGGCACAAGCATGCAGCTTGTCATATTTTCCATCGTTCGTGCCCTGCAAACCCTTTACAACCATCACCCCCATACGGCTGGTCAGATAAGGGTCTTCCCCATAAGTCTCTATACCCCTTCCCCAGCGAGGGTCGCGGTAGATGTTCACCGTAGGCGTCCACATTGTCAATCCTTGATAGCGTTCATGGCTTTCCTGGGATGCATAGTAGGCATTCTTGGCACGGGCCTCATCAGAAACAGCAGTAAATACCTCGTATACAGTCTCCGGCGAGAAAGATGCCGCCATACCAATCGGTTGGGGAAACACTGTGGCCAGCCCGGCACGCGCCACTCCATGCAACGCTTCATTCCACCAGTTATAGGGCTTGATGCCCAGACGTTCCACTGGTTTGGAGCTGTCCATCATCAAGGACACCTTCTCTTCGAGCGTCAGTTCCTTCAGCAAAAGTCCGGCACGCTCTTCTGCCGGCAGAGATGCATTCTTGTAAGTAGCCTGCCCGCATCCCGACAATAGGAAGAGTGGCAAAAGGTAAAGAAGTTTCTGTTTCATCATGGTTTCATATTAGGCAATTATCTATTCAAAAGACAAAGATAAGTATATTGATTAAATTTCAAACTTCAAAAGAATGATTCATTATGCAACGTACTGCCTAAAAGACAGTACGTTTTCTTCACATATATGTTTAATTGCCGTTGAATTATTACGTCAATCACATATATATTTAAAGGAGTGCATGCAACGAACATCTGCAGATGAAGTCCCGACATACACATTGAACACTCCCGGTTCAGCTATCCATCGATGGCTTGCCTCATCAAAAAACTTCAAATCATCAGGAGTGATAACAAATTCCACTTGAACAGTTTCATCAGGTTCGACCTCTACTTTTGTAAAATGCTTCAACTCTTTCAATGGACGGACAACGCTACACACCGGATCTCCAAGATAAAGTTGTACCACTTCTTTACCAATCTTCGTACCCGTATTAGTCAAAGGTACTGTTACCTTGATACTTCCTTTTTCATCCATCGTCTTCGATGACAGCCGAGACTTGCCGTATTTGAAAGAAGTGTAACTCAATCCATGCCCAAAACTAAAAAGAACCGGAATCTTCTTTGTATCGTGCCAACGATAACCTACTAAAATATCATCTTTATATTCTTCTTTAGGATTGACACCGACATTGCGCTGATAATCCGTCAAAGACACATCGTCCTTGCCAGTATCGATACCCGGATAAGCCTCTTCACCAAAAAAGTGCGCCGAACAATCGCTTAACTTCACCGGGAAAGAATAAGGCAGTTTACCCGATGGATTCACTTTACCACTGATAACATCTGCAATCGACGCTCCTCCCATAGTCCCCAAATAAGAAATATGCAGGATTGCAGGCACTTTCTGCAACCACGGCATAGCATAAGCATTGCCACTGATATTGGCTATCACAAGATTTGGATTGACAGCAACAAGCTCTTCTATCAATTCATTTTGAGAAAAAGGTAAATTATACGACTTACGGTCAGTAGATTCACAATCCTGGAAAGCGTTTTTATTCAAACCTCCCACATAGATAACAACATCTGCCTGCCGTGCCTTTGCCACAGCCTCAGCACGCAAAGAGTCTATCACCGTCTGCCGCATTTCCTCCTCATGACCAAAAAAGGGACGGCCACATGCATAACCCTGGGTGTATTCTATCTTATCACCATATAGGGCACGCAGTGCATCAAGTGGAGAAATCATATCTTTTGGTTTCAATTCCGACGAACCGCCACCATCCGTAAGTCTACGGACAGCATTGTCACCAACCACCAATATCCGGTTATACTTATCAGCTTGTAATGGAAGAATGCCATTGTTCCGCAACAGTACGATGGACTCGTCACCTATTACTTTAGCCACATCATAATGTTCTTTGGTACAGAGTGAACCATACGGCTTATTCTGATTCAATGAAGTCCGGAAAATCAGACGCAGTATATTCCTCGCTTTCGCATCCACTGACGCCATCGGCAATTCCCCCTTCTTCAACATCTCCAGATAGGGGTCTGCCAAATAGTAGAGATTATACCCCAAGCTATTATCCGAAGTCAATCCGTTAGTATAAGACCCCATTTCGATGTCAAGACCATTAAGAGCAGCCTCTTTGGTGTCGTGAGCTCCTCCCCAATCCGTAATGACACAACCGTCAAAACCCCATTCATCACGTAGAATATCATTGAGCAGACGGGCATTATGACAACAATGCTGGCCACGATACTTGTTATAAGCTCCCATGACGCTCCATGCTCCCCCTTCCACTATTGCCTGTTTGAAAGCAGGCAAATAGATTTCGTAAAGAGCACGGTCACTCACTTCAACGTCAACGGTACCACGCCACTGCTCCTGGTTGTTCAATGCAAAATGCTTCACACAAGCAGCAACACCGTTTTTTTGCAATTCCTTGACATAAGGAACCGCCATTACACCGGCAAGATAAGGGTCTTCACCCATATACTCAAAGTTACGCCCATTAAGGGGAGTACGGTAGATATTGACACCGGGACCTAACAATACGTCTTTCTTACGATAACGTGCCTCCTCACCAATAGCCTTGCCATAGCGTGCAGCCATATCCGGATTCCAAGTAGCGGCAAGAGCCGTAAGAGCAGGAAAAGCCGTAATAGAGTCGTTGGTCCAACCCGCATAATTCCAAGTATTCCATTCAAACTCATGGCGAACTCCATGAGGTCCATCACTCATCCACAACTCTGGAATACCCAAACGGGGCACCCCTGCCGATGAGAACTTGCTCTGCGCATGGCAAAGTGCCACCTTTTCTTCAAGTGTCATACGGCTTAACGCATCCTCAACGCGCACTTCGATAGGCATATCAGGATTTTGATATATGGGTATCTGTGCACTAAGATTTGTGGCAGATGCAGCAAACAGCAGAAAAAATCGTAAAATGTAAGTATGCATTTTTCACTCTTTATTAGAAATTATTGAACTGTTACCAAGTCGACATAGTAACCGTGTCCCACACAAAGGAATCCGGCCTCAGCATTTATCTTGTCAATAACCTCTTGGGTGATAATCAGTTCGTAAACACCATCTTCACTGAATTCTATCTTATCCATCAGCCCTGTCCACCAACCGGTAGCAAGTTGCATCTGATGATATTCTGCTGTAGGCTCTATCGAATAATACACCCGCAAAATAGTTCCCGGCTTAAGGGCAGTCATCACTTCTTGAGGAATCAGGTTGAACGATTTGTTCGGATCACCGTCCGCTTTGTCCCAAGACACATAATGATGGCCTTCCCATAGGGCTTTCTCAGAAGAGATAGTAACTTTCTGTTCTGTAGTAACTTCACCATTGGCATAGAACTGTATACTCTCACCGGTCTTGGTCTTACCAGTCACTGTATATTCCCCTTCTGCCAGTTCCGGGCAAATCAGCGTGAGAGAAGTGGCAGTTTGCTCTGCAAATTCCACTACCTCCACATCAGCTACCGCAACCGAGACAACAGCATCAAGATTAATACCGGTCATTATCCATGCCGTACCAACGGTAGCACGGTTGGCTCCCATTGTAATCATAGCCCCTTTAGTCACTTTCACTTTATTGGCGCCATATTCATTTCCTTCGGCATCGATAAAAATAACCCGGTAATCTCCCTCCGACAAGCCGGCAGGCACAGTATATTCCACATAATTGCCATCTTCCGACTCCACAAAAGTAATATCCGTGGCAGCCATCCCATCAATAAGAATGCTTTCCACTTTATCCAGGTTATCGCCGTAAAGACAAGCTTTATTACCGGGAGCCACAATACGTTCGAATGCCACTTCAGTGGCACTGGGATCATCCGCTAAAGGATTTACCTGGATAAGCCCCTCACGGTAAGTGGATTTCCCAACAGTGGTGGTAGCTGTTATTTTAAGGTGATAAGTTCCTGCCATAAATTCCTTTTCTATTTCAGTACCGGTAGCCACTTCTTCTCCATCCACAAACCAAGTTACGGTAGTATAGTCCGCGGGAGTCACCGTGAGTTTCATCGAAAATTTGCCGTCACGACTGAAATTGGCAAATGTGGCCAGATTTCCATTAACCCGATCCGGAAAGGTAGGGTCGAGTATACGAGGCTCATCATTGGGCGTAGCCGTAGAGAACGGCTCTTCGTCGCTGCAGCTTGTCAAGAAGGCGTTGAATGCCAATATGGCAAACAGCATAACATATATCTTTTTCATATTGATAGTTAATTTGATGTTGAACAGAAATTATTGAACATTATTTTTATCCCACCACACAGGGGTATTCCAGCTATTATTACCTCCCATACGCTCCAGCGCTTCCTCATAGTTTTTCTTATTGTATGAAGATTCCAGCACAGGATAGCACAGACGGACCGGGATAGCCGCCCCCCCAGTAAGAACCTGGCTGAAGCCATACTCTGCAGGAGACTTTAGCTGTGGGTAGTTGGAACGGCGCAAATTAGCCCAACACTCCAACGGATTGGTGAAATGCAGAATCCATGCCTGCGTATTGATAGATGCCTTTTTCTGCTCTACCGTGTAACCAATGATGTTATTGGCCATATAGTTGTCAAACTCTTCATCAGTTATTTTATCACATCCGTAATTGTCCGTCAAGAAGTCCATAGCCGCACGTACACCTTTTCTATAATGCTCTTCTACGGAGCCAGCCACATTCCATCCTTTCAAAGCAGCTTCTGCCAGCAGGAAGTCCACTTCGGCCGAGGTTATAACCACTCCCGGGTTTTCACCCTCAAGAAAGTTACTTGCCAACTTGGGTTCCGTTTCTGTATCCATGGAAATCTTTTCAATGGCAGGATTGCTTTCCTGCAATTCTTTTATAAGGTCGCTCTCGTACGCTTCGGGCCAAGGTTCATAGAAGAATGCACCTGGATCGCGCGGATGCGCCATATTTTTAGCCAATACCTCTTCAGTGATATCAATGCGCCCTTCAGTACTGGTTGTACTCATTATCTGGTCAAAGTAGAACCGTATGATAGCAAAGAACCGAGGGTCACCAGTATTGAACAACTGATTATAAAAAGTAGAGCAGATAAAACTGGGGTTATTGCGAGGGTCGTTACCATACAGCCGCTGTGATAAAGCGTTGCGACGATAGTCGGAATAGCTTTCGCCACCAAAGTCAAAAGCAATATCCAAATAAGGAATCAGTGCGTCATCAGCACCAGAGGCAATGATACCACCATCTGCAGCCAAAGCTTTTTCAAACTCTTCTTGGGCCTTCTGTGGGTTGGCATCCGAGATACGCATAGCATAACGCAGGCGGAGTGAATTGGCAAACTTCTTCCATTTGTTTATATCACCGTTATAAATGACATCTCCGGTGATGCGGTCCTTGGTACCATCAAAAGCTGTTACGGCAGCGTCGAGCTCCGCAAAAAAGTCATTGTATATCTCTTCTTGCGTGTCATATCTAGGCGTGAACTTACCATCGATAAAGCCTTTTCCCGCTTCAAAGTAAGGTACATCACCATAAATATCAGTAAGATGAGACATTAGATAGACACGATAGATGCGGACAGCCGCATTGATGTTCACCTTCTCTTCATCATCCATAGTACGTGCCTGCGCATCGGTAAGGTCCTTGATATTTTTCAAATAGTAGTTCTGCCAGATATGCCCCATCTCGTTAAGATCAAGTGTATGGCGGCCACCATAGTTCGTGGTATTCCAGCAGCCCATCAACTGCTGATTGAAGGCATAAATATAACTACGGTAAGTTTCACTCACCTCCAAATCTCCATAGGTATGAAGCTGGGCAGTGGTAAGTTGTGCGTTAGGATCGATGGTGTCAGCCTTTGAAGGATCGGTATTCATGCTCTCCATATACTCATCGCTGCAGGAAACGAAAAACAAAGTACATGCCGCCAACGCCATTGTGATATATGATTTATAGTGTCTCATTGTATATCTCTTTTTTAGTAAATGTATCTGATAAATTTCATGGGGTCTCTTAAAATTTCACATTGACATTGAAACCGTAACTCTTGCGTGAAGGCAGCGAACCATACTCCATACCCATACCGGTGGTATTGTTGTAGTTGGAGTCCGGGTCAATGTTCGGAATATTCTTCCAGACAATGAACGGATTACGGGCAACAAACGATATAGTTAGTCCGTCTACCACATTCTTCAGCCAAGCCTTGGGCAAGGTGTAGCTCAATGTAATTTCGCGACACTTCACATAAGAGTTATCATAGATAAACATGGAAGGGGCATTGCGACAAACACTCATCCAGTATTTCTCGGGATTAATCACAATGTCATTTTCACGATAAGTGCCGTCACCATTGTCTATCACACCCGGAGCAATAAAACCGCCGGTGGGTATCCAGTCAGGAGAATCCTTGGCATAGCCTGCTGCCTGACGGGCCTCTTCAGACTTATACCATGCTTCACGCCCTTCCAAAGTGGCCATGCTCTTGCCTGTTTCATGCGCGGCCCGAGCTGACATAGAATAAAGGTCTGCTCCCACCTTCACATCAAACACGGCAGAAAGTGAAATATTCTTGTAGGAGAAGTTGGTATAGACACCGCCAGTCCAGTCCCAGGACGCATTTCCCAGTACATGGTTGCTCTTGTCGTACATAGGCAATCCGGTTGAGGGGTCGATAAGGATATCACCATTTTCGTTACGCTGGAAGTCGGGACCTACGATAGAGCCGAAATTCTCACCTACCTTGGCAGCCACTTGTACGTCAAGCCATGTAGCCTTTTCCAGTTCAAACATATCCATGTCGTCCACCAGTTTCTTCACCTTGTTACTATTCTTCGAGAAGTTGAAATTCAAATTCCAAGAGAAGTCTTTCGTTTGAATCGGACGAGTATTCAAAGCTATTTCCACACCTTTATTCTCAATTTCACCTGCATTAATCAAACGATAGCCGTAACCGGAAGTCGAGGAGCTGGCCATCCCCATAATCTGATTCTTGCTAAGCTGGCTGTAATAAGTGAAGTCCAAGCCGATACGGTTCTTCAGGAATTTCAGTTCCAGACCCATTTCGAATGAATTGGTCTTGGTAGGTTTCAAATCCTTATTGGGGATAGTACCGTTACTGATATAACCAATAGTATAACCGGGATAAGCAAACTTAGACTTGGTATACACCAATCCGAGCTGATATGGATCGGTATCGCTACCTACTTGCGCCCATGACATACGCACTTTACCATAAGGAAGCTTGTCACCCAACTTCAGCAACTCGGAGAATACAAAGCTACCGGAGAAAGAAGGATAAATGTACATGTTATTACTGACGGGCAATGTGGAAGACTGATCGCCACGAAGGGTTGCATCAAAATAAAGCATGTGCTTCCAACCCAAGTTTACCGCACCATAAACAGAGTTAATCTGCTTACGATAACTGTAAGGCTCTACACTTACTTCATTGAAGCTCATCAAAGCCACCACATCGCGAATCTTCATGTCCTTGGCAGTAGTGACTATAGTCTGGTTATTCACCTTGTACAAGTTACCGCCCAATGTCGCATTAAAGTCGAAATCTCCCCAAGAGTTATTATAGAGTGCCAGAAGTTCGAAATTATACATTCGATTACGGAAATTATTATTCTGCAAGTAACCGGATTCATATCCTGGCGTGGTAGGAGCCTTGTAGTCTTCAAAAGTAAACCAATTAAGCTCGGCTCCTGCTGTCCCTTGTATCTTCAGGTGTTGGGTGATGTTCCAGACAACCTTACCATTGAAACGGAATTGATCTTTCTTGGAGTTGTTTGAGTTCTTGTAAACATCCCAATAAGGATTCACATTATAAGGGTCCATGCCATTCCAGTTAGAGTATTCATCGTTGGCATCCTGATAAGTCTTAAGCCATTCCTGATCATAAGTGGTTGCCAAGGTCATCAGATTCTTACCTATATTTGATTTACTGTCTCCCAATGCCGGACGATTTTTCACATCTTCACGGGTATAGTTGGCACTGAAGTCCAAGTCAAATTTCCCGGCAGTAGTATTGGCACGCAAATTGAAGATGTCCCGGCTCATATGAGTCTTTGGTACGATATCTTTGTTGCGCATATCAGTATAGGTAAAACGAATACCGGTCTTGCCATTATTCACCCCAATGATAGCACTGTTAGTTGCAGTAAAGCCTGTGCGGAAGAACTGGGAAGTATTGTCAGGAACAATCAGATAAGGACGTTCCACACCATCAAAATACTTAAGCATATTGGTACCATCGGCTTTGGCTCCCCAGCTCATGTTGGTATTAGACACCGCATTGATGGGATAAGTACCATTACTGCCCATACCATAAATCTGCTGGACATCATCCCATTTAGCCAACTGGGTATCAAAAGTCATAGTTCCATTGTATTCCACGCTGATTTTATCCTTATTGGCTTTCTTGGTAGTGATAAGGATTACACCATGACTGGCACGACTACCATAAAGAGCCGATGCAGCCGGTCCTTTCAATACCGACATGCTCTCAATATCATCGGGATTTACACTGGAAATACCGTCACCAAGGTCAAAACCGCCATAAGTACCGGCGCTACCAAAATTTGTATTATCCAAAGGCACACCGTCTATCACATACAAAGGCTGATTATTACCGGTCATTTCCGTACTACCACGTAATATTACACGCGAAGAGCCTGAGGCTCCACCCGCGGTCTGGGTTACGACCAAACCCGGAACACGGCCCGCCATTGAATTGATGACATTCGTTTCTTTGGCCTTAGTCAATGCTTCACCTTGTACCTCAGCCACACCGTATCCCAAAGCCTTGCGCTCACGTTTGATACCCAAAGCGGTTACCACCACTTCACCCAGCATCTTGCTGTCCTCTTCAAGTACAATATTCAGTGGAACATTGCCGGCTTTCACCTCCTGCTGCTTGTATCCCACAAAACTAATGATTAACGTTGCGCCGGGTTTGACGTTTAAACTGAATTTGCCGTTTAAGTCGGTAACTACACCATTGCTGGTTCCTTTTTCAACGACAGAGGCCCCTATCACCGGACCAAACTCATCTTTCACAGTACCTATAACTTTGTTGCTTTGCTGTTCTATGGCAAAACTCTCAAATGAGGTAGCTCTCACTTGCGGAAAACCTCCCCACAAACAGAGAACAAGTGTACTGTAGAGTAACGTGCTTTTACATTTCTTTACTTTCATAATATTATATATAAAATTAGTAAATCAGATTCTCAGTCGGGTTACAAAGTTCATCAAAGTACTCATTCATAGGGTTTGAATCCCTACATATCAGGTTTGAGTTCTCACAGAATTAGTACAAAAGTTTGATTTCCAATGTACACGACTTCAAAAAATAGAACTTATTGAATTATTGCTTTGAACATTCACTCGGTTAATGTATTTTTGTGCTCGTTAACCAATACTGCACATCAAATGTATATCCACACTCAACAAATTATACAAACTTTAATCTTACTTTTTTTCACACTGTCCTCAATCTCAGCCAATGCAGAAAAGCATGTCCAGCGTTTTTCCAGCCTGCAACTTGGCACCGAAGAAGGATTGAACAGCCTGCGGGTTTTCTCCATTGCCACAGATAAGTCAGGAGCTATATGGATGGCTACCCTTGATGGCATCAACCGTTTCAATGGCCGTTCGATGAAAAGCTACCAATTAGGAACCAATCAAAAATTATCCGATGCTTCAGGAAGCACCACCATGTTAGCTATAAGCCCCAACAATTCACTTTATGCTTATAATAATGTAGGACGGATTTACAAATACAACTTGCTTACTGACCAATTCGAACTCTACCTTGATTTAGCAGAACATATCTACACGGGGCTGGTCCTTCAGTACCTTCTTATCGACTCTCAAGAACAATTGTGGATAGGACTGAGTACCGGGCTCTACTGTTGCAGATTTGGTGAAGTGCCTCAGCTTATCGATTCAGAGAGCCATGTGACCTATATCACAGAATTGCCTCAAGGCATTGCCATAGGTAGCACATGTGGCCTGCGTATCTATTCCAAGGATAGGATTTTACTGCATAAGCTCTGTCCAGGCACCTATGTACAAAGCCTTTTAGCGCCATCAGACAGTGATACATTATTAATAGGCACTTTCAATAGTGGAATAAAAAGCATCAACCTCAACTCATGGCAAGAGCAACCAACCCACGCTGCAACTCTTCCTCATACTCCTATTCGTTCCATGGTAGAAATGACACCTTCTACTATCCTATTAGGATTTGACGGAGATGGAGTCTACACCTACAACTACCCGACCGGTGGGGCAGAACCACTCTTTACACGTACCAACCGAATGCTTACTGCTATGGGAGTATATTCCTTATGCCGAGATTGTGAAGACAACATATGGATAGGCACCTACACTGGCGGCGCCTTTCTCATGATGCCCGAAGAAACCACCACCACTTTACTAAGACATCACAAAGGAGAAGAGCCCTCCTTAGCCGATGACAATGTAAATGCATTCTGTGAACAGCGCAACGGTGAACTGTGGATTGCCACCGATGACGGTATCAACATATACAATCCCCAAAACAACCGATGCAGACAGATACTGGCAGGTAATGTGGTATTAAGTGTCTCCATTGATTCCAAGAACAACATTGCTGCAGGTACTTATGGCAATGGACTATTTCTTCTCAACAGTCAGGGAGAAATATTACACCATTACCTTAGCAACAATAGCAGCTTGCCATCCGACTACCTCTCTACAGTATTGTTTGATACAGACCAAGATCTATGGATAGGGACCATGGACAATCAGTTGCTGCAACTGGAGTGCTCCACCCGGCAATGGAAGTCACACAACGTAACTAAAGCACGCTGCATAGTGCAAAAGGATGCACATACCATTGCTGTAGGTACAGTAGACGGACTGGTACTGATAAACAAACATACCGGGACACACACACATTTGTTTAAAAGTACCGACAACAAAGGAGAAGACTTCAATGCTTTCATTCAATCCATAGCATTTGTAGACGATGAGCAAGCCTGGCTGGGAACTGACGGTGGAGGTCTTTATTTGTACAACTTGCAAACTGCTGAAAAAAAGACATTCTCTACCGAACAACGCCTGCCGTCCAACCGTGTGAGTGCCTTACTCATCGACCATAGCAATAGGTTATGGATTACTACCGATCACGGTTTGGCATGCCTTCCTCCGCAGCCGTCCATGCAAATATACAACCAGAATTTCGAGCAAGTGATGTCGAGATTCTACAACCGTTCCGCAGCCATTCTTTTAGCCGACGGGCGCATAGCACTGGGAAGTACCACTGGTGTACTGATATTCAAACCTCACATTTCACTGACTTCCTATCAGGCCCCATCCTTACAACTCACCGACTTCCGAATAGACAACATAGACGCCAGAGTGTCTGCGAGTATGCGCCCGGAACTCATGCAAATGCTGGCGGATAGCACCATTACTTTATCATATCGCCATAATTCATTCACAATGGAATTCGAGTCTGTAAGCTTCCGCTATCAGGAAGACATTGCATACGAATACATGCTTCAGGGGTTTGACCGCGACTGGAACAAACTGGGAAACAATGAGCATCTGCGCTACACCAATGTGTCACCGGGCAAATACCAATTCCGTATACAATCATATAGCCTTAATAGCGGACTCATACTGAGCAGCCGGACTACATGTATCACAATTTGTCAGCCGTGGTGGAACACTTGGTGGGCATGGTTATTATACATCATGACACTATGCTGTATAATAGGAGCAGTTATAAAAAGTAAACAGCAACAATTGGTACGCCACTACATGAACGAAAAAATCGCTTTCTTCGTAAGCATAGCCCATGACATCCGCACCCCGCTTACACTTATCAAAGCCCCTCTGGACGAACTTCGCCATGACTCCACACTCCATGAAAACGCTACCCGATCCATAGAGTTGGCACATTCCAATCTCAACAAATTACTGGATATATTATCACAGCTACTTGATTTTGAACGGATAGACCATTCCAGCATGCTCCCCAAAATAGAAGCTGTGCCGCTAAAACAGATCATGGACAATCTTTTTACCGTCTTCCAACCTCTCTGCCAGCAGCAACAGAAAACATTGCATACAAGCAGCATTGACTGCCAGCTTGGGGTATGGGCCGACCCCCAATTATTGAACCGAATACTCACCAACCTTTTATCCAATGCCCTGAAATATACCCCTACAGGAGGAAAAATCAGCATCAGCGTGAAAACCGAAGCGAGCAAGGTAAAGATTATCGTGAGTGACACTGGAATCGGCATCTCGCCCAAAGAGCAAAAGAAACTGTTCACAAGCTTTTTCCGTGCCAGCAATGCCATCAGTTCCGGCACTCCAGGCATCGGCCTGGGACTATTGCAGGCCAAGAGGTTTGCCGCTTTGCTGAAAGGCGACATAAAGGTTAGCTCCGTCGTGAACCAAGGCTCGGAATTTACGCTCATACTCAATAGGGTTATAGTCACAAATTCTGCGATATCCGTTACCACTCCAGTTATGGAAAGGTCCGTCACTACCGAAAGCACCATGCCTTGTGACCCGGATAAAGACACGTTGCTTATCGTAGAAGACAATGATGAACTCCGCCTCTATATGCGCCGTATATTCGAGCCGGTTTACCGGGTCGTAGACAAATCCAACGCCCAAGAAGCATTGGAATATATGGAAACTCAATACCCCAGTTTAGTTTTGTCTGATATAATGATGCCCGGCATGCAGGGTGACGAGATGTGCCACCGAATAAAAAGCACTCCTGCCACTTCGGGCATACCGGTCATACTACTTACCGCCAAGACCTTCAGAACATCCATCATAGAAGGATTGCAGAAAGGAGCCGATGATTACATAGCCAAACCTTTCGACATAGATATACTGAAAGCCAAAATTCAGGCACAAATAGAGAATCGCAGACGCCTGCGGCAATACTATACGCAAATTGCTCTGCAACATACCCTTTCAACAGACAAGACCATCAAGGAAATGCCTGTACAATCTGCCGTGCCCAATAATGCGGACAGTGCCTTTGTGGAAAAAGCAACCCAAATCGTGAAAGATAACATAAGCGATTTTGAATTCGACATTGACCGGCTCTGCCGGCACATGGCTATGTGCCGGACTCTCTTCCACGAACGGCTGAAAGCTCTTACCGGGCATACCCCGCAAGACTTCATCCGTATTATCCGCCTTGAGCAAGCTGCCGCCCTACTGCAACAAGGAATACCGGTGACCGATGTTTCCATACAAACGGGATTTGTAAACTCCAAATATTTCAGCACCTTATTCAAGAAATATTTCGGTGTCCAACCCAGCCGATACACCGGGCAAAGAATGAATATAGGCTGATTTGTAGGATTTCAAACCTCTATATGCAGGATTTCAAACTATACATAACCCCATTGCCACTACCTTTGTCGCCATAAACCTATAAAACTGATTTTATGAGCACAAAATTCATCTGCTTGAAGAATGTAATGGCAATACTATTGTCCATAAACATTTTGTCCTGTTCCAGCTCCAATTCCTCCATAGAGGAGTTGCCCTATCTCACCGTGAAAAGTGTATCCCCTCAGAATCTCGCAGCTGCCGGTGGCGAAATAACCATCCGTGTTTCATCCTATCCCATCGCAACAGCCCAATCCGATGCCGGGTGGATAACACTGAAATCAAATACTTCTTCCGATAGCCTTACGTCATTTACATTTACAGCAAAAGCCAATAAAGGGAATGCCCGTGAAGCCGGCATAACTATCACGGCCGGTGAAAAAGAAACCAGCATCATCATCACCCAGGCTGCAAATAATGAACAAGAGAGCAAACCTGCCATAGATGAGAATCTCCCTGCTGTAAAAGTGGCAAAGGAGTTGGGGCTCGGATGGAATCTGGGTAACCAGCTTGATGCCCATGTAAACGAAATAGCCGACGAAACCTCATGGGGCAACGGCAAAGTTACACAAGAAACACTCTTGAAAGTAAAACAAGCCGGATTTACATCAGTCCGCATCCCCGTTACCTGGTTGGGAAAAGTAGGCGAGGCCCCACACTATCACATCGACACGGACTGGATGAACCGCGTGGCAGAAGTAGTGGAATATGCTGAAAAAGCCGGACTGAAAGCCATTATCAACATCCATCATGACGGACACCGCCACATCCACGAAGACGGTTTTGACGAGCATCGCTGGCTTGACATCGTAGGAGCAGCACAAAACAAGGACATGAATACCGCTATCAAAGAGCAACTCAAATCCATGTGGACACAAATAGCCCAACGTTTCGAGAACAAAGGCGAGTTCCTCATTTTTGAAGGCCTCAATGAAATCCATGACGGAAGATGGGGCTCTGGCACCAATACCACCGACGGAGGCAAACAATATGCCATACTCAACGAATGGCAACAAGTTTTTGTAGATGCCGTCCGTGCCACCGGCGGCAACAATGCAACCCGCTACTTGGGTATCAGCGGCTATTGCACAAGCCCTAATCTTACTATAAAACACTTGCAGCTCCCGACAGACCCGGCACAAGACCGTCTGTTAATATCAGTACACTACTACGACCCTGCCACCTTCGCATTGGAAGATAAATTTGCAGAGTGGGGACACACCGGCGCCCCCAGTAAAAAAGAGAGCTGGGGAGACGAAGAGCATCTTAAGAAAGTCTTTGCAGCATTAAGAACCGCTTACGTAGAAAAAGGGATTCCCGTATACATTGGAGAAATGGGGTGCGTACACCGCAACAACAACCGTTCTGAAGCATTCCGCAAATACTACCTGGAATATGTATGCAAAGCTGCACGCACCAATGGCATGGCCGTATTCTATTGGGACAACGGCAATGCCGGCGCCGGACGGGAATGTTCCGGGCTGATGAATCACACCACAGGAACTTATGTCAACAATGGAAAGGATGTGATAGATGTCATGACCAAAGGGTATTTCTCCAATGACCCTTCATATACATTAGAAAGCCTATACAATAACGCTCCACAATGAAAGTTCGACAATCTCTCACTTAGCAACAAAAGGGGGAAACCGGGTAGCACCCTTTCCGCGTTATAGCCTCCTCTGAATATCCTCGTTACTGTTCCGCTGACCCTTGCTACGTATATCACCACCGAAAGTATAGGATACACCGATATGGAAACTGGTAAAGGCAAACTGATTGTCGGCAATTATCTTCAGCCCGTTGGACATGGTTTCCAATTTGGAATGGCTGACAAACAAATTGTTGACATTCAGGCTGAGGCTGAGCTTATTGTCCAACAACCGGTAAAGCATACCTGCACTGATACTGTAAGTGGGGCTCATCAGATAGATGCCCTGATACTGACGGGAAGAATAGGAACCGGACAACGTAGCCAGAAGAGTCTTCTTTTCATTGAAGAAGAAAGTGTTGCGCAGACTGGCGTCATAAGCCCACCCTTTCTCCTCGGGAGAGGTGGTGGCAGCGCTGGAGGTGGTCCGGCGATAGCTCACTCCATGCTGGGCGTAAGCTTGCAGCCATTTGGTACGGAAAGTGTACGAATTGTTAAGCCCGAAAGCATGCGTCTGCATGAAATTCTCCCAGAGAAAAGAGGTCACATTCGTTTCGGCATCCAAGTCCACAACCTGGAAGAATACATCGTCCGAATAAGAATAATAGGCAGAAACATTGAAGTTATTCTTCAACGTATATCCCAGCTCGACATTGTAAGTATAACTAGGTTTCAAGTCTTCACGACCACAAGCGTAAGTGTACTTGTTCTGATAGAACGGAAAAGGATTGACCATATTCTGTGACGGACGGGAGATGCGGTTGGAGAAACTGAAGTTCAGCGCATGCCCGTCAGTAGGCGAATAAAGCAGATAGACAGTAGGGAATAAGCGCGTATAGTCGTGCTTGTCCTCCGTATCCTTCGCTTCGGAAATACCGGTAGTGCGAGTGTGCTCCATACGCAAGCCCAACTGCATGGAAAAACGTTCGGAATATTCACGGCTATAATCAGCATATAAGGCATAGATTTGCTCCTTGTAACGGAAATAATCATCCTGCACCAGCGTAGGGTCCGACGTATCGTAATTGATACCGTTGCGAGTGTTGGTAAAGGAGACCTTGGCACCTGCCGTTATCTTGTACTTTTCAAAAGGAAGGATGAAATCAAGAGCGGAGGAGACTACATCTACCTTGCGATGTTGCAGATAGTTGTAATCGAAGTTTGTGCCCGGAATCTCCGTACCGTCAGGCAGGAGGGTTTTCGAGAGAAAGCCCATATTTTCGTCCCGGTTGTCACGCAGGTAATCCACATCCCAAGTCATTTTCTTGCCTTTGTCATCCCAGACCTTATCGGTATGAAAATTCAGATTGAGGCGGTCGGAACTGGTATCCTTGTCACTGTTGGAGTACAGCAAAGAATCCAATACGGCGGTAGAGGCATCGTAAACTTCCGTCCATGAAAGGGCGTTGCCCGGTTTGGGAGCACTGTGATTATAGATGGCCTGCATACCTACAGTCCAGTCCCGTTCCAACGATACGTCCACACCTCCCTGAAGGTAGAAGCTATTCATGTAATTGGTGTAGTCGGCACGGCTGTTCCAGGTGTTCTGCGGAAAATAGCGGTAATTCTTCTCACACGTCTCATAGTTGCCCTGCGTAGTACCCCCGTTGAGGAAGGATGACACGCGCCCCTTGCTGAGATTCAGGCTTACCCCGCCATATCCGTAATTGTCCTTTTCACCAGCGCTGTAGGAAGCGGAAGCCGTACCACCCACGTAATCTTTGGGACGTGACTTCAAGCGGATATTGATGATGCCTGCATTTCCGGCGGCATCGTACTTGGACGGAGGCGTGGTAATCACCTCCACCTTCAGTATCTGGGAGGCGTCATAGGAACGGAGGTAATCTATCAGTTCATCTCCCGACAGCTTCGTCTCACGGTCGTTGATATAAACCTTGATACCCCCTTTACCTATAATACCAATACTGTTTTGTCCAACCTGCAGACCGGGCACTTCACGCAGAAGGTCGAGTGCACTGCCTCCGGCAGAGGCTATGGTATTATGTGCATCGAACACTACCCTATCCACCAGACGCTTGATAACGGGACGCGCGGCCGTAACGGTCACTTCGTCCAGCAAGGCGGAAGAAGATTTCAATGTCAATTCGCCAACGTTTTTGTTTCCTTGCAGCACAACGGGAACGTAGAGGTCTTCGCTGCCGATAAGGGTAATATGCAACAAGTATTCTCCCAGTGGCTGGTCAAAGGAAAAACAACCTTGTGTGTCGGTCAGCATACCGGTAATATAGGTACTGTCTTTTGCCTGCTTCAGCAGCACATTCGCCACCTCTACCGGTTGGCGGTTCTCGTCCTGCACACAACCGGAAAGCCGGTAAGTCTGGGCGGAAAGGAAAGTGGCCATACTTGCCAAGGCCATCCATACCATCACTCTTTTTCTAACGTTGTTCAGTAGATTTTCTTTCATTATGCGTTTGATTTCAATGTTTTACTCTTTGTATTTCGCTGAAACAAAGATAGGGGTAAAACATGCCTCAAACGGTCTATATCGGGGAATAAAAAGTCTATACCCCAAGACTACAAATCACTACATATCAACACTTTAATTTTACAAAAGTCTATATTATGCCTTTTCCGGTCTATATGCTGCCTATAAACTCTACAATGCCTTCCTTCTCCCCCATCCCCAGTTTCTTGCGGATATTCGTCTTTCGCTGGTAAATGGTAGGAATGCTTTGTTGTGTCACCACACTAATCTCCTTCGTCGAGAAGTCCGCACAGAGCAGGCAGCAAAGCTGCTTTTCTTTGTCAATGAGCACATCTCCAAAACGGCTGTCCATCTTTGTGTAGAAGTTATCATACATCCGGTCTATGATAGGGTACAAGTCCTCCCATACCAGCAAACTCTCTACCGGCAGTTCATGGCTGGTAATACCCGAAATGCGGCGAAGCAGCTCCTAATTCTGCGAGGTAGGTTGTTTAGCCACCAGCCGTATCATGCCTAATTGCTGCAACAGTATTTTCCGGAAAAACTGTCCGTCTTCCTCCTTCGACTGGTTCTTGGTCGCATCTTCCAACAGCCGGGTCAGTGTTTCCGCCCGTTCTTCCGCTTCAATCAACCGGTTACGCCGGTTACGGACATAAAGGGACACACCGCCACCTGCAAGCACCAGTACCAACAGTGCCAGCAACAAATTCAACTGTGCCTGCTTCCGTTCCACCGTCAGAATCAAGTTGGCTTGCGAAAGCGTCTCCTTCGACTCGTCCTTACGCCGGACAGTACTCTGCAACGCAGTAAGAGCATTGGCTACAGAATCATTATAGCGCGCCACGTCCAGCACATCAAACGTACGGTGACGTGTATAATCTATCAATGCCCTATATACCGCCACCATATTCTCTTCCGTCAGAAACCGGTTCCGGCCCTCGCCACGTTTCCTCTCCTTATTCAAATAGTATTCCGCCGAATCAAGCAGCCCTTCTTTCAAGAACACTTCCACTTTCACCAGATCTCCCATACGCAACTGCACCGGGTCGATGACATACTGCTCCATACGACGAATAGTAGCTATTGCACCGGAAGGTTCATCAAAAGAGTAAGCCTGCATCTGGGCATAGTTACGCAAATAATGCACTATCTTACTGGTATCTCCTGCCTCCACTGCCAGTTCTATGCTGCGCTCCATGTAATAGGATGCAGAATCATTCTTGTTCAGCCCCATGGCAATTCCCATAGAGAAGAAGCTTCCGGCTCTTGCGTCCAAAGCTATGGCGGTACGGAAAGTTTCTATCGCTTTCTCATAATCTTTCCAGACATACACATACCAGTATGCCTTATCAATCAGCATATCAGCCATTCTTCCCGTGTCCTGCAGCGCCTTGGCCAAAGCTACGCCGCTGTCAATGGCAGCTATACACCGTTCGTGCTCTTTCAGCCAATACCAGTACCAGGCTTTCAACTGATAGGAAAACAGATTCTTCGCCGTGTCGTTGCGGAAGACGTAATAATCGGAAGCAGGCAATATCAAGGAATCTTCCGCCATCGAGTTGTGCCGTTTATAGTGCACATAAGCATTCAGCCATCCATACAACAGCCTCTCCTCATCCGAAAGTTGCGATGGCCTCTCTATCTGTACCAGCAAGGCATACACGCTGTCCACATTCATATTCACCTGCTTTTCTGCCAGATGTAACAGATGTGCCTCATTCATCTGCCGGCAGGTAACAAGGCACAGCAACGCAAACAATAGTCCAAGGAAAGGTAATCTATTCATAATATAGGAGATATAGTTTTTTCTATCATTTGTCTGCAACCGCAGTTTCCAGTTGCTTCAGCGCCTGCTCCAACACCGAACGCGGGCAGCCGATATTCAGCCGCATAAATCCCTTGCCCGGTTCACCGAACATGGTACCGTCATTCAGCGCCAGGTGTGCCTGGTCTACAAATAATCTCACCAGTTCCTCCTGAGTCAGCCCCAATCCCCGGCAGTCCAGATAAATCAGGTAAGAAGCCTGCGGACGTATCATGCCGATGCCCGGAATATGCTCGCGCAGGTAGTTCTCCGTGAAATCGATATTGCCCTTTATATAGTCCAGCAGCTGTTCCAACCATTCCTCACCATGCATATAGGCAGTAGCCGCACCGATATAGGCCAACATGTGCCCTTCGCTGAACTCGCCCACTTCCATGAACTCCTGAAAACGGTGGCGGATGTCCTCATTGAGGATAATGGCGTACGAACTTCCCAATCCCGGCATATTGAATGTTTTGCTGGGTGCCATGAAGGTGAGGGAATTCTGCGCGGCAGCCCCCGAAACAGTAGCAAAAGGATGGTGTTTGTAAGGTGGCAGAGTCAAGTCGGCATGAATTTCATCGGAGATGACAAACGTATGGCTTTCCGTACAAATATCAGCAATCCGGCGTAATTCGTCCACCGTCCATACACGCCCGCCCGGGTTATGGGGATTGCAGAGAATCAATACTTTGCATCCTTGTATATCCTTACGGAAACGCTCAAAGTCAATCTGATACTGTCCGTCTTTCAGGTCGAGCGGAGAGTAAACCACTTCGCGCTTCATGCGTTGCGTCACCAGGAAGAAGGGATGATAAACGGGAGTCATCACTATTACCCGGTCGCCGGGATTGGTGAAGCATTGCAATGCGAAGGCTTGACCGCGGACAATGCCGGGTACAAAAGTCAGCATCTCGCGAGTGACGTCCCAACCATGGCGACGACTGAGCCAGCTACAAATGGAAGTATACCATTCCTCACACGCAGACGTATAGCCCAGCACTTCATGTTCAAGACGCTTCCGTAAGGCTTCCATCACAAACGGAGGCGTGCGGAAATCCATATCTGCCACCCACATGGGGAGGAGGTCATCGCGCCCCCATACACTCTTCACACCGTCCCATTTCACGGAGTCGGTACCACGGCGCTCTATTACTTCATCAAAATTGTAAGTCATATGCTTGCTTTTTTATAATTCAACGCATCAATTTGTTTTGTTTTTATACGACCCATTACCGCTGCCTTATTTTTGTAAACAATAATCATATCGGGAAAAATATAAATACCGCCACATCCCACACTGCATGAGACAAGATAATAGCGGCAAAGCGGTTCGGAAAGAAACGGTAAAGCGCGCCCCATGCCGCCCCCACCACCAGAGCCGCCATGACCAGCATGAAGTTGCAGGAACCGGCATGCACCAGTGCATAAATCAAAGTAGCCACCACAAAACCCGCATTCGGATTCCAGCGTTTGGAAAGCGTGCGTTGCACATAGCCGCGCCAGAAAATCTCTTCCGCCGGCCCTATCAGCAACAGTAGCAATGCCGCCAACAGCCAAGGAGACTCTCCCTCTTTCATCCCATAAATGGAGTCCACCTGCGGACGGGCAAAATCGAACATCCAAGATGACACCTTGTCTCCCAACCAGAAAACGCCCCACAAAGCAACAGCAATGCCAATTCCCAGCAAGACATTCGGCAAGCTCCACTTCACCTCCCGCCACCAGCCGGGATTGAACAAGGTGGCAAACACGGACAGCGTGAGCGCAGAACCGGTCATCATCCACCAGAAATTCACGAAAGGAGCCGTCCAAGGCGAAAACATGACCGTCCACAGCACGGCAGCCAGCAGAATGGTAAAAATCAGCTTCTTCATGACAGCAAACCGGCTACAACGAACGACAACGTGAACAGCAGACTGAACAACAACTGGAGTTTTGCCGTCATCTCATCCAGACCGGCTATGGCACTTTCTCCCTTTCCGGGAAAACGGGACACCACCCGTACATTGCCTATGGCAGGAACCAGTGCCGGCATCACCAGCAGGGTCCATAGAGGAAGAGTTCCCGCAGCTATCAAGCCAGCTATCCAGCCAAAAGGGAAAAGGACTTCGGCACAATAAACGTACATCGACGCCTTTCCTCCCAGCTTCATGGCCAGTGTCTGAATCTCGGCACGGGCATCGGTACGCATATCCCGTGTATTATTGGCATGCAGAATGGCCACCGTAATCAGTCCCACCGGCAGAGCTATCCACAAGACATTCCAGTCAACTACTCCCGTAGCCACATAGCAGGTACCCAACGTCGGCAGCAAGGCATACGCCAAAAAGATGACGACATCGCCCAACGCACGATACTTGAGCGGCGGATAAAGCAACGAGCAAGCCGCGCCGCCTATACCGATGTACAGCAACGGCAACCCCGTACGCCACAGCAGGCCGACACCCGCAACAAGGGCAACTGCCAGCAATGCCATCGACAAGCCATATATCTCGCGCGGAGCAAACATCCCGTCGGTCAAGGTCTTGGCGCCAAAGGTATCCCTTGCATCGACCTTATGCTTATAGTCAAAATAATCGCTCCAGGTATTCCCGGCAGCGTGAAACACGACGATGTTCAGCAATGCCCAGATGCCGTTCACCCAGTTTATGTCCTGCCGCATCCAATACAGATATGCCAACGTCACCACCACCGGCATCGAAGAGGCGGGGAATGACCACGGACGCACCGCTATCATCCAATCTTTCAAAGAATGTTTCTTCATTTGTTATTTATCATTTATTTGTGCGCAAAAGTACGAAATATCTTCGCTTTTTTAAGTAATTTCGCGCACAAGATAAAAGAACCCCTTATGATAAAAGCTCTGTTTTTTGACATCGACGGAACCTTGGTCAGCTTCAAGACCCACGAAATTCCCGTTTCCACTATTGAAGCGTTGACTGCCGCCAAGGCCAAAGGCATACATATCTTCATTTCTACCGGACGTCCGCGCGTCATCATCAACAACTTGTCCGCCTTGCAGGAACGGAATCTGATAGACGGCTACATCACGATGAACGGCGCCTATTGCTTTGTAGAAGACACCGTTATCTACAAAAGCCCCATACCGACAGCGGAAGTGGATGCCTTGACAGCTTTCTGCCACGAACGCAACATCCCATGCATCCTGGTGGGAGAGCACGACATCTGCGTGAACCAGCCCGGCGAAGTAGTGGAGGAAATCTTCCATCGCCAACTCAAAGTGGACCCCATCGAAGCAAAGCCCTATACCGACAGCCATGCCGACAAAGCCTTCTTCCAGCTGACTCCCTTTATCAACGCCGAGGAAGAAGCAATCATCCTGCCCTCCGTCCCCCACTGCGAGATGGGCCGCTGGCATCCTGCCTTCGTAGACGTGACAGCCAAAGGAAACACCAAGCAAAACGGTATCGACCAAATTATCCGCCACTTCGGCATCAAGCTGGAAGAAACCATGGCCTTCGGCGACGGAGGAAATGACATCAGCATGTTGCGCCATGCCGGTATCGGTGTAGCCATGGGCAATGCCAATGACGACGTGAAAGCTGCCAGTAACTACACAACCACTTCTGTTGATGAAGACGGTATCGCCAACGCCCTGAAATATTTCGGCATAGTCGGGAATCCATCATAAATCTGAAATCTTTTGAGCTTCGTTCCCGATACACAAAACAAAGAGTTTCAAGACGCCTTGAACCTCATTCAGTATACCCGTCAGTCCGTATTCCTGACGGGCAAGGCAGGTACGGGCAAATCGACCTTCCTGAAATATATCTGCGCGAATACGAAGAAAAAGCATGTAGTGCTTGCCCCTACCGGCATAGCCGCCATCAATGCCGGAGGCAGTACCCTGCACAGCTTCTTCAAACTGCCTTTCTACCCCCTGCTGCCCGATGACCCGAATTTCAGTCTGCAACGGGGACGCATCCACGAATTTTTCAAATACACCAAACCCCACCGCAAACTACTGGAAGAACTGGAACTGGTCATCATCGACGAGATTTCCATGGTACGCGCCGACATCATCGACGCCGTAGACCGCATCCTGCGCGTCTATTCCCGCAACCTGCGCGAACCCTTCGGTGGCAAACAGATATTATTGGTGGGCGATGTGTTCCAGTTGGAACCCGTCGTCAAAGGAGATGAACGGGAGATACTGAACCGATTCTACCCTACCCCTTATTTCTTCTCTGCCAGGGTATTCGGCCAGATAGACCTTGTCTCCATCGAACTGCAGAAAGTATACCGTCAAACAGACAGCAAGTTCATCCATGTGCTGGACCACATCCGCAACAATACCGTCGGCTCTACCGAACTTCAGCTGCTCAACACCCGCTATGGCACCCAAATAGAGCAATCGGAAGCCGACATGTACATCACCCTCGCCACCCGCCGTGACAATGTGGACTACATCAACGACAAGAAACTGGCGGAACTTCCCGGTGACCCGGTCACCTTCTACGGCGAAATCATGGGAGACTTTCCCGAAAGCAGCCTCCCCACCTCGCAGGAACTGGTACTGAAACCGGGCGCACAAATCATCTTCATCAAGAATGACTTCGACCGCCGCTGGGTGAACGGCACCATCGGCGTCATCAGCGGCTTCGACCCTATTGAAGAGACCCTCTACGTCATCACCGACGACGGCAAGGAATGTGACGTCAAACGAGAGTCGTGGCGAAACATCCGCTACAAGTACAACGAAGAGAAGAAACAGATTGAAGAGGAAGAACTGGGAACCTTTACACAATATCCCGTGCGCCTGGCATGGGCCATCACCGTACACAAGAGCCAAGGGCTGACCTTCAGCCGGGTAGTCATCGACTTTACCGGCGGCGTGTTTGCCGGTGGGCAGGCATACGTAGCCCTCAGCCGTTGCACCTCGTTGGAAGGCATCCAGCTGAAAAAGCCCATCAGCCGTGCCGATGTATTCGTGCGTCCGGAGATTGTCAGCTTCTCCGAACGCTTCAACAACCGCACCGCCATCGACCGTGCCTTGAAGCAAGCACAGGCAGACCTTCAATACGTTGCCGCCGCCAAAGCCTTCGACAAAGGGGACTTCGGCACTTTCCTGGATGAGTTTTTCAAAGCCATCCATTCCCGCTACGACATCGAGAAGCCCAACGTGCAGCGCCTCATCCGCCGGAAGCTGAACATCATCAACCGTCTGAAAGAGGAAAACCGTGCACTGAAGCAAGCAGCATTGGAGAAAGAGAAAGCCCTCGTGAAGTATGCCCGCGAATACATCCTTATGGGTGACGAATGCCTGAAGCATGACATGAAGGAGGCGGCCATGAAAAACTATGAGAAAGCCGTCACCCTCTGTCCCAAATTCAAAGAGGCCTGGAAGAAGATAAAGAAACTGGAGAAAGAGATGCTAAAAAGGTGAATTGCTTGTTTATAAGCTGATTATTATCTATTTTTGCATGTAATATAAAACTCAAATCCATTTCTGCCATGCTTCTGAAACTTTATGAAAAAAATAACAATCCCGCCGACCTGCAGCAGGTGATCGACCTACTGAATGACGGAGGTATCCTTATCTACCCTACCGACACCATGTATGCCATCGGCTGCCACGGACTGAAGGAGCGCGCCATCGAGCGCATCTGCCGCCTCAAGGACATCGACCCCAAGAAGAACAATCTTTCCATCATCTGCTACGACTTGAGCAAGGTCAGCGAATACGCCAAAGTGGACAACAGCACCTTCAAGTTGATGAAGCGTAATCTGCCCGGAGCTTTCACCTTCATTCTGAACGGCACCACCCGCCTGCCCAAGATATTCCGTAACCGTAAGGAGGTCGGCATCCGTATGCCGGACAATTCCATCATTCAGGAAATAGCCCGCCTGCTGGATGCTCCCATCATGACAACTACATTGCCGCATGATGACAATGAGGACATTGAATACTGCACAGACCCGGAACTGATTGACGAGAAATTCGGTGATATTGTCGATTTGGTAATAGACGGCGGTATCGGCGGTACGGAAGGCTCTACCGTAGTGGATTGCACCAATGGGGAGCCGGAAATCATACGCCAGGGGGTAGGCTGGCTGGACGAAGGATAAATATTGAATTCCGGCCACAATTTCCAAACCTTTTCAACTTCTTTTATGTTTCTTTACTAAGAAATACAGGAACTTTATGAGCACAAAAGAACAATACTGGAAATATTCATTGATAGCTATCATTATCGGGCTGGGAATCATTCTTTTCAGACAAATAGCCCCATTCATGGGCGGTCTGCTGGGAGCCTTGACTATCTATATCCTGGTGAGAAAGCAGATGATGTATCTTTCCGACAAGCGGAAAATGAAGCGCAGCATAGCTGCCACCCTCATTACGGCAGAGGCAATTCTCTGCTTTCTGGTTCCGCTTGGGCTGGTGGTATGGCTGGCTGTGGTCAATCTTCAAAACATCAATCTGGACCCGCAAGCCATTATAGCTCCTTTCGAAGAAGCGGCCAACATCATTAAAGCCAAAACCGGCTACTATATCTTGGGGAAAGACACGGTGGCATACGTCATTTCAATTCTTCCCCGCATCGGGCAAGCCATCATGGGAGGTATCAGCAGTTTTGCCGTCAACATCTTCGTACTGGTCTTTGTACTCTACTTCATGCTGATAGGGGGCAAAAAGATGGAACAGTACGTCAACGACCTACTGCCGTTCAACGATGACAATACACAAAACGTCATCCACGAAATCAACATGATTGTCCGCTCCAATGCCATCGGCATCCCCTTACTCGCCGTCATACAAGGAGGAGTAGCCATGATAGGCTACTGGATTTTCGGTGCTCCCAACATCTTGTTCGCCGGTTTCCTGACCTGCTTCGCCAGCATCATCCCAATGGTAGGAACAGCGCTGGTATGGTTTCCGATAGCTGTCTACATGGCATTGATAGGCAACTGGGTTCAAGCTATCGGCCTGGCCATCTATGGCGGTGCAGTCATTTCACAGCTCGACAACCTGATACGCTTCATCATCCAGAAAAAAATGGCGGACATTCATCCGCTTATCACTGTCTTCGGAGTTGTAATCGGCTTGTCCCTCTTCGGATTCATGGGTGTCATCTTCGGGCCACTGCTCTTGTCACTATTCTTTCTGTTCGTGGATATGTTTAAAAGAGGGTATTTGGATGCAAGGGGGAAGACGACGGAATAAGTACTTAATAAAGCATGACCATAATAGGGTTACCTTCCTCTTCTACTCCCATTCTCCGTTGATTATCATCACTGAGTTCATCCGGTTGTAACAAAGCAAAAAAATGTCCATCCGAAGTGACTCCCCTGATTTGGATATGCTGATTATTCATTTTATCAAATAAGCTATCACCCTTTTGGCAAACAACAGTTTTCTTTTCCTTATGGTAAAATCCACAATATGACTGACTTTCTTCTAAATATAAGCTTGTATGAAAATGGAAATAGATGTACTCTGCATTCTCCAGAATATAGTCTATGGCTATTTTCTTATCACATCCTTCTACATCCAATTGCTGCTGCTCATTCCAGTGCCACTCACCCAGTTCAAAAACCAGATATGGAGTAAGTCCCTGCTCTGAAATAGTATAGATAGTATCATTAAAAGCTTGTTTCACTCGGATGGCATCCTTAGATTTCCATAACGAAGGGCTATTGATTGCCGTATAATATTTCCGGTCACCAACAAATTCTGCCATTGCCAAGTCACCTCCATAAGCAACATTGCCCCCCAACAAATTTGAAACCGACAAAACCTCATCCATGGGAAGCAGGGCTGAATTCCATGTAGCAATACCGGTCAATGACATCGTATTTCTATCCATATAAAAGACTGATGGCGTCTCCGGAGAGAGTTTCATTTTATTATGTCCCCAAATTCTGTCCGCATCCATCAAATAGTAATTTTGGGACAGAATACAATTGACTGTATCTTGTAATCGAATTCTATCCTTATATTTCCCATCAAATCCATATAGTAGGAAATCATTATTCCATCCCAATAGATAAACGGTTCTCCGAACCGTATCAGCCCAAAAGCTCACTTTCCCCCATGAATCCTTTGCATATCCTTCCGGATCAGTACCTACGTGTCCAATATCCCGAATATACTTCCCGTTAGTACGGTCAAAAAGCTTCAGATTTTGATGGACAGAAGATACCAATATCGCACTATCCATAATTATGCACTCCGGATATTTTCCTATAATAGCCTGCTCATTAGTCTCCAAAGGAATATAACTTATGCTGGAAAACAAATTTTGTACAGATTGTCCTTCTGACAATCTACTCATTGCTTCCGCAACATTAATTACATTGCCATCAATCTGCTTTTCGGAACACGAAGTTACAACCAACATCAATAATAAAAAGAATTTCCACATATATCTCATACCATTTCTATTCATTACTCTGAAAGTAGTAAAATATCACTTATCATCATTAATTACATTATTTAATCGATTCCGGCTCCATCACAAGGCGAAAACCTCCATACTCGTCACTATAATTCTCAATGTCGTAATCAATGTACGACACCCGACACCCCTTTGCTGTTCCTCCCCAACTTCCACCTCGCAATATTCGGCGGAAAAAAAGATAAGTACCCTCAAAAGGCCATCCCGGATGGATAGACTTACCACCTTGCTTGTATTCTTTAGTGTACAAATCACCACACCACTCCCAAACATTGCCACTCATATCATACAATCCCAATTCATTGCTTTTTTTCAGACCTACCGGACGGGTAGTTCCAGCTTCTCCATATTGTCCGCCAGAGGAATTCCCAACATGCCAAGCCACCTCACTTACCTGATTGCTGCCACTGTATTTATAGTGCTTACTTTTGTGTCCACCACGCGCTGCGTATTCCCATTCGGCCTCAGTCGGAAGACGAAATGTTTTACCGGTCATAGCATTTAATCTACCGATAAACTCCTGCGCATTTTTCCAGCTTACATTTTCCATCGGGCAATCTTCGCATCCCCCATTAAACGGCAAAATGGAATCAGTATCCATAACCGCCCTCCACAGCCTTTGAGTAACTTCATATTTTCCTATGTAAAAATCAGATACCGACTCCTTACGTGCTGGTTTCTCGTTATCCTCACAGTCACATCCCTGCTCATCTGTACATCCCATCATAAATGTACCTCCTTTCACAAAAACCATCTCAATAGAATCCCCATTCACAACAACTATAAGTTGCTGAATAGGAGTTTCATTCGACTGACATCGAATAAAAACAGTTATAAGACATATTGCCAAAACAACAGTCAATGCTTTAACTCTTCTTTTCATACTTTCATTAAGAACATTCTCTTCCTTAGTATTTCATACTATATATACGAATAGCACAAACATACTAAAAACAAATGAATTACGAAATTTACATAGAACTATTTTTCATTTTTCATATTCCACCACTTTCCTCAACGGAGCCAACAACCTTTCCAGTACATTCTTGTCAGCAAGGATAATGTCTGCCGTACCTTTCAACTCACGCGAAACAGGTAGCTGTTTGCCGTAGTTGGTCTGCATGCCGTCAGGCAAAGTTATTTCTACTATATACATTCCCTCTTCCGTTGGAGCAGGAGAGATACTTGCAACCTGCCCTTTTACATAGCCAAACTCCTGGTCGGGATAATTATTCAGACGTATATGCACCCGCTGTCCCACATGTACCTTACCCGAACCCTGCAAAGGAAGTAGAGCCTTACCTAACACCCTTGAACTGTCGGATGGCTGAATCGTGAAAACCGTTTCACCGGCTTTCACATTCTGGTTACGACTCCAAACCGTCATAAAAGTAACCTTCCCCCTGACCGGACTTTTCAATAAATAAGAGTGCTCCCATGCACTCAATTGCGCGGCTAACTGCCCTATGGCATTCTTTAAATCAGTCCGACGACTCTGTTCCTCATCGTATGCTTGCTTACGTATATCCAACATATTCTCCTCATGTTGCACCAACTGCATTTCTGCCTGAAGCAAACTCATACGTACCTCTTCTTTAGAACGCAAACTTTGCAAATATCTGCTTCCAGACTCCTCAAATTCCGCAGCAATCATCGCCTTGCGCACATATAAAATAGAATCACGGATATACATACTCTCGGCAAGCTTTATATCCTTATCAATCAACTCATATTCCCGCTCTGCCAACCGAAGATAGGAGCGTTGTCCACCCAGTTGTTTTTCCTGAAAACGAAGTTTCCGAGCGTAATAGTCCAACTCCATAAAACGTGCATATTCTGTAAGTGAAGTAATGAAAGCTGCAAAAGCCGATTGCAGTTCCCCCAACTGCCAGCGCCTGCCGATAAAAAGCTCCACTCCTTTCTGCCAATCATAATCCTGCGTTTCCCATGCCTTCATCCATTTCTTAAGGAGACGTACATCTTCAGAACATGCCGCATTACCAATCACACCCAAATCCGTATCTGCCTCCACCGAACTCCCGTTCTTCACATAAAGCGTATCGAGTTTCCCAGTAGCATGTGACAGCACAAAGGCGGGAGGTTCCTCCGTGGCCAGAGTCACCTCTGCCGCCAAGGTGTCCGGATACCTGAATATCCAACAACCAACCAGTACCATCAACAGAATCACTGCCAAGACAGTAATCCCACACCTCACTACCCAGGGAGAAATGTGGTTCATCACCTCCTGCACTTCTTCACTGCGAAGTTCTATATCCTTATATATCTTCTCTTCCTCCATTCATTAGCTACCCAATTCCAGCTGATTCTTAACCAGCCGATAATACATTCCTTTCCGCTCCGTCAGTTCCCGATGGGTACCTTCTTCCGCAATGCATCCCCTATCCAGCACCACAATCTTGTCGGCATCCTTCACCGTACTGAGCCTATGCGCCACTACCACTACGGTTTTCCCTTTATAGAATTCATGCAGATGTTCCATAATCTCCTTTTCATTATTCGCATCCAAGGCATTGGTGGCTTCGTCGAAGAAAAGAAATTCCGGATTTTTATACACGGCACGCGCTATCAGCAAACGTTGTTTCTGCCCCTGACTGATACCGTTTCCCTCCATACCGATTTTGGTGTTATACCCCAATGGAAGCGAGTCTATGAAATCACGGATATTGGCCACCGCCACGGCATGGCGCAGCCGCTCCACATCAATCTGCTCCTCTCCCACAGCAATATTCTGCGCAATGGTTTCCGAAAAGATAAAGCCGTCCTGCATCACGGCTCCCGTCTTGGCACGCCACAAGTGGGGATTTATGTTCTCTAACGAAGCATCACCCACCTTCACAGCCCCCTTATTGGGCGAATAGAAACCAAGCATCAGTTTCACCAGAGTAGTCTTTCCACTCCCGCTCGCACCTACAATAGCTGTCACTTTATGTTCAGGAATCACTAAAGAGACATTATCCAACACATAATCCCTATCCGCTCCATCGTAATTGAAGCACACATTTTCCATTCTCAGCTCCCGTCTCTTAGGCAAAACAGACAATTTGGAAGCAATATCCTGCTCCTCATCCGGCTTCCCATGTACCTCATTCAGCCGTTCCAGACTTATCTTGGCGTCCTGAAACTGCTGCGCAAATCCTATAAAAGAAGAGACCGGCGCACTGAGCTGACCGATGATATAAGTCAGAGACATCATCATACCCAGTGTCATCTCCCCTTCCACCACCGCCTTTGCCGCAATAAACGAGATTATAATATTCGTGGTCTGATTGAAAAACACAGAACCTACTTGCTGTACCTGCCCTAGCGTCAACCCTTTTACGCTGATTTTAAACAGTTTCACCTGAATACGCTCCCACTGCCAGCGCTTCTGTGTCTCGCAGTTATTCAACTTTATTTCCTGCATAGCGGTCACCATCTGCACAAGGTTACTCTGCTCTCCGGCTGCTTGTGCAAACCGACGGATATCCAATTCACGGCGATATTTCATAAAAGCAAGTATCCAGGCAATATACAAGCTGTTACCTAAAAGAAAGATTCCCAATACCACCAAATTGTAGTAAGCAAGTACAATAGCAAAGATGAAAAAACTGACAAAGGAAAAGAGCGTACTAATAGAAGAACCTGTCAGAAAATTCTTTATACGGTCATGGTCACCAATGCGCTGTATAATGTCTCCCACCATCTTCGTATCAAAAAAATGAAGCGGCAACTTCATCAACTTTGCCAAAAAGTCCGAAATAAGGGAGATGGATATACGCGTATTCACATGCAACAATATCCAGCTACGGATAAACTCTACCGATAGTTGTGATACCGAGATTATAATCTGCGCAACCAGCACTAAGGTAATAAAGCTCAAATTTCCGTCACTGATACCCACATCCACCAAGGCTTGCGTAAGAAAAGGTAGGATAAGCTGAAGTAAGCTCACCACCAACATGCCCAATATCAGCTGAAACAACTCTTTCCTATAGGGAGTCAGATAACGGAAGAAAAAACGCAACCCTCTTTCTTTCAGTTCCGGTTCTCCCTCACCATTATAAAAGTCAGGAGTGGGTTCCAGTGCAAGCGCAGTCCCCTTCTCTTCTCCGTCCGATTTGGTAGCTAACCAGCATCGCTTCAATTCCAGTTCATTATACGTAACCAACTGAGTTGCAGGGTCTGCTATCCTAAACGTGTATTGCCCTTTCTTTTTCTTAACATCATAGCAAACCACAAAATGACTCTGATTCCAATGCAAAATGCAGGGCAGAGGAACATCTTCCGCCAATTGTTCAAAAGAGACACGAACTCCGGACGTTCTGAAACCAATAGACTCAGCGGCATCGCTGATGCCTAACATGGAAACACCATTGCGAGAAATAAAAGAACGGGCACGCAAAGTCTGCAAAGAATAGCTCTTACCATAAAACTTAGCTATCATACGTAGGCAAGTAGGACCACAATCCATGGCATCAAGCTGACGATAATATGGGAATACGTCCACTTATTCAATTGGTATATTACATAAATTGTTTTTTCCTATCACCAGCTCATAATTAGAGATAGAGGGACATAAATCCCTATTAACACATTGGTTACAAGGTTTTTCATTGCCTCTAATTCTAAGCCAAGCATTTCCTTCTGTTATTTCTTTATAGAGAAGTTCCTTTAAAGATGAATCTTGTATATTTCCTAATACACTGCAATTCACATTGGCATAGACTTCTCCCGAAGGATAAATTGTTAACTTACCGAAAAAATTATCATTCAAAGTCCGATGCCTAAATATCGTTTTTCTATCAATAGGGGCAGCCAATATATCTTGCATATCCAAGTAGACATACTCTCTAAAGAAATCTTTATTTTCCGCTGTATAAAAAGGTTTTATTTGAACTACCGTTTCTGCAGGTATCTCCATTTTTTCTATACGTTCCATATCAGATTCATTGGATACTATCAAATTCCACTTCACTCTATCGTACGGGAACTTCTGCATATCTTCAGTCAGCTGATTACCAAAACCTTCAGCATGGACTAAAACTTCTAAAACACATTTGGTCTGTTGCACCAATTCTTCATATTCACTACACAAGAATGTATTATCCAAATACAAATGCACATCTACCTTTGATTTTTCCATGTCAGGAAGCAATTGCCTAACATAGCTATTTTTATTCGGATTTCCTCCTGCAAATATATTAATCCGTTTAATGCCATTCATCAAGAATTGGCGTATTAATCGACGATAATCGTCTGTTTTCAGTCCATCACCGGAGTGAACAGTACAGTGATTTATTTGATGGAAGTAAGAAGTACAAGCCGGACACTCCAACTCACACGTTGCCGGTAAATACAGATTTACTTCATTAAGGTTTTCCATAACACGATTTCCCAAAGAGGCTTTTTTTTCCTCATCTTTGACACGTATATCTGAATTCAAGAACAAAGTTGGCTGAAAGATATAAGGCTTAGGAAATTTCCCGTCATATTCTATACAATCACCCGAAAACAATTCTCTTACAGCCTCAACAAAATGTCTTACAACTTCGTTTTCCATCATTTCCTTATCCAACAAAACACTATACCCATTCGTCGGATTTTGCCACTGTTCAATAATCAACTGTACAATCGGATAATCAGGACAAATCAAATAAGTTGCATTCAGAGTATTATAAACTACTGTTTTGTCATTACTACGCAACAAAAACGCATAAGGCTCCAAATAAAATAAATAATTCATTGCATTTACTCCTTTTTCAATTAATCGACTACAATAGAAGATAACAACTCCTCATAATGATTCGGATAATTCTCAGCATACGTTAAAAAAATCCCAAACTCCTCTTTCAACTTAGCATCCGTTTGTATGCCGGGACATATCAATTGCCCATTCTTTTCCTTCAACAAAAACAAGCACTGACCGCAGCTCCTTTTTAAATAACAGTGTCGACAGCTTTTTACTACCTTTTCGTACATCGAACTATAATATTTAGCTACAGCTGCACAGTCCAAATTCAGTTTTCCATCCTTCAGATATCCAATAGCATGTTCTTGTCCAATCTTTTCGCATGGAAGAATTTTTCCACGAACTGTCAAAAATAATTTGCGTTCAAAAGGGCGACAAGTGCCTGTGGGAATGTATCGGTCTTCCCACCCCGTATCAAACAAATCCAAATAAGTAGCATAACGATTACCACCATATCGCATCAACATCGAATGATAGCTCACGGAACGGCTGCCATCCTTAATGAAAGTATACTTCAAATCCTCGTGTTGCACTGCTTCATCAAAGCTCCTCACTCTATCATTAAACATTTTAGAAAACTCTTCAACACGTTCCGGAATAAGCCCAGTAGTATTTAGCTGCGCCATACGAGGATTCTTCCCAAACAGTTCTTTGATGGAATAATAACATTCTGCAACAGAATTCAAGTTATGCAATACAGAGTTGAAATTTACTTTCTTTTCAAAATAATCCGGATAGGTTTCTTGCAGTTTCTTTACGTTTCTGACTACACGTGAGAAAGACGAATTTCCATGCTTATCTACCCGATAAGCAGATTGCACCTCATTCCCGTCCAAACTAATCAGAATACTAAAATTCTTTTCCACCAAATAGTCCATATACCGGTCCAGTAGCATAGCATTCGTGGTTGTATTGTAATTAAAAATCAAAGAAGGCAAATTCAAACTCTCAATATAGGCAATTGTTTCCTTCACCAGTTTCATATTCAGCAGAGGTTCTCCGCCATAAAATCCAATTGTAATCTCATTTTTATGAGAAACATTATAATCAGAACACCATAGTTTAGTCAAATAATCTACCAATAGTTTTACGTTTTCAAAAGACTGGTCACCTGTTTCTCGCCGGTCATAATTAGAATAAAATTCACCATAACCACAATACTTACATTCCAAATTACACCTATCAGTTACTTCAATCAATAATTGCCGCAACCCTGCAAGGTTTCGTTTTACCAATTCTTCACTATAATCTGTTTGAAATGTTACCTCTCTCTTTTCAAAAAAACAATGTTCTTTCAGAAATTTCAGTTTACGTTCGTAATAATTTGTTCTATCAACAAGTGATGCATCCATATGTTCCATTACAGTTGCCATTTCTTCCGGCACATAAAGAAAATAGCACAAAGCATCCGAATATACATATTGATGCTGATTCCCAGTAGTTATCAAAAAAGACTTATCCATCATTTACTATTTTAATGTAGCAATTACCAATATCGGATTACTCTCTTCCTCTACATTCTCCAAAGTATGGATGAATTTTGCTTTTAGAGATTCATCCTTTACGTCAGAAGTTCTCATCTCGTCTATATCTATCCAGTTGTCTTCACTGTTCGGAATAAGTACATCTATCCAATACTTTCCTTGTGAACGATAATCTACATGGAACGACCCTCCACACAAATCATTATCCAAGATAAAGTACTTAGCACCTTCCAGCCTACGAAGGGTGTGATTACCCAGCATTCGTTCCGTAATCTCGGATTTTCGCTCTTTTACTTTCACTTTTCCAGTCTGTTTGCCATAACAATAAGTATAAATGGTTTCCCCCTTACTGCACAGCAGATAGATATTATCCTTACTCGGATAATAAGAATATATGGAAAAATAATCGAAAGCGCTTCTTTCCCTAAACCAAACATGAGTCGCCCCATAATCACCTTTTTCTTCATGGGTTGAAATGATATATTGAGGTACCAACTCATTCGCAGGGCTGTCATAACGATAAATCGTATCGGTATCCGGATATTTCAAGGTCAACTGATTGCCATAGGTATCTATACTGGTAAAAGGTTCTAACCAATAGTTAACAAACTGCTGGAAATTAATTCCGTTCTTCATAATTTCCTCTTCACGCCCGATATGTGCCGGATTTTTGAATATCTTTTTTTTCTGGTAAGTACTATCAACCCATGCAAAAGACCATACCGAATCTTTTGGTGTCGGTTTATTGATAAATGCCAGATTTTGAGCTATAAAGAACTTGTTATCATACAATGCAAATTGGAAATACATTGTCATAAATACATCATCCGGAGATGTTTTTGCAGCTGTCCGCTTATAATTGCCTTCATAATCATAGACTTTAACTCCAACTATTGTCGTCTGGATATATACTTCTTTGGTGTTCTCGTCCACGAAGAAATCAGCCATTCTGATATATTCTTCCGGTCCTTGTCCAACTTTGCCTACCTTATTCAAGAACTTTCCGGAACGTGAAAATCGGAGGACATGATTGTCTTTATAATGTTTCACCCAGATGTCAGAATCAGTCACCTTCATTTTAGTAATTTCTCCTATTAGAGATTCGTCCGTCACCTCCAACGAAACAATCTCCACTTTCGCAGCAGCTTCGCTCAATGGTAGTAAAGCAACCTTAGACACATTGTCTGATGATAGATTAATAACTGGAGTACCCTCTTCATCTTGCAAAGTATTCTCCTTTTTATTGCCACTACATCCTAATAAGAATGAAGCAATAGCTATCAGTAAAAAACAATTTTTCATAAATACAATCATCAATATACCTCATTCTGAAAGTAGTAGAAAACACACATATCATGCACTTCCACTACTTCCAAAATAACGGTACAAATTACTTACTTCACAATTCAAACAGTTGCAAAATACAATTTTTATTCTCCTATAAACAAGGAAAGAATAAAAAACATCAAACTTGTATTATTTACTACTATTCCTACATGCTATGTGATCCATGAGTACCGCCAGTCCACGATGGAGAGTACAGACTACCTGCAACATTTGCATTAAAGTTGTCAACCGGTCCAGACGGTCCAGCGCAAGCACACAAACAACAGTTTTCTCCTCCCAAAAGGCGATTCAACTCCTTTTCACTGAGTTCAGCTTTATTAAGCTGATCCAATTTAATCTTACCTAACTTTTTCATTGTCATCAAAATTTTAATTAAACATTCAATTTATGTATAGCATAAAACTATCTCTATTATTTATCCACAAATATTATTTCACGATATTTCCAACGCAAAGTATTCTTTGGGAAATTACAATGTAACAAAAACTCCATTTCAGGTAAAGCATATAACTTAGCTAATACATTTTTTACCGACTCACATATACAAACTTTCTCCACACACAGTAACCATTCACCTAAATCTCGCCAAACATCAACTGGAAATAAAAACAATGGTTCAACATACCTCACTCTATACTCAAACTGACAGAAAAGCCGTTCAACACCTAATACTATTTGCTCCAACATCCAAGAAGTCCGAGAGCGAAACAAAGAATTCTCGTCATAGAAACGAAATAGAAAATAATCTCCTACCCACAATAAGAACTGAAATGTACCCATATAAGGCACTTTCATCTCTTGCCACAAAGCTATCAAGAATTCATCCACATCTGTAAGTTGTTCATCCACATCCATCTCTATCAAAGACTTTTGAGCTAAACATTCTATCAAACATCCCCATTTGGCAAGCCTAATCCCATTTTGATCTGTAAACACTTTTTGTTGTATTTGCTCCAGCAAATTAAAGTTCTCTCCCTCCATTTGCTTTTTGCCTCCCACATAAGTATCACTCAAAAATCCGGAAAGGCAAAGTGTAAATTGTTTATCCAGCAATAAATCTAAATCCGGATATTGTATCTTATACTGATTCCAGACCAAAGAATTGTTAGGATAAAAGCACCACAAATCTTCTCCGAAAGGGAACTGTTTAGGATGGACTGACGGATTTTGATTCAAGAAAAGTAAAAAATGAGTATCGACCCTTTCCTGTATTTCAACCATATTCTCAATATCAAACGAAAAAGTGACTTTGATATGTTCTCCTTGTTGTTCAGAGAAATAAGCCACAAAATAATGAAACAAACTTTGGAACTCACGATAGAATGAGACAACCTCAGTCAAGAGGCTTCCCCACGCTTTTCGAGAATAAAAAACAGAAAAACAACACCACGCTTTTCCTCCCATCAACGTATAATTCTGTTTCATATTATGCCAAGAGTATTTTATTAGTATAATCAAAATTCCGATATACAATCCCTTGTCCGAACCCATTCGGATTTACCGTTTTACAATCATTATCCATTTTTTTCATCTTCAGATAGTTTATAGCCTCTGTTACACCCATGACAATTACCACTATCAGATTCGCATCTTTAACTTTATAATATTGATGATTAAAATCATACAAACAATTAGATTTGTTTCTAAGTATCATTTCCTCATCTTTAAAATTCAGTCGAATTCCGTTCTCCATCTCATCCCATATTCCTTCTTTCCATTCTCCTTTTATCACAAGTCGATATTTATCCCCTATACATTGTTTTAGCATGTCTGATTCATCCGGATGATTATAATTCATTGCAATATTGTTCTGTATCACTCCTATGCCAAAACGTTGTCCTTTATACAACATCAATACTCTCGTAGAGTAGGGATTTATATAATCCAGATAGACACTCTGCAACTTCTTCAACAAAAACTCTTGTGCTATCCGCTCTTCATCTGCATGCATCAAAACATTATAAAATTCCTTCTGATTAAAAATTTCCTGCACAAGCCCTCTACACAACAAACGATTGAAAAATTCAACATCTTCCAAACCATATCCTACAAACACTTCATTGTATCCTCTCGCCTCAACGAACTCCTTTCTTTCCAAGCAGACCCTTCCGAAAACATCACGATAACAAAGATTACTCGTATAAAATAGACGCTCTTTATTGTTAAATTCTTTTAACATAAACTCTGCAAACCCTCTACCTAAGTAATTATCTGCATCCAAATTGCATACTACTTCTCCTTCTGCCAATCTGAAAACCATATTCCTGCTATGGCTGCGTCGATAATAAGCTGGTTCAGTAGTCCTATAATAGACAAGAATACCCATCTCAATATATTTCATCATAGATTGAGCAATCCATTCTTCTAATCCATCTTGCGAATTATAATCCAGCACAACAAACTCGACCTCATCTACTAAGAAATTATCAAGAATATTCTTCTCCAAAGTTTCTTGTAAATGTTTAAGCCGATTCATACAAGTGATGCAAAATGAGATTTGTTTCATAGTGCTATATAGCCATTATTAATGAATAGTAAATCTACCGAATGCATAAGCTCCATCCAAACCTTTTATCTCAAGTAAAAAATCACCAACTAAGCCTTTCTGTAATTGTACTTTTCTCAATATTGGAGAGTCAATATTCTCAGTAGAAGAGTAAACAACATCCCCATTCTGAGAAATTACAATTTCAATCTCACCTATAGATTGATAGAACTCCAAGTCAATGGAGTGGTCATCATTCAAAAATGCTAAAAAAGGAGTCACTGGAGGAATAGAACGGTGACCATTCCCCGGACCATCCGGTAAATCAAAATCCTCATCCATGATGATTTCTACTCTTGAAGGAAAAGTTACTGACTTTCCATTCACTACATTTACCACAAAGAAGCAGTATAAACTTAACAAAATAAAAAATGATTTCATAGTATCTTTAGTTTTGAATGTAACAAAGATAGCCATTTAATCACTTCTTAGGGAAAGTACAAGTGGACAACACAAAAGAGAATAACAAACTATATATCAAGAAAATACTAAAAAAAAAGCTACTAAGTTAGTGGACGAAAAGCAAGAAGTTCTTCTAATAAAGAGTTATAAATTCTTCCAATTTATCAGTAGTATCCAAATTTAAGCTCTCCCTCAATCTCCGTTTTTTCGTAAAAATAGAATTCATCTCGCAGTCAAAAGTAAACATCAACTCAGTGGTAGTGAAACCAACTTTAAGCAAAGCTATCAATATCAGGTTACCACTCGTTAATTTAAAATCTTTCTTTAACCGAGAAATCAAATTACCATATATCAAATCCATGTATTCAAGGAGCTGTTCTTTCTCTTGTTTGGTCATATTCTTCACAATCAGCTTTTCCTTCTTCAATTGATCCAAGAGATAAACACCATTTACACATACATTTTCACGTATTTTTTTATTCTCACTCTCCAACAGCAAAATCTTTTGATTCAATTTACCAACCTTCTCTCTATTTGTTTCCGCTGTTTCACCTGTTTTTTGTTTCAACACATCAAGTTCATAAACATATCGTTTAATCATGCACTCATTCTCCTTTATTACTTGCATATTTTTCCGGAACATCTCTTTGTATCTTTTTCTTAAAAGAAAATACAAAACAAGACATAATAGGATAATAAATAAAACGATTACCATCCCAAAATAAAACTGTATTTTCTTTTCGTGTTCAACTTGTTGCTTTTCTAAAAGAAGCTTTCCTTTTTCATATTTACGTTGCAAAGTCAAAATTTGAGATGCTTGTTTAGCATCCAGGTCAACGGACAACAACGAATCAGACTTCTCTTTGAAATAGAGAGCCATTGCATACTTTTTCTGCCTCTTTTCCAACAGATACAAATAGTGGTATGCCCCTGCCAGAGTACGAGGCCTTTCTGATTTCAAAGCTAAAGTAAAATATCTTTTTGCCTCATCCAACTTATTTTGATTTAAATAAATGTTCCCCAATGACATTGAACAGTGATGCATAGAATGCCTATCTTGTTCAGTCTCTACCGCAGTTTTCAACAAGATTATTGCATTTTCCAAATCTCCCTCATTTCTTTTTGCAATTCCTTTTACTTGTAACAAAGAAGGAGTTACTCGTTCAAAATCGATACATCCTTTCTTTTCTTCACACAAGGACAAAGCCCTATTGATGTAGTTATAAACACTGTCATATTGTTGTTCTACATAATAAATACGAGCAATATCCCGATAAGCATATATAACCCCTAAAGTATCGGCTGCCTTTTGAAAACAATATACCGAACTTTGATAATTATCAAGAGCATCTTTGTGTAGCTTTCTATCTGCATTCAAAATACCGATATACTCATATGCCAAGCCTTGTAGCTTATACTCTTCCGTTTTCTCCAATTTAGCCAAAGCATTCAAATAGGCTTGCATAGCCAGCGTATCATTCCCCTGCAAATCCATCACTTTGCCATAATAAAACAATGCCTTCCCCGCTTTCACGTTATCACCCCCATTCTTATAATAATCTACCGCCAACTTTATCAACGAATCCGACTGCATGCTATCCAGATAGTTCTTATCACGGGCTTGTGTCAACAGCAGCACATAGTCTGCCCGCTGCTTTCCACGAAGCTTCTCCGGATGAGGAATTTGCTCCAACAGCAGTAATGCACTGTCAGGATATACATCCATATACCTCTCTACCTTATCAAAAACATTGGATACGTTCTTCTCTACGCAAGAACCTAACAGTACACAAACGGACAAAAGCCCAAGATATAACAGTTTTTTCATATGAACATGTTCTTTACCAGATTATCATTGCGTATACACAGAATCCTTTTGGAGATAAATATTCACACCAGCCAACGGCAATCCTTTTTCCCCATCAGTCACAATGCCATTTGTCTGCGCATTAGAAACAACTGCACAGCAGAATGTTATGAACAGTACTATACATCGCTTCATAATCCATGTATATATAATTAAACTTTGGATGAGAATAAGCTTTTTTACGGCCTCTCCCTTCAAAGATACAAAAAACCGCTTCAACAATGTACAAAAACAAGATAAATGTGACAAACAAAACAAATAGCTCAGAGCTTGTTTTCCCTTACATAGGCTTCCTTTCCATTTTCTGTACGGAGTTATCAGCGCCTATCGGCCGTGATGCGCTCTGCCAACGGCCGTCAACCACTCGACTAACGACCGTCAACAAGGTGCTTCATAACCGTTGAACACCTATTATACTCATAGTTTCCCCATACTGTGCACCTATCTTATTCCTATTATGAGCCCAGCTGCAGTCTATCGGTAAACGGTCTTTTACGAAGTTAATACCGTGTTTACACGAAACGCATATCGTGTAAACAAGATATTTGCAAAATGCTGTACATTCTATTAATACACTAACAAACAAGATATTAACTTACTTTTCGGCGTATTTCCGCTGTGGAAGCAAAAGTTGCTTCCACCTTTTTGAGTTGCTTCCACAACACTTGTAATGCCGATGAATAAAGGGATGCAGGAAGTAGGTGGAAGTGTGGAAGCAGAAATGATAAAACTAAGCAGAGATAATTTTCCCTTAAAAGCAATAAAACTCCAGAATCTGCTGGAGCAAAGCATCCTGCTTTCCCGGACCTTTTTCCAACTCCACACTTTTCAGGTTATAGAGTTGTGCCAGCAAAGCTGACGACTGCTTCTCGCAAAGACGGGAATCATGTACCTGCTCCATCCAGCAGACGGTCTCTCCCCAAACATCTACCGAAAGATGTGACAAGACTTCTGTCGGGGCTCCCCCCTTCTCCACCTTACGGAAGATTTCGACCAAAGCACACAACAAGCTGGACATTATCTGTTTACAACGGGAATGGGAACGGGATTCCCGGTTTCTGAAACGTAGCAGGAAATAGTACCCCAGCCATAAATAAACGGTGGTGACTTCTGCATGGATTTTCTCTATCCTCTTCCAATGCGCAACCAAGGCAGCATCAATTTCTTCCAGAATCGCATCCGTATCATCTTCTATGTAGTATTTCTGCGCAAGACACTCTATCACGCACCCCCATTTCGCCATATCCACACACTCTTGCGTACGCCCCATCCATACATGGGCTTCCTCCAATATCCGGAATGCCTTTTCTCCACATTCTGGAGCATCATAAAACCGATACTGACGAAACAACAGAAGAGACTGACATAATAACTCATCCAAAGAGTACTCCGCACTTTCCATATTTAAAATTCAAGTATCCATTCAGGTAACAAAATCGAGCAAAAGTAATCATTTCCTAAGAAAATCACGCCGTTTCAGCACAAAAACCGGCAGGAAAAAGAAGATACCGATGACGGACATCACCAGTCCGCCAATGGTACCCGCCGCCAATGGAAACCAGAAAGCCTCCTTGTCCTCACCTATCATGAAAGGGATAAATCCCAGAATGGTAGAAACTACCGTGAGGAAAATAGGAACGACCTTCGCATTCCACGCCTTGACGTAGGCACGAAGAGCGGAAAGACGGGGGAAACGACGTCGGATGCTGTTGTACTCGTTCAGGATATAGATGCTGGCATTCACCGTGATGCCGCACAGCAGGACGAACGAGGCAAAACCGCCCTGGTCGAAGTTCAGCCGGAACCAATAGAAAGTAAGAAATACCCCGATATAAGAAACCGGAATCACAAAGATGATGGCAAGCGGCTGCTTCAGGGAGTTGAACAGAACGCTGGTCGTAAAGAAGATGATGGCTATCACCACCAGCAGAAGCAGGTATTGGCGGTTGTCCTTCTCGCCCCATGACCAACTGTTGCTGTCCGACTCGGCTGTATAACCCATCGGCAACAGTTTGTTGAACTCCTCCAGGTCACGTTTCTGTATCCTGTTGCCCATCTCATTGGAGCCGATATATTCGTATTGCAGGCAGAGGCGGTACTGCTGGTTTTCTTTGGCAATCTCCTGCGGCATCTGTCCCTTTTCCACAGTAGCCAGTTCGGAAAGTTTGTAATGCTTGCCGTTTCCTACTCCATAGGGAAAGAACTGCATTGCCCAGATGTCATATTCGGCAGACTGGCGGGAAGAGAGCTTGATTTTCTCCATCCCCTGCTCGGCCGCTACCGAACCAATCTCCAGATTCTTGCCAAAGATGGGGCGCACCGCAGAGAAAAGCACTTGCGCGTCGATGCCCTCTTGCGCCATGCGCTCCTTGTTCAGGTTGAAGTAGAATTCCTGATAGTCATCCTTCCACCAGGAGAACTCCGAATTGATGAGCACTTCCTTGATACGCCGGTGCGTCAGCAGCTTGGCCTTCAGCTTCTCCGCCCACTCATAGAGTTCGTCGTAGTTGTAGCCGTACATCCTGATGCGGTAGGAGCCGGCACTCTCGCGGACGTCATTACTGAACCCCTGGTCCTGCAATCCGTAGATGCCCCAGCTGCCGCCTCCCAGTTCCAGTGCCTTGCTTATCATATTGGCTTTCAGTGTATAGGGAAAACCGCTGTTCCGGGCTTCCTTCTTGAAATAAATCTGCATACTGGCACGCCGGGGGCTGTAGATGGAAGTATGAAACTGCCTGATTTCCTTGAACCGGCTGAGGTAGGTCTCCATACGTTTCATCAAAGTGTTCATCTGCTCGAGGGTGCTGCCATTGGGAAGGTTGGCGTTGGCATAGAGCACCACCTCCTCATTACGGGTGAAGTAACTGCCTTCGTACACCTTCTGTATGAAAAGCCGCAAGCTGCCGCCCAGCGCCTTGTCCACAACGGGTTTCACCGACTCCTTATAGGTATCCGAACCGAATACCTTATTGTAAGCAGCTTCCCATTTTCCCCCTCCTTCCAGTTTGTCGGGCAACAGAAAAACGGGCAGACCGAAACCCAACAGTAACAGCAGGCATACAGCCCAGCGCCAACGGCACAGAAAACGGATGAGAGCAGAGTAGCAGCAGGAGAAATAAACGGGGAAACGTCTGAAAATCCGTCCCAACCTTGTTTTGAATGTTTGCGTCAGCCCCGGCAAGACAAGACGCCTTTTCTTCCCCGTAATCCGCCTCACCAGTCCTATCTTCTCAATCATCGACGGAACAAAGAACAATGCCACCATCAAGGAAACAGCCAGATTGATGATCACTACCGCTGCAAAGTCCTGCAGGTTGAGCCGTATCTTCTCGTCAAGGAAGAAAATGATAACAAGCGCACCCATCGTAGTGAGGGTTGCCGCCAACACCGACAGGAAGGCCTTGAGATTACGCCGATGCAGAATGTGGTCGGTCATGACAATGGTGCTGTCTATCACCAGATTCAGCGAGACAGTGATACCTGCCAGCGAATAAAGCTGCATCTCAAGTCCGAAGAGGTAGTAGAAGATAAGTGCCACCGCTATATTTACAGCCAGGCTGGTAACTATCAGAAAAAGATATTTCAACTTACGAGTAATGAGCCATACGAATACAAGCAGGATGAGTACCGTCAAACCGGTACGGAAGTAAATCTTGTCCAGTTCTTCCCGTATGTACTCGGTCGCATCATAGCTGGTATGCACTTCATATCCGACAGGAAGTACCTGCCGAACAGCTTCCATCTCGTCCATCACGGCACGGTTCAGTTGCAACTGGTTGGCAGTTTCTTCCGCAGTAATGGATAGATAGACGGAATTCAGCCCATTGATGCGGTAATAGCTTTGCGGCTCCTCCTCCATACGGACAGCCGACACCAGTTCGTCCAAGCGGAGCAGTTTCCCGTCGGTAGCCGTCACGGTGATGGCAGCAGGATTAAAACCAAGGGAGTTGCTCTCCGGCACCAGTGCCAGGCGTATCCATTCCCGGCTACCGTTACCTGTATCCACATTGTGCGTACCCAGAAATTCCTTCCGGTAATGCCGCTGTACTGCCTCGCTGATGTCCGATAGGGTCACACCCAGCAAGCGCAACTGTTCACTGTCATATTCCAGTCTCCACTCCATGGGCGTGGCACCGCTGAGTTCCACCTTATAGATACCCGGAATATTTGCCAGCCGCGGCTTGATATGCTCCTCGGCATACTGCTGAATCAATATCGGAGTGGAAGGGGCATTCAGTGTGAAGGACATGAAAGGGCGTGAGGCGTTCTCGTCGGGCACTTTCATGTGAATGGTGGGATAGCTGACACCTTCGGACAATTGGGGCCACGTCTGCCGGATGATGGTGGAAGCTTCGAAGCGGACTGCCTCGACATCGGCATGCTTGTCCAGCTCCACAGTAATGTTGCCGTAGCCGTTGCCCGAGGTGGAGTTCAGCCGCTTCACTCCGCGGATACGCGCCAGCATGGATTCCAGCTTGCTGGTCACTTCCATCTCCACCACCCGCGACGAAGTGCCAGGCATGCTGAAACCCACCGTGAAGCCGGGCAGGCTGCGTGACGGATTCAGCTTGACGGGGAGCAGCGGTATCAACGCCACCCCTACCAAAGCAAGGCAGACAAACGCCACTATGACGGTGAAGGAAGAAACTCGTTTCATCAGTTATTATAATCAAATTTTTCCGACAGCGAAAATCCGCTGGCAAAGTCGTGCAACGTCAGTTTCCGTATCTTGTAATAATTCAGCCAGTAGTCCTGCAAGGCGGAGATGTAATTGCGTTGCGCTTCCTGCTGGCGGTTCAGCGAGAGGGTCAGGCTGTTGATGTCTGCCTTGCCGATAATGAAGCGCTGGCGGGTTTCGTTATACGCCAGGATGGCAAGGTCGAGGGCCTCTTCGGCACTGGCGACGAGGGCTTGCTGGACGTTGAAGTCACTGACGGTCATGATAACCTCCTCCTCAATGCTGATTTCACTCTGCCGGGCAGAAGTCTTCACCACGTTCAGATTGTTCCTCGCCATGTTGTATTTGCCTTTCCTCACGCCCCAGTCCACCAGTGGAATGGAGACACTGAGCGACACCATCTCCTGCTGCATGGGATGCCTGTATGCTTCACCGAATTTCTCTGCCACCTGGTTGAAGCCGACGCTGGCGTTGATGCTGGCGTTGAAGCGCGATTCCTTCTTCGTCTTGTCTACTGTCTGCTCGGCTTCCAGCACTTCCTGACGAAGCCCCAGAAATTCCGGATTGTTGGCTTGAGCGGCCAGCAAAGCCTCATCAACCGGTATGGTCAGCGCCCTCGGACGTCCCGGAAGCGACACCCTGATATCCGTGTTCTTCTCCATATTCAGGAAAGATGCCAACGAAAACATGGCGCGCTTCAAGGCACTGGCGGCATTCTGCAAAGTATTGCGGGCATTCACCACGTCGAGTTTCAGCGTCAGCAGGTCGGCACGGCTGATGGCGGCTATTTTCAAGCGCTGCATGCCGATGCGGTAGAGGGTATCGGTGGAGACGGCATTGTCCTTGGCCAAGTCATATTCCGCCTGTGCCATGGCAAGCGCAAAGAAATAGGTAGTGGCCTGCTCGGATACTCGCTCTGCATTGTAAATATACTCCTTCTTCACCTTTTCGTACTTCAGCGGCTCAATCCTGCGTTCCCAACGGAAAGGATTGTAACCGACCAGACTCTGCGAGTAGCCCAAACGAACCGGAACACTGGTGAACTGGGTATACTTGTTTCCACCGAAGCTCCGCATATAGCCCAGCTCCGTATCCAGATAGAACGTACCGCCCGTCAAGTCGAAATTCTGTCTGACGGCAAGATTGCCGTATGCATAGAAGGATTGCTGGCTGCGATAGATGTCAAGGTCCTGTTCGGAGTCGTAACGCTTGGTGATATCACGGTTGTACTGTGCCGGAGTCATGTTCAGCGTCAGGCTGGGAAGGCGGTTTGCCTTATAGGTGCGGTATTCCCAATAACCGGCCAGATACATGTTCTTGGTGCGGAAGGCTTCCAGCGAACTGTCATTCGCCAGGGCAATGGTCTGCTGCAAATCGAGCGTTATCCGCTGTTGGGCAAAAGCGGAAAGGGCTCCCAGACTGAACAAAAGTATAAGACTTAATTTCTTCATGCTCTTTCTTTTCTATAAATAAACCAATATATCAACGGGATGATGAACAGACTGACCAGTGTCCCCACGAACATCGCCCCAATCATCGCTATGGAAAGCGGCTTCTGCAGCTCCGAGCCCATGTCGAACGAGAACAGCAGCGGAACCATGGCGAAAATGGTGGTGAGCGATGTCATGATGATGGGCCGGAGCCTTCTGCGCCCCGCCTCGTGGATGGCCTCGAGCAACGGCATACCAGCCCTCCGTAATTCATTAATGGCATCCAGCTTCAGGATGGAGTCGTTGATGATGATACCGCACGTCACTATCAGTCCGATGGCAGACATCAGGTTCAAGGTATGCCCGCATATCCACAACAGAAGCAGGGCAAACGCCACATCTATCGGAATTTCCAGCAGCACGATGAGCGGCTGCACGAAGCTTTCGAACTGGGCGGCAAGAATGAAATACATCAGCAGGACAGAGATGAAAAGAATCACCACCAACTCGTCCAGCATCTGGCGGTTGGAGAAGAAACTGCCGGAGAAGGCCGTATCCCAGTCACCCGTGGCATCTGCCTCCCGCTTCACCTTTTCCATCAACTCCGGAGCATCGTCCACTTCATAGAAACGGAACGGTATATATTCACCGTTGCGTCCTGCCGTAATCGTTTTCAAGTCCTCAGCCGGACGCACCTTTACCAGCTCCCGAAGCGGAATATACTCCACTTCGCCCTTACTGTCCGGACGGGTCTGTATCAATGTCTGCTGCAGCACCTCATTCACTGTCCGCTCCTCGCCCACAATGCCGATAGGCAGGTATTGCTGGTAGGAATGGAGCATAGCTACGCTGTTCTCCTTGAATGCCGTCCGCAGCGTACGGTAAAGCTCGTCATACGAAACGTCATAGAGCAACAGCTTTTCCTGCAGGATGCTTATGTCAAGCTGGTTCTCGAAAGCGATACCTACGGGCGCTGTCCCCGTAAGCTCCGCAAACTGTTGTTCCAGTCCGCGCAATTCTTCCGCCGCCGGCGCCTTCTCCTTATTGCGGGCATAAAGTCCCGCCACCACATCGGCCTCCCCGGTCACGAAAAGCTTCTCGAACACGGTTTCGGGTGGAGAAAAGGAGACTGTCGCCAACGGATATTCCCGTGTCAACCACTCGCCCGCCTGCTTCTGCAAGGGAGCAATCCCGTCAGGCGAGGAAGTCTTGAAATACAATTCTGCCTCCGAAGAAGAGAGAGCCTGCTCACGGTTCAGCAGATAGTCCTGCTGGCCTATGGCAGCCGTCTGTTCCACAGTCTTGTCCAACAACTGTCCGAACAGCACATTCACACGATGCCGGTTCTCGTCCACATGTATATTTTCGTTCCATTCCACGTGGACTATCAGTTCATTCTGGTCTATCTGCGGCATACGCTCCTTGGCTATGGAATAGAACAGAAAGACACAAAGAGGAATAGAAACCACACAGAATATGATACTTACCGTCTTGTGGGAAAATACCCAGTCGATGCCCGCATCATAAAAACGGTCCAGCGTATGTTCCTTCAACGGATTGTTGATGCGGATGCGGGAGAACCACGACCTGCCGCGCAACCCCGTCCGGTAGACCAGCATATAGAGGACCGGCAGCAGCATGATACCCGTGAAGTAGGAAACCAGCAGCCCCACCGTAACAGAGAATGCCTGGTCGTAGAACAACGCCCCTGCAATGCCGCTCATGAATATCAGCGGCACAAATACGGCAATAGTGGTCAGCGACGAACTCAGCATGGGCGTAATCACCTCACTCGTTCCCGTCACGCAAGCCCGCCGCAACGAATAGCCCCGTTCGCGATACTGCGAAATGTTCTCCGTCACAATGATGCTGCTGTCAATCATCATACCCAACGCCAGGATTAATCCCGACAAAGAAATGATATTGAGTGACATCTTGAACAAGTAGAAGAACAGGAAGCAGATGACAATAGATACCACCATACTCAACCCGATGATGAACGGCGACTTGACATCCCCCAAGAAGAGTACCGCCACAATGCAGATGAACAGGAAACCCAACGACAAATTTTGCTGAAGATTGGAGATGGTATAGTCCAGCAACTCCGTCTGGTTACGGCTGATGCTAAAATCAATGTCGGGATATACTTTCTTGAAGTAGTCCATCGTGCTGTTGATGGCAAGCTTCATGTCTTCCATATTCTCGTCCGCCTGCTTGATGACGGCAAGGGTAACGGCACGCTTGCCATTGCTCATGGAGACACCTTTCTCCTTGGCAGGAACAATCTCTACCCGGCAGAAGTCTCCCAAGCGGATGATACGTCCTTCCTTTCGCAGCAGGATGCCCTTCACGTCCTCCTCTGTCCGCAGCAGGGTGGAGAACTTAATGTTGTATTCGTAGTAGCCGTCGCGCACAGTCATGCTGCCCGGCTCCACGTTGTTTTGCGCCAGCACGTTTTCTATGTCTTCAATGGAGAGCCCCAACACAGCAAGCTTATCCGGGTCGGGCACAATCTGTAACTGGCGTTCGACCAAACCCGTGACATCCACCATTGCCACTTCCGCCAACTGCTCGATGCGACGCTTTATGACATTTTCGGCAAACTCGCACAAATCAAGAAACGCGCGTTCGTCCACCTTGCCGTATGCACTGTCGTTTTTTAGGGTCAGATTGAGGTAGAAGACAGGAATGTCCGTCGCACTTGCCTTTATCACCTTCGGGCGTTCGGCATCCTTGGGCAGATAGTTCATGGCGGCGTCAATCTTCTCGTTCACTTCTATGAAGGCAAGGTCGGTATTCGTACCGAAGTCGAAGCCCAGGCGGATGATGCCTGCACCATCGCGCGTCTCGCTGTCCATGTCCTTCAGTTTCGCCACCTGGATGAGCTGCTGCCGCAGAGGTTTCACCACCGTATTCTCTAATTCACGCGCCGAGGTATTCTGCGCCGACACCTGCACTGTAATTTCCGGGATGGCAATATCGGGCAGCAAGGATACCGGCAAGGTGAAGTAAGTCACCAGCCCGACAATGAAGCATGCTGTAAATGCCATCAGTACGGCAATAGGCCGCTGTATCAAAAACTTTATCAATTGAACTATGAATTTTGAATTACCACTTATCACTCATTATCTATCAACCACCTTCACCGATGCTTCATGTGCCAGATTCACATTTCCCGTCACAATGACCGTATCGCCTTCTTTCAGGGCATCGTCGGCCATACTATAGCTTTCCGCATTCTCCAGACCGGTCTGCACATAGTTCCACTGCGCCTTTCCGTCTTTCAGGGTAAACACCACCTGCTTGCCCGAACGCAACACCACGGCACTCTTCGGGATTACAAGCTGTCCGCCCAGAGAGCGGTGCACGTTCACCCTCACGTTCATCCCACTGAACAGCCGTCCCTTGCCATTGACGGCAGCCTTCACCTTAACCATCCCCTTGTCATCCACCAGAGGATTGATTTGGGTGATGCGCCCCTCCTGCCTAAAGCCGGCATCCGAATAAGGGGTAACAATCACCTTGTCGCCACTCTTTATCAACGGCAGTTCGCTTTCCAGCACCGTGAAGTCCACCTCCATACCTTGAGTGCCGATAATGGAGCAGAAGGCTTCCGAGGTACTTGCCTCGTTGAACGGTTTGGAGAACAGGTTCGCCACTACCCCGTCAAAAGGCGCAACCAGCGTGGCGTGTTCCTCTTCATACGCGGCAAGCTCATACTGGGCGAGGCTCTGGTCGTAACCGCTCCTCACGCGGGCCAGCTTCATGATGTCAGCAGGTACTTTGGAGGCATCCCCCACCGGATAGCCTTGCCCTATCAATACATCCTGCAACTCAAGTTCCGCTTTTTCCAAGGCATCCTTGGCCTGCGCGGTCTTGTTCTTCAGGCGGAACTTATCCAGTTCGGCAAGTTTCTGCCCTTTGCGCACCGGGTCACCGTTCTTCACGTAGATGTGTGCCACTACACCGGTAGTCTCAAAACGCAAATCCGCCATGGCACCGGCGGTTACTTTTCCGTTGCTCACCAGTTCATGCTCAAAGGTCGCCCGCTTCAGGACTTTCACGGTCACTTCATTGCTTTCACTTGGCAGGACGGTTGCCACCCCTTCCTCGGACTCTTTTCCCTTTCCGGCATCGGAGCAGGCGGCAAGCAGGGCAACGGCCATGCATAGCAGGTATCGATAGTTCTGTGTCTTCATATTCATACTCAATTATAAATTGATAAAATTAATCGTTTCAAAAAAACGAACCGATATTTGCATGTGGACACTTTTTTCATAGCACTTTAGTAATTAGTTCGCTCATTATTAACGCTTTACGTTTTTATTCATCTTTTTTAATATGGACAAAAATAAGCTGAATCTTTTTTATTTCCTCCCTCATCTGTCGTATTGCCGTAGAATGCACTTTCGGCTCTTTCGTCAATACCATCCACTTCATTTTTTCAAACTTGTCCGGTTGCCTGAAGCTTGGTTCCGCATAAAGCTTCGCAAGCAGATAATAGGGATAAATACGTCCCGGCAAACGATGGGTGGAACGGATAAACCAGTCTTCCGCTGACAAGCAATCACCCATCTGCTGATAGTTTTTGCCTATCACATTCAGTATCATGGGGTCACAACTACGCTGTAAAGCTTCTTTCAAAATACGGTTGGATTTACTGAACTGCTGCTGCTTGTGCAATCCATGCCCATATTCGAACAAGAAAGATGCCCGGTCCCTCAACAGAGGATAAAGGCGCCCGTACTCTTTCTCTGCCGATTGATACGCACCTGCATTATACAGCACCCGCGCATTCATCCACTCCCGACAGGCCTGCTCCACTTGCAAGTCATTCTTCAGGCGAAAACCGCCAATGATGCCTACTGATACAGCCAGCCCCAACCATTGCCAACGGTCGGCACCGGACAAGCACGCCACAAGCAATCCTCCAAATGTAACGATAAATACCGGAAGTTGTAGCGGATAGGAGGAAAAAGAAAATATCATCAAGGAAAGAATGGCCCCACAGATACCATAACGTCCTTTACGGACTCCCCTATACAAACACAGCACGACCACAACCAATAGACATACAGCCAAAGGAATACCCAGTTCGACCGCAACCTGCAGATATTCATTGAATGCATATTCCGGACTTCCCGCCACACGTTCCTCCCACGGTTCATAATCACCTGCTGCAAAATAAGTTTCCTGTGCATTTCCATAGGCTGCTGCGAAATTATGAATCCCATATCCGGTCAACGGCTTTTCTGCAATGGCACGACAAGTTATCTTCCACATGAAAAGACGGCCACGTGCAGAATCGGGTTTCAAGACAAACAGTAAATAGCCCGCCAATAGCAAGACACAGAATCCACCGACCACTACCATCACCACACGCTGCCTTTGCTGCTGCCATAATAATCTGAACTTATCCGTCCAATCCATATGCCAAGCATATACACACAGACAGGAAACTCCTGCCGCCAACCATGCCGAACGGCTCATTCCTGCCGGAAGCACACAAAAGATAAGCAGCATCACGCCACCGGCAACCATAGCTCCAACTTTATCCATCACCTTTTTCCATCCTTTCCCGTCATTCCGGTCAGAGCAGAGAATCTCCCCCCTCTTGGTCAGCCATTGATGCAGACAGACCGGAAGTATCATGGCCAAATAGCCGGAATAAGGCCCCGGATTGAAGAAAGAACCTGTCAATACATACAAGGAATGGTTGGACACAGCATAACCATAAAGCTGCCTCAATCCCCAAACAGCCTCAATGCCCCCCAGCATTACCAATACCCACGAAACCGGTATAAAAAGAAAATACCTTTTTTCCATCATCAATCCAGCCATCAACAGACATCCTGCAACTACCAATGCACTTTTATCGAAATAGAGCCATTGCCCTATAACATCAGCTACAGGAAGTCCGGAAGAAACGTTACATGCCAAAGACAATAAAACTATACAAGCAATGTAGACCAAACTTCCAGTCAATAGATTACGTACATTATTCATTCTATCTATCAAATATTCAATAGTATTCTATAATTCACCAAAAGATTTGTTTCCCGTCTTTATATTCAAAAATCCGTTCATCTTTACCGGCTGTGTGATTCTTCAGATAAAATAAAGCACCTTGAAACCCTGAATAGACAATAGAATCTGACACAGCCATTTGCCGCCCGACAGAATTCCATTTTCCTCCACCCCAATAAAACAATTCATACAAATTACCTTTATAAATAAAATTCACCTCATTACGAGGAGTATACACCACCTTCTCCACACGATGGGGACTTCCAAAGTCCATCCCGGTCCATCCTCCATCCGGATGTATATAATCAAATGAAGTATCCGGATTACCGTCAAATGCGTTCAAATATTCATGTGTATTGTCTTCAAAACTTCCCGGAGTACCTATGATTTCCCCATATAGAGGTATGGTATCTTCCGTATTCTCATAAAAAGCCAGTTCCGAGATATTACAGAAACATCCGTCAGCACCCTTATAGCGCATATACCGATACGGTTTATCAGACTTCAACCGGGCCACAGTATATAGCCGATACGGAGCCTCCTTTATCAAAAGTAGAGTATCCTTCCACCCAAAGTCTGCCCGGTCGCTTCCTTCCACTACTCCCCCAATCATCCGGTCATTGAAAAGAACACTCAAAGTAAGATGGCACTTCCTATACAAGACCAATTCCTGCTTTTCAGCTTCCGGAACAATGAACCGTATCTTTCCGGTTTCACGCTCCAGAAGAAAAGGAGAAGATACTGCAGCGTATTCCTTTCCGTTCCAGGCAGCCAGCGTAAAGACCGCCCCGCCTCCCACATCCTCAAAACGAGCCTCCCGCTTTTTAAAGAAAGTATATCCTATAGGTTGCCATTGTAGTCTGTTGGCAAGGCACAAATACACCATATCCCCCTCACGAAACTGTCCGGAAAGCAAAGAATCCGGAAGAGCTACAGTCCAATTCCTGCTACCGGTATAAAGTGCAGTGACATCGCGGAAGAACGGACGTCGGAATGCCGGGTAAACATCGGAATATTTCCCCAGTTTCCGTACCGCCTCCTTATCAATACTATAGGTTGCCCGGTACATTTTTCCCCTCGAAATGCTATATTCTTCCGCTTTGCTCCATACTTCTTCATAAGGAAGATTTGCAATGTATGTCTTTCCTTCCTTATCCAAAACAAAATTCCAGAAATGAGAGGCATTGTTGTCTCCTAATACCATCACCCTATCTACTCCGCACGGAATGCCCAATGCCCGCAACACATATATCATGGCATCCGTAAACTCTCGGCAACTGCCCGTATGCCATTTCAGTACATCCGGTCCCAAATGAGGTCCCACCGGAAAAAGAGCCGTATTCCGGTAGTTCGCTTTCCGCAACGTATCCATCAACAACTGGGCGGCAACCTTAGGATTATCAGCCTCATCTGTCTTCCTGAATTCATCCAAAATCGGGCTATAGCACTCATAAATTTCTTTGCGCCAGAGAGAAAGCGGCTCATCCCCTATTCTATAAGGCAATATATATTCGCAGAAAGTATCAAAATCAACATGCTTTCCCCAAGGTTGCTCCCGCCAGACTTTGAATGCCCATTCTATATGATTGACCAAAAAAGCGGAATCCACCGTCATAATGTCCCTCTTATAAGTCAATTGATTTATAGAAAATTCTCCATCTGCTCTTTTCAAGGAATCAATCAACTCTTGCACATGCCTGGAATAAGGAAATGAAACGTATTCACTGAAATACTTCCTGTAATTCTCCAAGGCCTTTCCCTCGTAAGCACCATGAAAAGGCATATTCTCTATCAGAAAACAAGCAGCACGATATTTGTCACCGTCCTCTTCCTTGTAACGGTCCAGTACCTTTTGCAACTCCGCACGGTTATCACCGGCAAGATTCAAAGCTGTGTCCAACCACTGATTTTCCGAAGAACAAGCCACAAACAGACCTGCTGTAAACCATACCCATACACACCAATGTTTCATATCACTATTCCATTTTTTCTATTCCAATCTGAAAGGCAGTCCAATCAATCCTTACAATCCGATACAAATACCTGCTTACCAGCTTCCATATGAAATATCAGTTCTTCTTCTCCACGGGTACTGTCATGCAAATAGAGCAAAGCTCCCGATGGTATCCCGTCATATGGTAGAAAAGGTTTTTCGGCAATTTTCTTCCCCAATGAGTTCCAACAGCCCTCTCCCCAATAGAAGAGTTCATAATAATCCCCTATCCTGACAAAGTTATCATCGTTACGGGGCATATACATAAAATTGTCTATAGTAACAACCTTTCCAAAATCCACCGTTACACTTGCACCGGGTTTTGATGAAATGAAATACGACAACGGTTCATTATCATAGACCTGATAGGCAAAAGTATTTGCTGTGGCTGGAGCATCTCCCCAACTGTCTATAGGGACAATCTCTTCCTCTCCTTTATAAAAATGCATTTCGGCAACTTCCGCATATCCCTCTGCCGAAGAACAAAAACGGGCATAGCGACCCCTTACCGGTTTCTCAAGAATAACGTGATTATAATTGATACCGGGCGTATCTTTCACAGTACACAACAACTCCGCATTTTTAAAATCCTTATCACAAGCCGCCTCAAAATGCCCGTCTTTTATCCCTCCCATATAGTTCCTGATACGTTCCGAAAGAGGGTATTTCCGATACAATTCAGCAGAATAGCACTTGGAGGTATCTGCAACATAAGGATGTATATCCTTGCCATCAAAATAAAAAGGATTTCCAATAGGGCGATACTGCCCGTTTGCGAATGCCAACAATATATAAACCTGCCTCGAAGCCAAATTCCTAAAAAGCGCTTTTCCACTTTCTACCTTAGTAAAATCTATTCCCCGCCACCCATAAGCACTGAACAACCCCACATAAACATAATTCCCGTCCATCCCTTCTACCGGCAGTTCCAGATTCGAATCAAAATAATTATCCGACACTTTTCTTGCAAACACATCCTTAAAAGCAGCCGGTACGGACCGGTTCCGCATAAAATCGCCATCCATGTCCCATTGTCTGCCAAAACACCGGCGGTAAACCACGCTCGGGCGCCGACTGTCAATATAGAAACTTCCCCGTTCCGGCTTCCGGGAAGGGAAAGTAAAAGGAAGGCAGACACCCGTTACATCCCTCACCACATTCCACACATGCCCTTTCCGTGTTTCCGCATTGAAAGTATAGAAATCATAGGCTACCGGGACGCCGATGGCCCGCATCACATAAATCATAAAATCACAAGCATCCTGACACTTGCCGATACGATTATGCAGCAGGTACTCTCCTCCCAAATGCGGATAGTTAAAGACCCATGTAAACCGGTAAGGGTCTTCCTTCTGCAAATACTCCCAAACTACGCTAATCGCCTCCACTACATCGATACCCGTATAAACCTCGTCCAGCAAAAAGGAATAACGGTCATGGTATATCTGCCGCCAGTTGTCCGGAGTCTCATTTCCGATACGGTAGGGAAGCAGCCATTCACAGAAATCTGCAAAAGAAAGGGAAGCATTCCACGGACGCTTTTTCCAACCATCAAAAGCCAAATCAATGTTATTTATCAAGAATTCAGCCCTTATATTCAGTACATCCGGTTTTCTCTGCAATCCGGAAGGGGTATAATAATCCCAATCCGGTACGGCAGTATCCTTCAGCATCACCCCATAAGCATCTGCCGAAGCCAGCACTGTTTTCAAAGAATCCAGTTCTTCACCTTCAAGAGCATAGTGATAAGGCATATTTTCTATCAAGAAACAAGCGGCTTTATATTTTTCAGGCTCATCTTTATAATGTTCCAGTACCTTTTCCAGTTCGCCTTTGTTGGTTGCAGCACACTCCAGTGCGTACTCCAATCTGCCGGAAGCATTGCAAGCCTCCAATATCCCGGCAATCAATAATATCCAGAGCAATTTAAACAGAACTTTCATCTTAGTCTATTCTTTTAAAGATACGTTTCCATCTCATTTTTCCAGTATTCGGGCTGACGGACTTCCATACCAGCCATGCCCTTCCCACTATAAATGGTTCCGGCAGTAATCCCCAGTAGCGGGAATCTTTTGAATTCACCATCTTGTCACCCGAAACAAAATAATAGTTCTCACAGAAGCGGTAATTGTGTATCACACTGTCCCCCAGCAGAACCGAATCTCCATGCAATGTCAGTTTCTTTTTCTGTTCCCACTCTATCACGTTCCGATACAGCAACCGTGTTTCCGGATTCATTCCTACCACGCTGCCTTTGGCCGGTATATAAAGAGGCCCAAACTCGCTGATAGTCCACCCATTACAGCCACCATCGGGAAAGCTCTTAAGAACAAGGCCCCGTTCCTCCGTCATGCCCGAAGATATCAATTTACCTAATTCCTCCTGCGCCTGCACATTTCCTGCGATACCATCAAATCCGGACACACGATAATGTGTATTCCTTATCTCCAACGTATCACCCGGCACGGCGATACAGCGCTTCACGTAATACAACATCACGTCCAGCGCAATGCTGTCCCACCTGCCCGGATAAGGAAAATTGAACACCAACACATCATTCCGCTGAAAATTTCTCCATCCGGACATACGGTGCATCCTCACCTCCTTTTTCTCCACGGCATCAAGCACATTGAATAGGCGTGCTCCACCCGAACATTTATCCACCAGAATACAATCACCCGCCAGCAACGACGGTTCCATCGAGTCCGACGGTATCTTGAAGGAGGTCACCACAAACACCTGCAATACTATCAGTATCACAACAAGCAGGCACAGACAGAATAATACATTCGTTATTCCATTCAACCATTTTTTCAATTGCAGCCGCTCCTTCATCCCATCAATCAGTTATTTTGCATCCCCGCTAATCTTCAATACCAACGGAGAAGTTTCTGCATTGCAATATACCGTTATCGTCTTGTCAAAGTGCTCCGGATGTTCAGCTTTATAAACCACTTCCAAATCTATTTCCTTACCCGGTAATGCCGGTTCCTTTGAATAAGCTACGGTAGTACAACCACAAGAAGTGGCAACATCTTGTATAACCAATGGGTTATCTCCGATATTCTTCAATATAAAAGTTGCTTTTTGTTCCTCCTGCCAATCAAAGTTACCTAAACGCAAAAATGAGACATCTATATGGACTTTAGTCTGGGTAATGCCTTTTCCAGCAGTTGATACAATATCATTCCCACGAATAATTTTCAGATACAATTCTTTTATTTTAGGATTAAGAATTGGATTCCCCATCGCTAACACTTTATTATCCTTATCCAGCAAAAAAGTTTGGAAAGCCATATCAGATGGAAAATGATTTAAGCGATTAAGTTTATCATTTTCATCTATACAAACTGGATAGTCAAAGCCATTCTTTTTTAAAGTGTACAATAATTCGCTTTCACTTTTTGAATGCAAAAACAATAATACAGAAACCTTTTTGGGATAAGTTGAATCCAACTGACTGATAAGATTCCTCCACATAGGCAACTGCAATTTGCAGCTGAAACACCCTACCGAATCCACATAACTAAGAATTGTATATTGCAAAAGCTCCGGATATTGAACAGTATCCCTTCCATACACTGTAAAGCACAAATCATCAGGAATAATAATTTCTTTCTTCTCCCATTCTTTCACCAAGTGAATCATAGTATCATTATTCTTTCTCATACAAGCAGAAAAAGATACAACAACCAACAGCTTTATGAATAAGCGTCTATACTTCATCACAAAATTACTTCATTAATCACATTATTTTAAACTCATATTCAATCACTTCAAAAAGACAAAATCACACATATACAGAAAAACACAGAATTGCATATTTCAAATCATAATTTAATCCCAAACACAACATCATGTTTCTCTCCCTACCACATGTTATACTCTTTATCAGTCTATCCATCCCAACAAGAAACGGGACATAAAACATATAAAAATCATAATCTGAAAGAAACCAATTTATCTTCTGGATCCTGAATTATGCAATACCCGACGCCTTCCTTCTCATCTACAGCTAAACATGTTATACGTTTTCCTGATTTCAACAGTTTGATAGGTTTTCCAGCCCAGTCCAACACCATTAAATTTCGGTGCTTCCTATTCTTTTCATCCTGAATCAAAACATAAAGATACTCCCCTCCACTTACGATATCTACAGAAACTAAATCCGCACCCGGTCGCATTGTAGCAGTAACACGCCCCCCAGACTCAAAATCATATTCATATTTTCCCAACTGCTTCCTATATTTCAATTCTGGTGCATCCATTCCTTTGGAATCATAGCTATATATCTCCAATACAAAATAAGAACATGAGGCAAAAAGATGTTTATCCGTATTGATTGCAAACCGACTTTGATGAAACATAGCCTTTGCTTCCGTTGGAAAATCTTTTTCATCAGCCCAAAAATCAGGATAATCGCCAAACTCATTTATCACCTCTCGGTCATTCAAGTTCATCAAGCCATATCTTTTTTTGAAAAATCCAGAAAACACAATTCTATTTTCATCTAAAGGAATAAAGCAGTCTGCTTCTGATTTAATAAGCCCATCTTTTAAAAGAACTGGATTTTCATCAAGAGCCGAAAAAGGTATATGATTCAATAAATGAAGTTGTCGACTAAGCACCCATAGATTATCATCTACTATTTGAAGTTCCAAAGGAGATATCAACTCATTGGGACCATTCCCGGAAGCGACCAGATTTCCTTCTTTTTGAGCTGTCTTCAAATTGAATATATGTATCAAGGAATCACCATGAAACTCATTGATAAACAGAAAACTGTCTTTCTTCATCAATTGCATAGTAGAACCCAACAAATCCGGATAGGCTACTTCTTTAAATGACATCTGTTCTTGCAACTCAAAATCATATCCGATTGTATCATCTACATTTGCAACTTTCTTACCAGTACACTGTACGCAAAGAAAAGCGCACATCATTAATATTAATTTTTTCATATACAAAATTTCAGTTATTCTTCTATATAAATAAAAGGGCACTAAATTTATATATGACATTTAATGCCCTTTTATGTTAATTACAATTATCAAATTGTGTTCGGACCGCTCTCATCATAATAGGTAACAGACCCCATAGGGCTCTGAATCCAAGCACAAAGATGTCTTCCACCTGGACAACTTGTAGCACCACCCTCACCGCCTGCCAATGCTTCTACATTAGCCAAAGCCAAATCAGATAATGCTTCAGATTTCTGATTTGTATAAACACCATATCCTGCAATCGCTACAAATGCTGCAACAAAAGCTATCTTAATCATTTTCTTCATACTACTCTTCAGTTTTATTAGTATAAGATTATTCTTTTTTTATCATTTACCACAAGCATAATGCTTGCGTACCAGAATCAAGATATACCTCAAATCCGCAACTAAGCTCTTCAGCGTCCTTCTTGCGTCTAAACGTCCTCTC
>NZ_QTMC01000023.1:0-56581 GCF_003602965.1 Bacteroides sp. AF25-5LB
TTTTTGTTGCTCAGGTACTTAAAAAAAATATTTTATAATAGTGTTGCGGAATTAAGGTACATATAATAAAGTGGATGCGGATTACTTTACTACGGTTCAAGGTGAAGGCAACAGCTTCAATCCGGCCATGTGGGGAAAAATTGTAAACGGTGCTGTGCAAATGAAACACTTGGGCGGTGTGTTCTGCATCAAAGTGCCTAAGATGCCTATAAAGGCAGGAACCTTGTCTCTTATTGTAGACAAGAAAATTACCGGCACTTTTGCGGTGAACTTAAATGACAATATTCCTGTCATTGCATCAACAGAGACAAGTACCAGTGAAAATAATACAGTAACTATTGAATTCAGTGGTGCTACCCAGGATCAGCCCGGTGTTTTCTATGTGCCTGTTCCTACCGGGACATACGATGTACGTATAAAAGTTACAGAAAACCAAGGCTCTACTGAAAAAGTGAATGTTGCGGCAGGTACTTATACTATTGTCCGTTGTGACTTGAAAAAAATCGAATTGACCAACGGAAATATAGATGCTACGGTTCCTACAGAATCTAGCTCCTTGGATGATGCCGCTACGAAGTTGGCAAGTAACGATGCAGTAAGGGTCAACGGAGAAATTTCAGGTACCAGTAATACAATCAGCGTTCCTGCCGCAACTTCGGGTACCGGTAAGAGCCTTTCATTGGAGAAAGTAGCGAGCGGAGCATCCCTTACGGTTTTAGACGCGAATAGTTCAGGTTCTACAGATAATTCCGTAGACAACTTCACCTTATCAATTCCCAACAATGAAACTGCTGGGTTTGAACCGTTGGATGTAACTATAACCATGCCGAACACAACCGTTGCCCTGACCGGTAACGCGGGTGCAGCTATTTATGGTACAGTCACATCCGAAACAGCAGATAATACACTTGTCATTGGCAACGGTGTGGAAGTTAAAAAGGTGGTCGTGAAAAAAGGTAATATCCGCGTAAATAAGGGAGCGAAACTGGTAGCTATTGAGAAATCGTCAGATAATCAAGCAACGACTGTAACAGTTTATAAAGAGGATGGTGCTGAAATTCCGTCTTCGTTGGGTGAAGAATTTGTCGTTATGGATGCCGCTGTCGCCGATATGCAGAAAGTGTTTGCAGAAGGCGGTACTTACACTTTGCCACAAGACATGAATATTGTAGGAGTTGAAATGATGGTTCCTAAGGGCAAAGAGGTGACACTTGATTTGAATGGCAAGACACTAGAAGCCGCGAACGATGGTCTTATTAGAGTAGAAGGCTCTTTTATTTTGCAAGACAATGCTGGCAATGGTGTCATTAAGGCTACGAAAGATTATGTTTATCAAGTTTATTCTACCGGTATTATTTATGTGGATGGTGAGGATGCCAAAATGACGATGAAGAGTGGTAACATCTATGCAGTACGTGACAATCCGGCAAATAACGGACAGTTTGGTATCGGACTCTGGCGTGGTGCTGACCTTACGATCGAAGGTGGTAAGATTGAAGCCGGTTGGTATGCAGTTTCTGGTAACGGTCAAAATACGACACAGAATTCTGTGATCAACATCACGGGTGGAGAATTGATTTCTGCGGCAGACTATGCTGTCTATTTGCCGCAAGCCGGTACTACCACAATTTCCGGTGGAACCATCAAGGGTGCTTGTGGTGCAATAGGTATGCGTAGCGGCACATTGAATATTAATGACCAGGCTAAGCTCATTGGAGAAGGTACAGGAGATTCCGGTCAATGGGGTGACGGTACTGGAACTATGGGATATGCTGTGATTAACATTGGTACTGGCAATCAAAATACTTATGGCGATTGTACAGTCAACATTACTGGTGGCACATTCATTGCCGAAGGCAAATCGGTAGGAATTGCAAAGCGTGAAGATGGAGCAAAGCACAATATCACAGTGTCGGTTACTGGTGGCACGTTCTCCGATTTGAGCGCAATTGGCTTTATCGCTGAAAATGCGGATGTAAACATTGAACTCAACAAAGATATTGAAATCCAAAAGGCTGTAACCTTGATGAAGGCAGGAGCAATGACAACCGTCAATCTGAATGGTTATACTATTGCCAATAAGACGGATTTTAATAATGCAGGCGATTGGGAAACAGAAGGATTTGTTGTGACTGCCGGTACTCTTAATATCGAAGGAGAAGGTAATGTGGAATGTATAGCCAATACAGAAAATGATGGTTTTCGTGAGGTGATTTCGGCCTATGGTACGAGTGTCGTTAATTTGCGTGGAGGTAACTATAAGAACTACCAACAGAAAAATGGTCAGTATGATTTGATTTATGCAAGGGATAATGCAGTAGTCAATATCTACGGTGGTACTTACGAATCCGGCGGTTATAATGACAGAGGTTATTGGGTGCTGAACCTAAAAGACAATTCTGCTGCTGAAATCAATGTGTATGGTGGTTCATTTAAAAACTTTAATCCGTGTAACCACCTTTGCGAAAACCCCAATGCCAACTTTGTGGCTGAAGGCTATCAAGTGACATGTGACGGAAAGGTTGCCACGGATGCACATGATTTATTAAGTGGAGACAAGACTTATGTAGTTAGCAAAATTGCACAATAGCTGTTGAGTAATAATAAATGTCAGGTATAGGAAACCGTTTCGTTCGTCAAGGCTTCGGAACGGTTTCCTTTTTTTCATAACAAATGATATTCTATCATGAAAATCAATCCAAACTTCAAGCTCCGCGAAATGGCCGGAGAAACCATCATCGTGAATCAGGGACATACGGGTGCCGACCTTACCCGCATCATCTCTCTGAACAAATCCGCGCGTCTGCTATATGAACGGCTGGCAGACAAGGATTTCACAACGGAAGATGCTGCGAAAATCCTGATGGACACTTACGGAATAGACGGACAACAGGCATTGAAGGATGCCACAGCCTGGATGGAGGCACTGAAAAAATGCAAGGTAATCGAATGAAAGAGATCACACTGTACAGACACGAGCGGATGCTCTTCGCCCTGCTCCGGGCCTCGCTGCACGAGCGGAAAACAGAAATCACACTTTTCCTGGACAGCACTGACGAGGAGTGGAAACAATGCCACCGCCTGGCCGTAAGTCAGGGAGTGATGGCGCTGGCATGGGACGGTGTGATGAGACTACCGGCGGAACTGCAACCGCCCCTTTCCGTAAAGCTGGCATGGGCAGCCGCTGTAGAAAGGTACGAGAAAAAATATCTTCACTATTGCAGGACGGCAGATGAACTTTCCCGCTTTTATGCGCAGCATGGCATATCCGCCATGCAGATGAAAGGCGTGGGACTCTCCGCAATCTATCCCGTTCCATGCCACCGCGAGGGAGGCGACATAGACATTTACACCTATTCGGCGGACAAGAGCCGGATGAGCGACGGGGAGGCGAACAGGTTAGCGGACAGCCTGATGCGGCTGGAGAACATAGACGTGGATACGGAACATTCCCCCAAGCACAGCGTATTCTACTACAAAGGTGTTCCGGTGGAGAACCACAAGACCTTCCTGAACGTGGAGAGCTATAAGGCGGCCAGAGAGGTAGAAAAGATGCTGAAAGAACACATGAACCCGCAACCGACGGAATTGGACGGAGGCCGGATCCTTACCCCCTCGCCGCTCTTTAATATGCTGTTCGTTGCTTTCCATGCCGCCCAGCATTACGGGAGCGGTCTGGTGCTGCACCATCTCTGCGACTGGGCGTGCCTGTTGAAAAAACATGGCCTACACATACCGGCAGGCGTCACTGACCGCCGTTTCCTGCGTTTCGTGTCGGCACTGACTCTGTTGGCCGACAAGCTGCTGGAGACGGACGTACAAGTGGTGGACGTACAGGAGAATCTGGCACGGAACATACTGGAGGAGATGCTCCATCCGCGTTACGGGACAAAGGTGCCGGTCAAAGGCAGAGCCGGCATCATCCTCTACAAGGCAAGGAGGATGGCACACCTCACTGCACTCAGGCGTGAGGTATTGGGTGCTTCTGTATATAAGACGATACTGCATTCGGTCATCGCGCATATCCGAGAGCCGAAAACCATATTCCAGCGAGGTACGGAGCAATGACACTGAAGAGAATCTGGCATCTGCTGCAACCCGAAGAGCGCAGGAAGGTATGGAAGATGGCAGGGACGGTGTTCTTCTCCGCACTGCTCGATTTCGTCTCCCTGGCGGCACTGCTGCCCGTACTCTATATCCTGCTGGAAGGGGGCGAAAACCGGCGGGCTGCCCTGCTGTTCTGTCTTCTGGCCATAGGGGTCATCGTTGTCAAGAGCGTGCTGGCAACCGTTTTCACCCGTTACCAGGACAGGTGTCTACTCTCTTTCTACCGGAGACTGAGCTTCTCGCTGTTCTCCGCGTATTACCGCCGCGGACTGCTTTTTATCCGGGAGCGCGGCAGCAGCAGGCTGGCATACGAGACCAACGTTGTATGCTACTCCTTCAGCCACGGCCTGCTCTCCTCCATCTGCCGCATGGCGGGCGACGTGCTGCTCGTCATGCTGGTGACGGCAGCTTTACTCGTGTTCGACGGCATGTCAGTATTGCTACTGTATGTCTCGTTCCTCCCGTTCATGTGTACCTATCTCCTCGTGGTGAGGAAACGGGTCAGGAAATACGGCGAGGACGATATGCTTGCCAAGCGGGAGCAGTCGAGAACCGTCATGGATACATTCGGGGGATACATGGAATTGGAGGTGAACGGTGCTTTCCCCGTCTCTCAGACCGCCTTTCTTAAAGGTCTGGACAGGATAAGCCGCAACCGCATGAGGCTTGACACCGTGCTCGGACTGCCGCTCTTCCTTTCCGAACTGTCGGTTGTCATCGCACTTGGCCTGCTGGTGGCTTCCGGGGACGGAAACGTGAAGATGGTGGTGGGTGTTTTTGCCATTACGGCATTCCGCCTGCTTCCTGCCCTCCGCACCTTGTTGACGGGATGGACGCAGATACAGAACGCGGCATACAGCCTGAATACGATAGAGGAAGGGCTGGCAGGACCGGCAGAGGCGGTCAGCACATATTCCGAAGAAATACCGTTCGAAAAGGAGATAACCGTCAGGAGGCTTGCATACACCTATCCCGATGGCGGGCCGGTGCTGGATAATTTCAATTGCCGTATCCGTAAGGGGGAGCATGTCGGCTTTCGGGGGGCCAGCGGTGCGGGAAAGTCCACACTGTTCAACTTGCTTGCAGGTCTGCTCGAACCCGATTCGGGAGAGATACGGATTGACGGGGTACTCCTGAACGGGATGACACGCGCTTCCTGGATGAGGCGGCTCGGCTACGTCCCCCAGGAGGTGTTCATCTTTAACGGTACACTGGCCGAGAATATCGCCTTGGGCTATGGGACGATTGATTACGGCAGGGTGAAGGAACTGTTGGGACAAGTCTGTCTGGGCAGGTGGGCGGAAGCGTTGCCGGATGGCATGGACACCCTGCTCGGTGAAGCGGGTGGAAGGCTCTCGGGCGGGCAGAGACAGCGTATCGGCATTGCCCGCGCACTTTACAAGCAGGCGGAGGTCCTGCTGCTGGACGAGGCGACATCGGCACTCGACAATGTGACGGAAAGGGAGGTGAACGAAACCCTCTGCCAACTGAAAGAAAGATATAAAGGACTGACGATACTTTCCATTGCCCACCGGGAAAGTTCGCTGGCTTATTGTAAACGGATTATTACCATTGGAAATGAAAATGAATAGAACTTATCAGGTTGCCGGACACCGCTTCATGCTATGGGGAGACAAACTCTGCAAGGCTGTAGAAGGAATTGCCGGATTTAGGCCTTTTGAATCCCAGGATGGCGAGGTGCTGTTCGCCTTCATGGAGGATACCGCCGTGCCGGTGATGGAAAACGTGGAATATACCTTCGGATACGAGGATGTCAGGGGCTTTTTCGGACGGACGGTCAAGGGCTTCATGTTGAAGCTGGAGCCTTCCGGAGGGAATGCGCTGTATCTGTGGTGTACCGACGGAGGGAATGAGGTGTGGATATGCGGCAACCTTTCAGCACGTCTGTACCGCTTCGCCTTGTGGGTGGGCTATGGACTGATGACGCTTCCGTACGGCACCATAGCCGTCCACAGCAGTTGCATCGTTTACCGGGACAGGGCGGTATTGTTTCTCGGTGAGAGCGGAACGGGAAAAAGCACCCATACACGCCTATGGAGGGAGCATGTGGAAGGTGCTTTCCTGCTGAACGATGACAGCCCGGTGCTGCGGGTGGAAGACGACGTCGTGCGGGTCTATGGAAGCCCTTGGAGCGGGAAAACTCCCTGCTACAGGCAGGAGTGTTATAAGCTGGAAGCCTGTGTGCGTCTTTCGCAGGCTCCGTATAACCGGATAACAAGGCTGTCCGTATTGCAGGCTTACGGGGCAGTACACCCTTCCTGCCCGCCGGAATTTGCTTATGACAACGGTTTGTATGACCATGTGAGCAGATGTGTCGACAAGCTGCTCCAGGCTGTTCCGTTCTATCACCTGGCGTGCCTTCCAGACCGGGAAGCCGCACGACTTGCCTGCCGGACGATTTTCAAGGATACGATATGAGAAAGATTCCCAACGAGCTGTTCTTTTCCCGGGTGGAGGCGGAAATCGCCGGAGGACGCCCCGTCCGGTTCCGCCTGAAAGGCTGGTCGATGTTCCCGTTATTGCGTGACGGGCGGGACGAGGTGGTGCTGTACCCCTGTACGGAGGATGAACTTCAGCCTATGGACGTGGTACTTTTCAGATATAACGGAAGACACGTGCTGCACCGCATCATCAAGAGGGAAGGTACCCGGCTGTACATCCGGGGGGACGGCTCTTTTGTAGCCCGGGAGCAGTGTACGGTTGCCGATGTGGTCGGGAAGGTACGTTTCGTCATCCGGCCGTCCGGCAAGGTACTGTCCGTAAGCAGCTGGCGCTGGCGGTTGTCGGGCATGCTGTGGAACAGGATGGGGATATTCAGGAATCCGCTCCTAAGAATCCTGCGCTGTCTGGCAGGGTGACCTGACAGATGTATACATCAGGGCTGCAAGCGGGAATCGAAACCGTTTGCAGCCCGCACTTATTTCTTTTTCTTATGACAAGGGAGTACTTGCCACACTGCCTGACGTTACATTACCACTTTGAAATGTTCACATATCCGCTTTGGCCGACGGCTATAACCGTTTTCTCCATCACATAACTAGTGAAATTTCATGGAACGATCGGTTAAGACGGTTACCGAACACCGTCAGGCCCTTGTCGATTTTTTCGGTGGTTATGTTCGTGTGCCCCAATACCCGGCTCACACTCTCAATGGGGACACCCTTGCTCAAAGCCAGAGTTGCGAATCCATGACGGCTTGAATGGAATGTTTTTAGTAATCCCGCACTCCCTTATCATCTGCTTCAACGGCTTGCAGATTGACCAGTAGTCCAAATTGGGAAACACGAGCCCGTTCTCTTGGAACCTCTCGTAACGTCTGATGATCTGCATGGGAATATCCAGCAGTTTCACCTGGAAATTCACCTTTGTCTTGTGCCGCTTCGACAATATCCATTTCTCACCGTTCACTTCCGCAATGTCATCGGTGGTAAGTTCCTTCATATCCAAAAAGAGAGGGCGGTGAAACTGGCGAAGACAAACAGATCCCGGATATAAGCCAGCTTCCTGTTTGCAAACTCGTGCGTCATTACCGTCTTGATCTCATCTTCGGTCAAGTATTCCCGTTCCTTGACGTTTTGGCTGACGCGGTACTGGGCAAACGGGGTTTTCTGTATCAGCCCGTTGTAATGGACCTTCGCCACGATTGTTTTCAACCACATGCAGTTTGACCACACGCTGGCGTTATGAAGTCCGGCATCAGTGGAGAGATAGATTTCATACTCCTTAATGAAGTCGGGGGTAAGCTCAAGCATGGAAATGTCATTCCGCCTATGGTATTTCTTTATGAACGTCGCCAGATGGTTTCTTGACCTTACCCGCACTTTGTATGAACTCAACGCCCAGTCTATGCCGATACGCTTCTTGAAACTCTCGTTGTCCTTGTCGAACGCGCCGAGCAGTGTCTTGTATTCCGTACCGAGTCCCTGAAAGGCGTTGCGTACCATTTCGGCCGTAACGAACGCTTCTCTATCAGAGAGGCGTTGATAATGTCTGATGATTTGGGCCTTGATGTTGTCAAGGGCGAGATTGATCTCCCGCGCTTCCCTGCTCTTCCCTTTCGCCCGGTTGCCCTTGGCGTCCCATAGCCCTTTGGCGATAGTCTGCTTGCAACTGAACTGGGCTACGGAACCGTTGATTGTCACCCGTCCCATAACTGGGACAATACCGTTTTTCTCCTTGTTGCCGTTCACGTAGAACAGCACTTTGAATGTACCGGTTACCGGGTAATGATTTGAAAACCATTCGCTCTCATTACCTTTCGTTTCCCTGCACTTTAGCATTGGAGAGGTCTTCATCGGTTTTCCTCATAAGTCATTGAACATCAGTTTTGCCATCATCATTTATTCGTTTCTGATTGATTTTTCCAGAGATATGTAATATATTTGTACACACATCAATGATTTTAAACTAAAAGAAAAACAATATGGATAAAGATTCAAAGCAAGTAGTGGTTCTTCTGACACATCCCAATATAAAAGAGTCGCGAGCTAACAAGGCATTGATGGATGCTATTAGTGACATGGAAGAGGTGGCCATATACAATTTATATGAGATGCATGTGGAAGATGCTTTTAATGCAGAGATATGGAGCACTATCATATCGCATGCATCTGCGCTTGTATTTCAGTTTCCGTTCTATTGGATGTCGGCTCCTTCTTTATTGAAGAAATGGTTGGATGAAGTATTTACATATCTGGCAAAAACTCCTGCTGTGGCTGGTAAGACATTGATGGTGGTCACTACTGCCGGCTCTGAACATGATGCTTATAGAAGCGGAGGAAGAAATCGTTTTACGGTGGATGAGTTGTTAAGACCTTATCAAGCAAGTGCTGTACATGCCGGAATGGTATGGCAAACTCCTCTTGTAGTCTATGGAATGGGGACCTCGGAAGCTAGTAAAAATATAGCAGAAGGGATAAATTGCTATAAGCAAAGAATTGAAGCATTGGTGAAGAAAGACATTTCCAGTGATAATTGGTAATAGTAGGACCATATCGAAATGGAACATCTTTTTCATTTTTGAATGTTTGTTTTTCTCTTCATATTTTTCTAAAATCCTGATTTTAAGCAATAAATAAAATATTGTATGAGTTGGCATATTTCTTGTGTTAACTCATACATGAAACTTTATATTATATCAAACAGATTACCCGTTAAGGTTACCAAAGAGGATGAAACGTTCGTGTTTTCACGAAGTGAAGGCGGACTGGCTACCGGTTTGGACTCACTTCAGATTTCCTACGAAAAACATTGGATTGGATGGCCTGGAATATGCGTTGACAACGAAGATAGTAAAGAGGAAATCACTTCTAGATTGGAAGGAATAAATTTCCACCCAGTATTCTTGTCCGAAACACAGATAAAGAATTATTATGAAGGCTATAGTAATAGTACTATCTGGCCATTATGTCACTACTTTTTTGTTTATACGCTGTATCGGAACTCTTTCTGGCAATCGTATCAGGAAGTGAACCAGTTGTTCTGCGATGCCATTTGCCGCGTGATACGTCCAGGTGATAAGGTGTGGATTCAAGACTATCAGTTAATGCTGCTTCTCGGAATGCTTCGGAAGGTTTACCCGGATTTGAATATCGGATATTTCCATCATATCCCTTTTCCTTCCTATGAACTTTTCCGGATATTACCGGAGCGTGCAGAAATCCTGAAAGGATTATTGGGTGCTGACTTTATAGCTTTCCATACTCATGACTATATGCGGCATTTTATCAGTGCTGTCGAACGGGTATTGCGTATTGACTTTAAACTGGACGAAGCACAACTCGGGAATAGAGTAGTTAGGACCGATGCTCTTCCTATGGGAATCAACTACGGACTGTATCACAATGCTTCTTCCAGACCGGAAGTACGGCGGGCGATAGACCGTACACGGAAATTTTTCGGAAATCATAAGTTGATTCTTTCTGTAGACCGCTTGGATTATAGCAAAGGCATTCTGCACCGTTTATGGGGATTTGCTGCTTTTTTAGAATGTCATCCTGAATATTGTGGAAAAGTTACATTGGCAATGGTCATTGTTCCATCACGTGACCATGTAGATAGTTATGCTGAGCTAAAAACCAAGATTGACGAAGAAATAGGTTCTATAAACGGACAGTATTCTACGATGGACTGGACTCCGGTTTGCTATTTCTATCACGGTTTTTCATTTGAAGAACTGGTGGCAATGTACTATATAGCTGATGTAGCTTTGGTAACTCCACTTCGTGATGGCATGAATTTGGTTGCCAAGGAATATGTAGCTTCGAAAAATAATAATCCGGGTGTTTTGATTTTGAGTGAAATGGCGGGTGCAGCTATTGAGATGACGGATGCATTGTTGATTAACCCCAATGACACTGAGGAGATAAAGCAGGCCATTTGTCGGGCTTTGGAGATGCCCGAACAGGAACAACTGAAACGCTTGCAACACATGCAGAAAATTATTTCCGTACAAACGGTTAATAAGTGGGCGGCAGACTTTGTAAGTGAATGGAGCGATACGTGCCGTAAGAATGAACAGCTTCGTAAGAAAAGGATATCTGTTGGTATTATTGGTGCCATCAAAATGAAATATAACCAGGCTAAGCAACGGCTTATCTTGCTGGATTATGACGGAACGTTGGCGTCGCTCAAGACACGACCGGAAAATGCTAAGCCCGCCCCTGAACTCATTGCCACATTGCAGAAGCTGGTTTCCGACCCGGCCAACCATGTTGTTGTTAATAGTGGTCGCGACCAGTTTACTTTAGAAAAATGGTTGGGAAATTTACCTATTGCAATGGCTGCGGAACATGGTGCTTTCTATAAGGAAAATGGCATCTGGCACAAAAACATAAACAAAGCGGAATGGAGTTCCGGATTGGTGTCCATCTTGAAGCTTTTTGTCGAAAAGACACCTCGTTCCCACCTTGAAGTCAAGGAAACGACTTTGGCATGGCATTACCGGGAAAGTGATGCATGGTTAGGAGCTTTGCGGGCACAGCAACTTATCAATGTGCTGGTTAACATCTGTATACAGCAAAAGCTGCAAATCATACAAGGAGATAAAGTGGTGGAGATTAAGTCTCCCGATTATAATAAAGGTTCCGAAGTGAGACGCCAGTTGGAAAAGAAACATTATGACTTTATCATAGCTATGGGAGATGATACTACGGATGAAGATATGTTCAAAGCTTTGCCGGTGAATGCAGTGACAATCAAGGTGGGATATGTGTCGGAGGCAGCAAGCTATAATATGCCATCACAAACGGAAGTCCTGCCTTTTCTTCAAATTCTGGCGAACAAGAAAGACATGAAACAACCCATTGGCGAGAATGTCAAAACGAGCTTGAAAGGGGTATTCGATTTTTTCAGAGACTTGTTAAAAACAAAATAGTAAAAATGAGTAATTTAAATTATGGGGTAGTAGGCAATTGTCGGACTGCCGCACTTATATCCGAAAAAGGCAGCATAGACTGGTTGTGTTTTCCCGATTTTGATTCTCCGTCTATCTTTGCATCACTACTTGATCGGGAAAGAGGAGGAAGTTTTGGATTTGACGTTACAGAAGACTATCATATCTCACAATCTTACGTTCCTCACACTAACATATTGTCTACTTCTTTTTCTTCGAAAGAGGGAGAATTTGTCGTACTTGATTACATGCCTTATTACCGTTCCTGCGAAAATGCCCATTATCTTCCGGCAGAATTGTATCGATATGTGAGGTGGATAAAAGGTAAGCCCCGTTTCAAAGTAAACTATGTCCCTGCTCCCAATTATGCGCAAGGTAAAGTGATTCATAATGTCACTTCTGAATTTATAGAAAGCTATTGTTCTTCTGATAATAAAGATAGACAATATTTGTATTCTTCCCTTCCTTTGCAGGACATCGAACAGAAAAAAGAAATTATATTGGAAAAAGATGAGTTCTTTCTTTTGTCATACAATGAAAAGGTCATTCCGGTGGATATTGAACGGGAAAAAATTGAATATTGCCGTACTTTGGTTTATTGGCTTAATTGGACCAACCGTACTAAGAAATATTCTCTCTATAATGATGTGATAGAAAGAAGCATGCTGGTTTTGAAACTGATGTCTTACTATAATGGAGCCGTACTGGCCGCCCTTACTACCAGTTTGCCTGAATCCGTCGGCGAAGTACGTAATTGGGATTATCGGTTCTGTTGGTTAAGGGATGCCTCCATGTCTATCGAAACTTTGTTCCAGATAGGCCATATAGGAGCAGCAAGACGTTTTATGAAGTTCATACAGTCCACTTTCGTATCCAAGCACGAATCCTATCAGATAATGTACGGCATTCGGGGAGAAAGGCAGCTGACCGAGATTATTCTGGAGCATTTGTCCGGATATAAGAATTCCAAACCAGTACGGATAGGTAATGATGCTTACCATCAAAAGCAGAATGACTCGTTCGGTTATCTGATGGATTTGATTTACCAGTACTATCGGCTGATGCCCGGTACATTAGACGAAATAGAGGATATGTGGGAAATGGTAAAGAGCATTCTTTCCACGGTAATGGAAGATTGGAAGAAACCAGATAAGGGGATATGGGAAATCAGAGGAGAAAGCCGCCATTTTGTTTCATCCAAAGTGATGTGTTGGGTGGCTTTGGACCGTGGTGCAAAGATAGCTTCCATGCTCAATAAATACGGTTATAGTGAACGTTGGCAAAAGGAAGCTGACAAGGTATGGCAGGATGTAATGACATATGGATGGAAGGAAGAACTTCAAAGTTTCTCGCAGACTTATGATAATATGGCAATGGATTCCTCTTTGCTGTTGATGGAACCTTACGGTTTTATTGCAGCAGACGATATCCGATACCATAAGACAGTGAAGGCTGTGAAAAAAGCTCTTTTGCATAAGGGATTGATGTACCGGTATAACAGCGAAGATGATTTCGGGCTTCCTTCTTCGGCTTTTACCATTTGCACTTTTTGGCTGATACGTGCGCTTTTTGTTATCGGAGAAAAGGAAGAAGCCCGTTGTTTGTTTGATGATGTTCTGACATATTCCAATCATTTGGGGTTATTCAGTGAGGATATTGATTTTAATACGAAGGAACAACTGGGGAATTTTCCACAAGCTTATTCGCATTTGGCATTAGTCAATACGGCTATTCTGTTTGCAGAAGAAAATAAGAGATTGGCTTTTATCCGGCCGTAACGAGGAGGGGAACTTAATTAATACTGCAAATGGGAGCATTTTGTATTTGTCCTTCTTTCTTTCGTTTTTAATTCCATTGAATGATGATACCTTTCTTTTTTTATGTATTTTTGCATAAATAAAATTTCACTATTTCGGCAGTTGTTTTGTACTCATATCGCTGATATAGTTTAGGAACTCAAAATAAAGGATTATCATGTTACGGAAGATTAGACTGACTTTTGCAATGATTTGCTTTGTACTCATCACCTTGTTGTTCCTTGATTTTACGGGAACGTTGCATGGGTGGTTCGGCTGGTTGGCCAAAATCCAGTTTTTGCCGGCTGTATTGGCGCTAAATGTGGGAGTGATATTGTTTCTTGTAATTCTCACTTTGGTATGCGGGCGTATCTATTGTTCTGTGATTTGCCCCTTAGGGGTATTTCAGGATATACTGGCATGGCTGGGCTGGCAACCTAAAAAACGCAGGAAGCTTCCTTACTCTTATTCTCCGGCCTTATCTTGGCTGCGCTATGGCGTATTGGGTGTGTTTATCATTGCTTTGATTGCCGGAATTGGTTCATTGGCTGCTCTACTTGCACCCTATAGTGCATACGGACGTATTGCCAATAATCTTTTTCAACCTATATGGCAATGGGGCAACAATCTGCTTGCTTATCTGGCTGAACGGGCAGACAGTTATGCCTTTTATGAAACGGATGTATGGTTGAAGAGCCTGCCGACTTTTATTATTGCTGCCGCTACTTTGGCTGTGCTTGTTGTTCTGGCCGGACGCAACGGACGAACCTATTGTAATACGATTTGCCCGGTAGGAACGGTCTTGGGCTTCCTTTCACGTTATTCGCTTTTCCGCATCACAATAGATTCGGAAAAGTGCAACCAATGCAGTCTTTGTTCACGCAACTGCAAGGCAGCCTGCATCAACTTTAAGGAGCATCAGATTGATGCAAGCCGGTGTGTGGTTTGCATGAACTGCATTGAGAAGTGCAAGCATGGAGCCATTTCCTACAAGTATCATCCTTTCGGCAAACCTGCTGCGGGCAAGGCTAATTCGGAACAGATAAACGAAACCCGCCGCAGTTTTTTCACAGCAACGGCTCTGGTTGCAGCCACTTCTGTTTTAAAAGCGCAGGAAAAGAAAGTAGACGGAGGACTGGCAGCCATTGAGGATAAGAAGATTCCCGAGCGAAGCACTCCCCTCACTCCTCCCGGCTCATTGAGTGCCCGCAATATGGCGCAACACTGCACGGCCTGCCAGCTCTGTGTGTCGGCATGTCCCAATCAGGTTCTTCGTCCTTCTGCGGACTTAAGGAAATTGATGCAGCCGGAAATGTCATACGAACGCGGCTATTGCAGACCGGAATGTACAAAATGTTCGGAGGTATGTCCTACAGGAGCTATCCGCCCGATAATCAAAGTTGATAAATCATCCGTTCAGATAGGGCATGCCGTGTGGGTAAAGAAAAATTGCATACCACTGACGGATGGTGTGCAGTGTGGCAACTGTGCACGCCATTGCCCGACGGGAGCCATACAAATGGTGCCGAGTATACCTGAAGACAAGGATTCTCCAAAGATTCCGGTAATCAATGTGGAGCGCTGTATCGGCTGCGGGGCATGCGAGAATCTTTGTCCGGCCCGTCCGTTTAGTGCCATCTATGTGGAAGGGCATGAAAGACATCGGATTATATAACAAAGTAGAATTTCTATAAGTATGGAAGAACATCATAAAAACAATATGAACCGTCGTGATTTCTTGAAGATAGTGGGGATTACAGCCGCCACATCTACTGCTGCCCTCTATGGATGTGGTTCTAAGGAAGGGAGCAGTGAAGGTAGTAAAGCGTTGGGTCCCATTCCGACGGATAAAATGACCTATCGTAGTTTTCCCGGTTTGGGGAGTGACAAAGTTTCTATTTTAGGATATGGTTGTATGCGCTGGCCTACCGTTCCTGCTCCGGATGGAAAAGGGGAAATGATAGACCAGGATGCTGTGAACGAACTGGTGGATTATGCCATTGCCCATGGTGTGAATTATTTCGATACGTCTCCGATGTATGTACAAGGATGGAGTGAGAAGTCTACGGGAATAGCTCTGAAACGCCACCCGCGCGAATCGTTCTATCTTGCCACCAAACTATCCAATTTTCATCCTGATACCTGGACTCGCGAGGGTTCCATTGCCATGTACCGTAAGTCATTCGAGGATATGCAGGTGGACTATATAGACTACTATCTGCTACACATGATTGGTGGCGGTGGCATGGAGCAATTCCGCAAACGCTACATAGACAACGGTATGATTGATTTTCTTGTCAAGGAGCGTGAAGCAGGACGCATCCGCCGTTTGGGATGGTCGTTCCACGGCGATATCGAAGTCTATGACTATGCCTTGCAGATGCATGACCGTGGTGAAGTTCATTGGGATTTTGTACAAATACAGTTGAATTATGTGGACTGGAAACATGCTTCGGGCAGCAACTTCAAGGCAGAGTATCTGTATGACGAGCTGGCCAAGCGTAAGATCCCTGCTGTCATTATGGAGCCTCTGCTGGGTGGGCGGCTCTCCAATGTCCCCGACCATATTGTGGCACGACTGAAGCAGCGCGAACCCGAACGCAGTGTGGCGTCTTGGGCATTCCGTTATGCCGGTTCTCCCCAGGATGTACTGACAGTGCTGAGCGGCATGACTTATATGGAACATTTGCAGGATAACATCCGTACTTACTCTCCATTGGTACCACTCACAGAAGAAGAAACTCAGTATCTGTATGATACGGCAGATTTGATGATGGAGTACCCCACCATACCTTGCAACGACTGCAAGTACTGCATGCCTTGCCCGTATGGAATTGACATTCCTGCCATCTTGATACATTACAATAAATGTGTCAATGAAGGAAATGTGCCGGAAAGCAGCCAGGATGAGAATTATCGGAAAGCACGCCGTGCTTTTCTCGTAGGATATGACCGAAGTGTACCCAAACTGAGACAGGCCGACCATTGTACCGGGTGCAACCAGTGTTCTCCGCATTGCCCGCAAACGATTGATATTCCCAAAGAACTGCATCGTATTGACAAATTTGTAGAACAGTTGAAACAAGAGACTTTATAAAATGGAGAGTATCATTGACATACTGCACAAGGGAGGATACTCTTGTGTTATGAAGAACCGGGAGGAAGTCCGTACTTTCACCCAACGGGGAGTAGCGGATTTGTATGATTTGTACCAGGCAGATTCTGCATTTATGAAGGGGGCTGCCATTGCCGATAAGGTTATAGGGAAAGGTGCCGCTGCTTTGATGGTACTGGGAGGCTTTAAAACGGTCTATGCCGATATAATCAGCACTCCTGCGCTGGCATTGCTGTGCGAAGCAGGAATTGAAACGACTTTTGCCCAAGAGGTTCCCCATATCATTAACCGTGACAAGACCGGCTGGTGCCCGTTGGAGACGGCTTGCATGGAGCTGAATACGGTAGAGGAGATGTATCCGGTGATTCAGAATTTTATATCAAGAATCAGGGCAAAATAGCAACAGCCTGCTCTCTTTCCCTGATTACCTGATGCCTTTCTCTTCCAGCATCTTGAAGTCTTCCTTGAGCATACCGACATCATCCAGTGTGCGGGCTTCATTGTGGTCGTTCAGATAGACTCTGGGTCTTTCGATAAACAGAGCGCTGGTGACAGATAAAGAGTCATTCCGGTATGGGGTCTCCACTCCACCTATTTCCAGCATTGTCTGGAAGAATGAGGCACTGGAAGATACATTCTTCTGCCTATTGGCTTGTGCGGCCTCCAATAACGATGGGTATCTCTGCCGGTAGTTGTCGGACATCCAAATAAAGAATGGCACATGTATCTGATAATAGGAAGGTACCGGTGAGGCATGCAGAAAGAGATGCCGGTTGTCATCGAAAATATCTTCTCCATGGTCTGAAGTGTATATCAAGGCAGAATTGACATGTTGTTTTTGAAGCATATCTATCAGACGAACCAGAAAATTATCCGTGTAGCGGATAGAATTATCATAGGCATTGATCAGGTTGTCTTTGTATTTCACTTCCGCGTCAACGGGCATGTCCGGCAGGAAGAAAGCCTGCTCTGCCGGATAGCGCTCTTTATAATTGAAATGAGAACCGTAAGTGTGGAGAACTATAAATTGCCTGGAAACTCCTTTGCCCAGTTCTTTTGCTACCAGTTTCAACAGTTTGTCATCAGAGGGGTTGTAATTGGAATCCCCCACATCTTCTTTAATGAAATCATACGTGTCGGCTTCTTTGCCGAAGAAATCTATAAATGAGTGGTTATAGCGCTGGTTCGAGAAAAAGGCGGTCTGATAACCGGCTTCCTTGAATGCTGTGATAATCCCTTTTTGATAATAGATGGAATCAAAACTGGAAGCACTGACCGGTGACAGCAACATCGGAACACTCTTGTGGGTGGTGTTTGATTCTGTCAGCACATGGCTGAAAGCTGTCAGTCCGCCAATGCCCGACAGTCCCGGGTTAGTTTCCCGTTCATAGCCGTACAAAGCCCAGTTGCATGCCCGTGAGGTTTCTCCCACCACCATTACATATACTTCCCTTTCATCAGCCTGATGAGTACTTCTAGCATGAAAGGTAAAATCTTTAGAGGTCTTGTGATAATTCCGCGTTTGGGCCGTCCGTTGAAAGGCAAGTGCTATGTTGTAGCATACGTTGGCAGGATACAGTTCGGATTTCAGCTCATACCGGTCATCTGTCAAATAAGCACTGCCTAAGGATAATATTCCGGCAGACAGCACATACAGAGTGCGACGGCGAGCTTGCCGGATGAATGCTTCGGACAGTCTGCGTTTGTGTACAATGGATATGGTTGCCAGAATTAATGCAGGTATATAGAGCACTACCACAATAACGATGGCAGGTATCAGATTGTCCAGCAGTTCCAGCGCCTCGCTTGAATTGGTTGTCACCAGATTCAGAAACATATCCACTGCGATAATGGACTGACCGAAAAGATATAGTAATACAAGCTGGAAGGCTCCGAAGAAGATGAACGGAAATAGCAGCCAGAATGTCCTGCCACAGTTTCTCGACCAAGCCATTACAGCATAATATATAGAAAGGGGTAGCAGGATATTACATATCTTTGCCGTCCATGATATGGGTTCTGTAAAGCATAGCACTACATTGGGCACTATCAGAATGACCAGAAACAGATAGAACAAATGTTCCTGATTGTCGAACCATTTTTTTATGTCTCTAAAAAGCTTCATTGATATTGAATATAAATCCGGTCTGGTGTTTGCCAAAACCTAAATCCAAACGTACGTTTACTCTCTTTTTGAACTCCCAGCGGTAGCCGAAACCATAATTAGGAAGAATATGCCTGGCCTCCAATTCCGAGAAATTCGGGAATATGGTTCCCGCCCCTACCCATACGGCAACTCCATTTCGCTTCCATACATGTTGGCGTAGTTCCAGCTGGGCATCCATTGCACACTTGTCACGGTAGCGTCCCTCATAATAGCCACGCATAGAATAGGAACTTCCCAATGTTGCCATCAGTCCCCAGGGCGGATTTCCGTAGTTCAGCAGAGTATGGAACTGGCCTGCCAACACCCCACCCTTCCACACGGACTGGTAATAGCTGGTCGTCAGTTCCGTATTGCTGAATGCGTATTTATTTCCCAAAAAGGCCGGACTGAAGCGCTGGTCTATCCGTAGGTAATATCCTTTATAGGCATTTGTCAGAAAATCGCGTGAATCATACAACAAGGAAAACCCCAAGCTCACGTTGGTGCTGTGCGCTTTCATTCCTTTCCATAATTCCGGTTTTTCAAAGTCATGCCCATACACGTAATCAAATGCTGTCATTGAACCGATATAAAAGTTACGTGCCATCCGGAACATGAAGTCCACCTTAACCTGCGCTTGAAAGCGATCGTATTCACTCTCATTGTCATCATTGGCTCCATTGTCATATCCTTGTCCCCAATAAAGGCTTGGGAAAGAATAGAAATACAGATTGTAGTTCAACCGGTATTTGTCTTGGGGAAACAGATGGTTTCCACGTACTCCCAGCAAATAGAATCCCACCGTGGAGACATCCCCATACAGAGAGACATTGGACGGAGGGAGAATACTATCGTTCCGGTCGGTACGGTAGAGTCCTGCCGCCACCAGTCCGATTCCAAATTTGGTGTCACTGGAATAATGAGGCCCGCCTATAATGCTGAAATCAAATTTTTTGTTTTTCTTTTCTTTGTTGGCATCGTTGAAGTAATTCAAAATTTTTTCGAAAAAACTGCGTTTCTTGAGAAGCGAGTCTATCGGATACGTAGAAATTGAGTCCACAGAGTTTTTTGCTTCTGCAGGGTGTGTTTGTGCATGAACAGCCGTTTCTGTAATCAGCATCAATATTGGTAATATCCATTTTGTCAATTTAGTGTCCATTTGCTTGTAGAAAACTTCCGTGGCAAAGTTTGTTTTATGTTCTTCATTACAACAATGTTACCCTTCTTTTTGTTTCCTATTTTTCTCTTTTATGTTCATTTCTACATTGCATGTGGGGTTCACTCTTTTTAACCACATCATTTATAGAGCTTTCCTCAGTTATACTGTTATTTTAATATTACAAAGAACAACATGATATTGAATTAATGAAAACAGCAATGAACATTCTCGATAAAGAGGGGCAGAAACGATGGGTAATCGTAGGCGGTGGCTTCGATGGATTAAAGCTAGTACGAAAATTGAATACTTCGGAAGCCTTGTTCAACCGAACCAGATATTGGACAGCTTTGAACAGGCCCAGAGTACCGGTAATAAAGAAGAGCACAGGCGTCTGATGACCTTTGCCATTGTAGGTGGTGGAGCTACGGAAATAAAGTTGTCCGCTACTCTGGCCGAGATGAGAAAGTTTGTCCTTTCTCAAAACTATCCAGGCTTGAATATCAATGAGAAGCGTATCATCTTGTTGGATGGCTCTTCCAGGCTTTTGTCTGCCTTTTCTGAAAAGTCTTCCAAAGAAGTGACTGATTATCTGAAGAAGCATGATGTGGAAATTAAATTGAATCAACGGGTGATGGGATACGAGAATTATCAGTTGGCATTGAATGATGGGACCGCAAGCAATACCAAAAAAAATGTATTCTGGGTGGCCGGTGTCAAAGCAAACAGCCTTCAAGGATTGCCTGCCTATGGACCGGGAAACCGCTTGAAGGTGGACACTTATAACCGTCTTTCTCAATATCCCAATATTTTCGCTATCGGGAATACGGCCCTTATGATTTCTGAGGAGTATCCCAAAGGACACCCGCAAGTGGTGCAACCAGCCATCCAGCAGGCCCGCAACTTGATAAGGAACTTGCAGCGTGCAGAAGCAGGCCTGCCGCTGCAACCGTTTATATATCAAAACAAAGGCTCCATGGAGACCATTGGCCGCAATCATGCCGTAGTCGAGCTTAAGAAGCTGCGTTTTGGAAGTTTTCCGGTATGGGCTGTGTGGCTGTTCATCCATTTGATGAGTATTGTGGGTGTAAAAAATCGTCTTTCCATCTTCGTAGACTGGATGTGGAGTTACTTTACCTATGACCTGTCTTTACGGATTATCATCAAACCCTTGAAGCGGCAGTAAACTTTTATTGAGTAATATTTGTTATAGTTCATATACGAACTTAAAAATGAATGAATATGTTAAAACGACTTTTATTTCCCGTCAAACCGGACGGAACGGCAACATCTGCTATGCTATTAATTGCAAGAATTGTATTCGGTATATTATTAATGAACCACGGTATCCAGAAGTGGACTAACTTTCAAGAGCTGTCGGCTGTTTTCCCAGACCCATTGGGTGTAGGCAGCCCGCTGTCTTTAGGATTGGCTATCTTCGGTGAATTGGCATGCTCCATGGCATTCATTATAGGTTTTCTCTATCGTTTGGCTATGATACCAATGGTGTTTACAATGGCTGTTGCCTTTTTTGTAATTCATGGCAATGACCCGTTTGCCACGAAAGAGCTGGCTTTTGTGTACCTGGTAGTGTTCATATTGATGTATATCATAGGCCCGGGCAAGTTTGCCGTTGACCGTTGGATCGGAAAGGCTCTTTCTCAAAAAGCTCATAGATAGACACTTCTGTTTTACTGAAAACAGATTTTAAGCTCAAATAGGATGTATTTTCGTAAAAAATCCTATATTTGCGGATGCTTAAAATAACTCAATGAGCTATAAAGCTATTAAACACAGTAAAATAAAAAAGAGTGATTATGAAAAAGTTCAATTTGAAGATGGCTGCGACCGTAATGATTTGCGGCTCGTTTCTTTTCAGTTCTTGTATCGGTTCTTTTGGACTGCATAGTAAACTGGTCAGCTGGAATCAAGGTATTGGTACCAAGTTTGTAAACGAACTGGTTTATCTGGCATTCAATATTGTCCCGGTATATGGCGTTTGCTATCTGGCCGATGCATTGGTCATCAACTCCATCGAATTCTGGAGTGGTTCAAACCCTATGGCCAGCATTGGTGATGTAAAGAAAGTGAAAGGTGAAAACGGTGACTACCTGGTAGAGACACTTGAAAACGGCTATTCTATCACCAAAGAAGGTGAGACCGCTTCTATGGAACTCATTTACAACAAAGAGTTGAATACTTGGAATGTTGTTGCCGATGGTGTCAGCACAGAATTGCTGCAAATGAACAATGACGGCACTGCACAAATGACCCTTCCGAACGGTGAGGAAATGACAGTGACACTGGATGCCCAAGGTGTGGCTGCAGCACGTCAAGCGACAATGATTGACAGCTATTACGCCTTTAAGTAATGGGATAATGGATAAATGATAATGGGTAAATGTATATGCTAATTATCCAGTATCATTTATCCATAGTCATTTATATTTTTAGAACGGATATCCCACAGCAAAGTGGAAAGCAAAATCGCGGCTAAATTTAGGATGAATAATGGGATAACGGTCTTTTTTCTTCTCGTAAGCTGGATTGATTGCTTTCATACCTCCGTCGAAACGCAATACAAAGAAATCTAAGTCAAGACGCAGTCCTAAACCATATGCCAAAGCAATCTGCTTATAGAACTTGTCAAATTTAAACTGACCTCCCGGCTGGTCTTTATAATCCCGTATTGTCCAGATATTCCCGGCATCTACAAAGAGAGCCCCTCTGAATTTCCAGAATAACCGTGTGCGGTATTCAATGCTGGCATCCAGCTTGATGTCTCCCGACTGGTTCATGAAGTTATTATCGCCGGGGAAAGAACCGGGCCCCAAATCACGTACAGACCATCCGCGCACACTATTGGCGCCACCGGAAAAGTAGCGTTTTTCAAATGGAAGCATTGTTGCATTGCCGTATGGAATGGCGATACCGACACCAAAATGAAATGCCAATGAATTGCGGTTGTCAATGACCAGGTTCTTGGCAAAGTCAAAATCGCCTTTCAGGTATTGGGCAAAAGGAATGTTTAATAAAGTGTATTCTCCCGATGCATTCTTCTTCATTCCTCCGAGCTTTGCCACAGCATACAACAAATTGCCCGCTGATTCAAAATTGAAGCGGATGGTATAGGAATTTCCGATGCCGGAATTATTCATCAAAGCCTTTCCGGCACTGTTATAAATATAGCTATAGCCGGTGCGGACAATAAAACGGTCTTCATAATTATATTTGAGGATGTAGTTCTCGTCTTTCTCCAGATAATCCTCTTTAAATCTCTGGTCTATGCTGGGCATGTACAGATAATTGATGTCCAGTAAATCAATGCGATGCTGCGAACGCTGTTGTTGTACTCCCCATTTGTAGCTCCATCCGGCAGACGCCACAATACGTGTGAATTCAGGCCGCATCTGGTAGTTATATTGCAAGCCGAATTCTGTAGTAGCCCTTATCCTCCGTTTGAAATCGCTGGATACAAAGGGAAACATGAACTGTGGAAAGTTGATAGTTGCTTCCGCACCTAATTCTATATAGTCTTGATTTAAGGAGCTCTGCAAACCAGACACAGCCTCGTATGCCCCACGTAGCTTGAACATGAATGTTTCGGAACCTTTGAACATGTTGCGGTGCTGAAAAGCCACTGAAGCGGCAGCTCCCAAGTCGCCGGCAGAGTTTGTGCCTTCCACTTCAAAGGATACGGACTGATGCTTGCCTCTGGTCAGCATCACATAGGCGTTGAGCTTTGCACTGTCACTCTGCTGTACTTCGAAAAAACGGATGTTGGTGTATTTCAGGGCTTGCAGGCGTCCGTAGTTGGAGTAGGTGCGCTGCACGTTTTGCTCATTATAGAGAGTTCCCGGAATGATGCGCAGATTGTTGGTCAGCACTTTGGGACGCAGATAAAGCTTGTCTTTGTAGTAGATGGGGAATCCTTTGTAGTGCAATGAATCATTTACCTCGATGCTGTTCAAGGCAGATGCCTGCAACACATTATAGTCTGTAATGAAACTCACTTTATTGATAGTGTACTGTTGGTGATTCTGCGGTGTATCCTCGTTGTGCTGCTTGTATGGAGCCAAATGCAACGTCAAATCTACCAGGTAAGAATTGCGGACAGTATCTGCGGTATAAGAGATGTACTCTTTATTGAACTTATAATATCCGTTCTGAAGCAGTTTGTTCGTGATACGCTGACGTTCTGCATCCAATACATTGACATCAAAATACATGCCTTCGGATAAGAGGGTTACTGCAGAATCCTGCCGCATGTATTCCTTTATTTTACTGTCCCGGATATCATATTTCAAGGTACGCACTTTATAGGGTTTGCCGGTTGTCACCTTATAGACTAACCTCATCTTTTTCTTTTTGACTTGGCGTATCGGTTCCACCAGAGCACCCATATAGCCCATATTCTGCACAGCTTTAGTGATCTCTTCCCTGGTCCGATTGGTTTCCTCCTCACTGTATATGACAGGAGCATCCCCTAATTTCCTCAATGTACGGTTTATCCAGCGTGTAGAGTCCCGTCCGGACCAGTTGTAGACATACAACTGGGTCTTTATCAGACTGAACCACTTCGCATTGGGATTCTGGCGGATATACATGGAGAGATTAGATGGTTTTACTTCCTTATTGTCAGTATGTATACGCACTTCATCCAGCAAATACGAGCCGTCCGGCACATATTTGGTAGAAGAACAGGAAGCCAACAAAAGTACGATAGTAGTAAGTATCGCGTAGCGGAAACCTTTATCCATACCGAGTCATTAATTGCGCATAAACAGCTACAAATATACTTGTATTTTTTTGTTCCCGAAATAAAAAACGCCGGAAGAGTGCAGAGTTTTTGATTATATTGAAATAATCACGTATTTTTGTCAAATGATAACATGTGTATCCTATGGCATTAAGTAAAAACCGCATTAAATATATCCACTCGTTGGAGCAGAAAAAGAACCGGAAGGCTGACAAGGTATTTCTGGCAGAAGGACCTAAACTCGTAGGGGATTTGTTGGGACATTTTCCTTGTCAGTTCTTGCTGGCAACTTCAGAATGGCTTTCCCGGAACCGCCCTATCTCCACTGTAACGGATGTCACGGAAGTATCGGAGGAAGAACTTTCGCGTGCCAGCCTGCTAAAAACTCCCCAACAAGTGCTGGCTGTGTTCCGGCAGCCGGATGAGGAGACGGATGTTTCCGTCATCAGCCGCTCCCTCTGTCTGGCTTTGGATGATGTGCAAGACCCCGGTAACCTGGGAACGATTGTCCGCCTTGCCGATTGGTTTGGGATAGAGCATATATTCTGTTCGCCCAATACGGTGGATATCTATAATCCCAAAACAGTGCAGGCCACGATGGGAGGTATCGCACGCGTCAGACTGCATTATACTCCCCTACCCGAGCTCATTCGCTCACTGAAGGATATTCCCGTTTACGGCACTTTCCTGGACGGAGAGAATATGTACGGACAATCACTCTCGAAAAATGGGCTGATTGTGATGGGAAATGAAGGAAATGGCATCGGAAAAGAAGTGGAGGCACTCATCAACCGCAAACTATACATACCGAATTATCCCGCCGGCCGTGAGACCTCGGAGTCGTTGAACGTGGCTATTGCTACAGCAGTAGTTTGCGCTGAGTTCCGGCGCCAGGCAGCATTGTAGTAAAATCAAAAGGGAAAAACAACCAGGGAATCAAACAAGACAATTCTTCCTCGATAACCGGAGGGATTGCCGTCAGTATATTGCAGCACGTATCAAAATGAGGATAGTCTGTTTCCGCCTCCGTAAGCAAAGCTATGACGCCCGGTAGCCATTCCGTATTCTCCACCTCTTCTGTCAATGGGAAGATACGTGATACACACTGTCCTTCACCTATCTCCACCACATATTGTTTCAGATAGCCATGTCTGGGAAGAAACAGAAAATGGGAAGCGTAGCGTTTCATGCTTTCGGACGGGGACGTATGGTTCTAGGAGTTGTGGCATTTTCCTGCTCCTGAATTTTCAGAGGCTTCAATTTCTCTGGTTTCCCGATACTGTCCTTGCGAAGGGAGTCTGTGGCCTGCTGAAGGCTGTCCTTTGGGGCAATGACCAGACTGTCTGTGGCGTGATAGCGCATCAGTGAGATACGGTCTGCCAGCAAAGGCTGTGGAGTCTCCTGCTGCGGGTAATAGATGAACCCGCGTATTTCCTTGATTTCTCCTAAGGTATCGGCAAACAAGGTGAGCGTTTCCACACCTGTGCCTTGTACTTTCCGAATGGCACTGATGACACTGTCATTCTTCTCATAAAGAACCTGCATCGCCATCAACGGAGCATGTATGCTGTCCGGTGCACCGTTGTGAAAACGGAAGCGTGCGCTCCAGCGCAACGTGTCACGGTCGTGGAAATTGGTGTCTGAAGGCAACGTAAACGTTATCTTGTTGTCCAGGGGCATGCCCGTCAACTGATAGATATGCTGCCATATCCACACGTCGATACTGTCTCCGGGAAGTGATTCTTTCGGCTTGTTGTCACGCAGGGCAATCAAGTGGTTGATACCGTCTCTTTCGGCTTTTAAGCGTACATTCACTTTCTCGTAGATTTTGGTAAGTACCTCCGGATTACGGGCAAACCAGACCATAGAAGAGTCGAAATCGGCCTGAGTGATGCCATATTTCTTGAAAACCGATTCAATGTAAAGAACCCGCTTATAGCTTTCGTTATACGGTACTTCTTCACCCATAGCTTTGGCTATGTGATAATCGTAAAGCACGTTTTCCATCTTGGCATCCGGAAGGACGGTCTCAGGTCTTTTCACCTTACAAGCCGTCAGACTGAATGCCAGAAGGACTACACTACACCATTGAATTCGATTTATTCCTTTCATGATTTCTTTATGGCTGCGTGATAGGCATCATTGAAATCCTTATTATAGAACAACAGCAATGCAATCATACCACAGCTGATTGCTGCATCTGCAAAATTGAATATCGGGCTGAAAAAAATAAAGTGTTCACCACCGACGAACGGCATCCATGTGGGCCAGTTTGTATCTATGATAGGAAAATAGAACATATCTACCACTTTGCCGTGAAACCAGGAAGCATATCCTCCCCCTTCAGGCAGGAAAGAAGCTATCTGCGAATGAGTGCTTTCATTAAACAGTACACCGTAAAAGACGCTGTCAATAATGTTACCCAAAGCTCCCGTCAGGACTAAAGACACACAGACGATGAATCCCGTCTTCATTCCCAGCTTCACGAATTTATGCAGAAACCAACCTATCACCGTTACCGCAACAATACGGAACAAGGTGAGAAACAGTTTGGCGAATATTTCCATACCGAAAGCCATGCCACTATTCTCAGTAAAGTAGATGTAGAACCAATCTGTGATTCGGATGCTCTCGTGCCAGTACATGTGAGTCTTAATCCAAATCTTGATAATCTGGTCTATAATTAATACCGAGAATATAATGAGTAAGGCTATCCGTCCTTTCGTAAAGAATTTACCCATTTTTATTTCTTGCCGTTGTTTTTAGCTTCGATGCTCAAAGTGGCATGGGGCACTGCACGAAGGCGCTCTGCCGGTATCAGTTTGCCGGTTTCGCGGCAAATGCCATATGTTTTGTTCTCAATGCGCACCAAAGCAGCCTGCAATCCTTGGATGAACTTTAACTGGCGTTGGGCCAGACGTGTGGTTTCTTCCTTGGATAAGGTGTTGGCACCTTCTTCCAGCACTTTGTACGTAGGAGATGTATCGTCGGTGTCATTGCCGTCTGCACCCGTCAGGCTAGCCTTTAACAATTCATAGTCACGTTGTGCTAACTCTAACTTCTCCAGAATGATAGCGCGGAATTCTTCCAATTCAGCATCTGAGTATCTTGTCTTTTCTGCCATAACTTTTACGTGTTAATCAGGTTAGTATTTAATTATTCTTTCACTACGCTCACGTACAGCGAGAAATCGTCGAAGTTTAGTTCTGCACCATTTTCTACGTTGTCTGTCAGCGTCAGTGAAGTTCCTAAAACTTGGTTACAAATATAGTCTTTATATTCGTTTACTGCATCATCTGTTTGAGGATTTTTTGATAATGTAATCTTTATTTTATCGGTTATCTCAAAACCGCTTGACTTGCGGATATTCTGAATACGGTTCACCAACTCGCGCGCAACACCTTCACGACGCAACTCTTCGGTTACGGTAACTTCCAAAGCTACGGTTAGTTTACCTTCGTTGGCAACCAGCCAGCCCGGGATGTCCTCGCTGAAGATTTCCACATCGGCAGTTTCAATCACAGCTTCCGTACCGTTCAGGACGAACGTATAGGAACCGTTCTTCTCCAGTTCAGCGATAGCCTCCTGAGACATTCCGGCCACGGCAGCAGCCACAGCTTTCATCTGTTTTCCGAATTTCGGTCCCAACTTCTTGAAGTCGCATTTCACTTTTTTTACCAGTACACCGGCAGCACCGTCCACAAACTTGATTTCTTTCACATTCACCTCGTTCATGATAAGTGCTTTCACAGCCTCGATGTGTGCACGCTGTTCTTCATCCACTACCGGTATCATGATGCACTGAAGCGGTTGGCGGACTTTGATGTTCACCTTGCGGCGCAGTGCCAATACCATAGAAGTGACGTCTTGTGCCATCTGCATGCGGGTTTCCAATTCCTTGTCTATCATTTCCTCCTTATATTCGGGGAACTTGGCAAGGTGTACGGAAACCACGTTGTCGCGTCCCGTAGCTGCAATCAGGTCTGTGTACAGCATGTCGGCATAGAACGGAGCAATGGGCGCCATCAGCTTGGCTACAGTTTCCAAGCAGGTATAGAGTGTCTGGAATGCAGAGAGCTTGTCCTGCGTCATACCGCCACCCCAGAAGCGTTTACGGTTCAGACGAACGTACCAATTGGAGAGATTGTCGTTCACAAACTCAGAAATGAGACGTCCTGCTTTCGTGGGCTCGTATTCATTGTAGCAGGTATCCACGTTCTTCACCAGCGTATTCAGTACGGAGAGAATCCAACGGTCTATCTCAGGGCGTTCTGCCATGGGCACGTCGGCTTCCTTGTATTCAAATTCGTCTACATTGGCATAGAGGGCGAAGAATGAATAGGTGTTATAGAGTGTTCCGAAGAACTTGCGGCGCACCTCTTCCACTCCATCCACGTCGAACTTAAGATTGTCCCACGGAGAAGAGTTGGTGATCATGTACCAGCGCAACGGGTCGGAACCGTATTTCTCGATGGTCGAGAAGGGGTCTACGGCATTGCCCAGACGCTTGGACATCTTGTTTCCGTTCTTGTCGAGCACCAGACCGTTGGAGATAACAGCCTTATAAGCGGTGCTGTCGAACACCATCGTGGCGATGGCGTGCAGCGTGAAGAACCAGCCGCGTGTCTGGTCCACTCCTTCGGCAATGAAATCGGCAGGATATACCTGATGGCTGTCCAGCAGTTCCTTGTTTTCGAACGGATAGTGTATCTGTGCATAAGGCATGGCACCGGAGTCAAACCATACGTCAATCAAGTCCGTTTCACGCTTCATCGGCTTGCCGTCTTTGGAAACAAGGATAACATCGTCTACGTAAGGACGGTGCAAGTCTATCTTGTCGTAATTCTCTTCGGTATATATACCCGGCTGGAAGCCTTTGTCCTTGTAGGGGTTGGACTGCATCAGACCGGCAGCTACGGATTTCTCTATTTCGTTGTAAAGTTCTTCTACAGACTCGATACATTTTTCCTCGCTATTGTCCTCTGTACGCCAGATAGGCAGCGGAGTGCCCCAGTAGCGTGAACGGCTGAGATTCCAGTCATTCAGGTTTTCCAGCCACTTACCGAAACGTCCCGTACCGGTGCTTTCCGGCTTCCAGTTGATGGTCTTGTTCAACTCTATCATACGTTCCTTACAAGCGGTGCTGCGGATAAACCAGCTATCCAGCGGATAGTACAATACGGGTTTGTCCGTACGCCAGCAGTGCGGATAGTTGTGTACATGCTTTTCTATCTTGAATGCCTGATGAGCGGCTTTCATCATCATGCAGATTTCGATATCCAATGATTCGGCAGCTTGCGCAGCCTGCTCATTATACTTGCCGTCTACGGTGAATTGAGGGTCATAAGCATTCTTTACCCACTTGCCCTGATACTCCTTATACAAGTCCACGTTGACACATGCCTTTACGAAATCCTCATCCAGTTCATCTATCAAATAGAACTTACCGGTGAGATCCACCATCGGGCGAGTTTCACCTTTCTTGTTTATCATGAACAGGGAAGGTATGCCTGCAGCACGGGCCACAAAGGCATCGTCCGCACCAAAGGTCGGGGCGATGTGTACGATACCCGTACCGTCTTCGGTCGTTACATAATCACCCGCGATTACACGGAAACCTTTATCGCTGGCAGTCCAACTGCCGTCTTCGGCCACATCTATCGGCTTTACCCACGGGATGAGTTGCTCGTACTCCATACCTACCAAGTCCGGTCCCTTGTATTCACCTACAATCTTGAAAGGTATCAGCTTGTCTCCCGGTTTATAATCCTCTAATGCAATGCCTTCCGCTTTTTTATTGAAGTGTGCATAGAGCAATGCTTTTGCCAGAACGACGGTCATCTTCTCGCCACTATAGCTGTTGTAGGTCTGCACGGCTACATAGTCAATCTTAGGCCCTACACAGAGTGCGGTATTGCTGGGCAATGTCCACGGAGTGGTAGTCCATGCCAGGAAGTAAGGAGTCCCCCACTCTGCCATTTCCGGCTTCGGGTTCTTTATCTTGAACTGCCCCACTACGGTCGTATCTTTTACGTCACGATAGCATCCGGGCTGGTTCAGCTCGTGCGAACTGAGTCCTGTACCGGCAGCGGGAGAATACGGTTGTATGGTATATCCTTTATAAAGCAGTCCTTTCTTGTAGAGTTGCTTCAACAGCCACCACAACGTTTCGATGTAGCGGTTGTCGTAAGTTATATAGGGGTTCTTCATGTCCACCCAGTAGCCCATCTTGTGCGTCAGGTCTTCCCACTCTTTGGTGAACTTCATGACGTCCTTGCGGCAGGCAGCATTGTATTCTGCCACAGAAATAGTCCTGCCAATATCCTCTTTCGTAATGCCAAGCGCCTTTTCCACACCCAGTTCCACGGGTAATCCATGAGTATCCCATCCGGCCTTACGCTTTACCTGAAATCCCTTCATCGTTTTGTAACGGCAGAAAATGTCCTTAATGGAGCGAGCCATTACGTGGTGAATACCCGGCATACCATTGGCCGAAGGAGGTCCTTCGAAAAACACGAAAGAAGGACAACCTTCACGTTCTGTCATACTCTTGGCGAAAACCTGGTTTTCGTCCCATTTCTCCAACACTTTTCCGTTCACTTCGGAAAGGTCAAGCTTCGAATATTCGGCAAACTTCTTACCCATCTTGATATTTACTATTTGACAATTTACGATTGAAGAATACTCTTGACCAGCATGTTTTTTGGTACATCAAAAGCCATCTTCTTTATTTTAAGAGTGCAAATTTACAAAAAACTTAGATACAAGAGACTTTTTAGGTAGAAAAAGCTGGCTTAGTGCGATAAAATGTTTTATTTGGCGTCAGTTCAATGGATGTGTGGAAGTAATATCCGCTTGATGTGACCTTTCTAAGAAAAGCACTAAAACCCACGGGGTTCTAAGCAAAAAACGGCAAAACGTAAATTTAGTTCAAACAAGCGACCTGAAAACTACAAATAAGAGGGCTATTTTGCTGAGTTCAACAAACGGTATGTAGAATTCTGCGAATGTCATTGCTGCAATCAGCAATAAGCGTGCAAAACAGCATGGGAAAGAATAATAAAATATCACATTGAAAAAAAATAATAGCAGCATCATCTGCGAATAGACTTCAACTGCCGCTGATGTAACTATAATTCAAGATGGAATAATTAAGGAAATGATTCACCACTCCGAAACAATCCAATGTCTCATCGAAAGAGAGAAAGTAATACATCAGGTTTTCGGGTTCTTTCTTTTGGGGCAGGATTTCGTCCACATAGGCAAGAAAGGCGTTTTTTGATGCTGTAATTGCATGGCGGATTTTGAGCATTCAGGCTTCACATCTCCGGTCAGTCCCCCATCACTATAATATTGGCGGCGCTCTTCATAGACTTGGGCGGCTGCCTCATTGATTTATAGTGTAGGCAGGCTTCAGCTATTCTTCCTTGCTCTTCTTCTGCTGCATAGTGGCGTGGAAGGCAAAATAGAGGATGAAGTCTACGAAGTAATAGCGGACACGTTCATAAGTGACAGAATTGACCTTTATGTCAGTTTTCAGGAAGCCCAGGATGGAAAATTGCCTGATGATGACTTCCTGCCGGGTGCGGAGAATACGGGTTTCCTCCTCTACACGCGCCTAGGAGTAATGGAAAGGCTTATATTAAAAGCAATCTGTTTCACCGTAAGCCAGTCGGACAGAATCAGTTCACCGGAGGCCAGACGGTAGTTAAGTAATCGCAGCACATTGATGCAAAGAGGTATTTCGGAAGCGGAGAAAGCTTTTTTGACCATTGTTTCAGTTTTTAGAGTAAAAGTTGTGTAAAGACACGAATAAACTATGGAATTACTATCCGAAATGCCACACTTCAGTAACTTAAATGCCACATTTGATCATCCGGAATGCCATAGGTTTCGGACTACGAAATGTGGCACTTGAGGCGGTAAAGTGTGGCATTTAAGTTACTGAAGTGTGGCATCGGGTACGATGAAAAACCCGGCGTGGAAAGGTTATTTTTTCATCTTCACCTCGTACAAATCGCCTCTCCGGTCTTTCAAGTTACGTACACTGCCGTAGGTATGCAGCTCGTTCAGCAAATCCAGATCCACATCCGATACAAGAATCATTTCGGTATTCGGAGTGGCTTCCGCACGCTTGCCGTCTGTGGGGAAAGCAAAATCGCAGGGAGTGAATACACCGGACTGGGCATACTGAATGTCCATGTTGTGCACACGGGGAAGATTACCTACACTGCCGGCTATCACGACGAAGCACTCGTTTTCGATGGCACGGGCATGGGCGCATACCTTTACGCGGCTGTAAGCATTCTGTGTATCGGTAAGGAAAGGCACAAAGAGTATCTGCATGCCTTGGTCCGCCATGATGCGGCTCAGTTCGGGGAACTCGACATCGTAGCATATCAGCACGCCTATCTTCGCACAGTCCGTGTCGAACGTCTGGATGGACTTGCCTCCACTCAATCCCCAAGACTTTATTTCGTCGGGAGTGACGTGTATCTTCTCATACATTTCATAGCTTCCGTCACGCCGGCAGAGGAATCCTACGTTGTATAGCAATCCGTCCTCCTTGATAAGCGGCATACTGCCCGTAATGATATTGATGTTATAACTGATAGCGAGCTTGACGAAACGCTCCCTGATTTCCTCGGTATAGGCCGCCAGTCCACGGATGGCCTGCGATTCGCCCTCATTGTTGAATTTTGCCATCAGCGGTGCATTGAAGTATTCGGGGAAAAGGACAAAGTCACTCTTATAGTCGCTCACGGCATCCACAAAGAACTCCACTTGTTCAAAGAGGTCATCCAGTGTCTTGTAGGTACGCATCTGCCATTGCACCAAGCCGACACGGACGGTAGTTTTGGGGCTTACATAGTCTTGTGTGGGAGCCTGATAGTAGATATTGTCCCATTGCAGCAGGCAGGCATAGTGCTTGGACTCCTCATCATTGGGAAGATAGTTGCGCATCACCTTGCGCACGTGGAAGTCGTTGGAGAGCTGAAAGGTCAGCACCGGGTCGAAGATTTCCTTTTGCTTCACCTTGTCTATGTACTCCTTAGGACGGAGTTGGTCAGCATATTTATAGTAGTTGGGGATACGTCCGCCAAACATGATTGCCTTCAAGTTCAATGTTTCGCAAAGTTCCTTGCGGTATTCATACATGCGGCGTGCCAGACGCAGGCCGCGGTATTGGGGATGAATAAAGACTTCGATGCCATAAAGGATGTTACCCTTCGGATTGTGGGTATTGAAAGTCTCCTTGCCCGTAACCTGAGCGTAGGTGTGGTCGTTCTTCACATCATCGTAGTTCACTATGATGGAAAGTGCACAGCCCACGATTTTCTCGTCAACCACCGTCACAATCTGCCCCTCGGGAAAGATTCGTATCAGCTTTTCTATTTGTTTGTGTGTCCAGAACACATCGCTTCCGTCTGAATAAACACGCGTAAACGATTGTGCCAACTGGTCATAATCTTCAATCTGCAGATTGCGTATCTGTACCTTATTGATTTTCATTGAATCCATAACTTTCTTGCTATTCCTGATTAAAAACAGTGCAAAGGTACAGTTTATCTTTACATGTTATCTTTCCTTTTGAAGATTTTTCTTTCTCATCTTGGACAGATAAGAGAGAATATATGGGATGATAACAAGAAGAGGAGGCGTTCATCAAGCCTCCTCTTTCTCATTTTATATGAACAGTTTCAATAACGTTCTTATCTATTATTTTTTCTATTCTTCCACAGTCTGGTCATGTCTTCCAGTGTCTTGCCTTTCGTTTCGGGAACAAGCTTCCAGACAAACAGAGCGGCCACCACACAGATGATTCCGTATAAGCCATAAGCAAACATGTGCCCGAACTTGTCTCCCATATCTCCCAAACTCATATTGTACATAGGTACGAAGGTGGAAGATACAATGAAATTGAATATCCATTGGAAGGCTACGGCAATGGCTACTGCAGCGCCACGAATGGTATTCGGGAAGATTTCAGCAATCAGTACCCAGCAGATGGGGCCCCAGCTGAACATGAACGAAGCACTGTAGACCATGATGCTGACAACAGCCAACATGGGAGGAAGCCCTGCCACAACGTTGCAAAGAGCTACTCCGAAAGCACCTATCGCCATGCCGATAGACCCCGAGATGAGCAGCGGTTTACGTCCCCATTTCTCGACTGTAAAGACAGCCAGCAACGTGAACAGAATATTGATGATACCCATGATGACGGTTTGAACCATCGGGTTGCCCATTCCCATCGTTTCGAAGATACGCGGTGCGAAATAGAGTACGGCGTTGATACCTACCGCTTGCTGGAATACACTCAGCATGATACCGATAAAGATAACCATCCAGCCATAAGTGAAAAGCTTTTCCGTCTTTTCCTCTGCCGTGGCTTTGATTTGAGACAGAATAACCTTTGCCTGAGCCAAGCCGTTGATACGGCTTAACACCTGGAGTGCCTTATCATCCTTGCCACTCATGGCAAGATAGCGTGGCGTTTCGGGAACAAACAGTACGAGCAACGCAAAGACTCCTGCAGGAACAGCCTCACTGACAAACATCAGACGCCATCCTATCTCTGTGGTCCATGCTGCCGCTTCGGGATTCAGAATCTGGTTGACTCCTTCAATGGCCTTTATCACCGGATTTGAATTCTCGCCCAAAATAAGGAAATTCACGAAGTAAACCACTAACTGGCCGAAGATAATGGCAAACTGGTTCCATGATACCAGAGTCCCGCGAATGTTGCTCGGCGCAATTTCCGCAATATACATCGGGCAGATGGCGGATGCCAAACCAACGCCGATTCCTCCCAATACACGGTAGAAGTTGAATGCCACGAGCAAGGAATAGGAAGGAACACCATAGTCGAAGAAAAGGAATTCCGGGTAGTAGGAGCCTAATGCCGACAGAAAGAACAAGACGCCGGCTATGAAAAGAGAATTCTTACGTCCCAGATTGGATGCGAAGAATCCCGAAAGAGCACTACCGATGATACATCCGATAAGTGCACTGGAAGAGGTAATGCCGTGAATCGTATCTGTGTAGACAAAATCGGGGGCACCCATAAAGAATGCCTGAAGCCCTTTATCGGCACCGGATATGACTGCTGTATCGTAACCGAAAAGCAATCCTCCAATGACGGCTACCAACACAATAGAGAAGAGGTAGAGTTTACTGCCTTTTTCTGTATAATTCATGATATTAATGATTAATGGTTAATGATTAGCGATTAATGATTAGCGATTAATGATTAATATTGAAACACTTCATGCGCAACCTATTAACCACTAATCACTAAACATTGATCATTATTAGCAGTACATATTCACGATTGCCTCATACAATTCCTGCTTGCCGCTGGTCTGTTTCGGCTCACCGTTGGCTTTTGCGTAAGCTACCAAATCCTCCAGCGTCAGTTTGCCATCTTCAAATTCCTTGCCTTTACCACTGTCGAAGGAAGCATAGCGGTCGGCCAGCATCTTTTTGTAAGGAGACTCTTCAAGCAGTTTGGCTGCACTTTCCAGTGCACGTGCCATCACGTCCATACCGGCGATGTGGGCAATGAAAATGTCTTCCAGGTCGGTGGAGTTACGACGGGTCTTGGCATCGAAGTTTGTACCGCCATTGCCAAAACCTCCGTTACGGATGATTTGCATCATGGCCTGGGTCAGTTCGAAGTTGTCGATGGGGAACTGGTCTGTATCCCAGCCGTTCTGGTAGTCACCACGGTTGGCGTCGATGGAGCCGAGCATACCGTTGTCTACGGCTACTGCGAGTTCGTGCTCGAAGGTGTGACCCGCCAAAGTAGCGTGGTTCACTTCGATGTTCACCTTGAAATCCTTGTCCAGATTGTGAGCCTTCAAGAAGCCGATAACGGTTTCGGTGTCTACATCATACTGGTGTTTGGTAGGTTCCATCGGTTTCGGTTCAATCAGGAAGGTACCTTTGAATCCGCGGGCACGGGCATAGTCGCGGGCGATGGTCAACATCTGTGCGAGGTGCTCTTTCTCACGTTTCTGGTCTGTATTCAGCAAAGACATGTAGCCTTCGCGACCGCCCCAGAATACATAGTTTGAACCTCCCAGCTCGATAGTAGCGTCGATGGCGTTCTTGATTTGAACGGCGGCACGTGCCACTACATCAAAATCGGGGTTAGTGGCTGCGCCATTCATATAGCGAGCATGGCCGAATACGTTGGCGGTACCCCACAACAGCTTGATGCCGGTTTCAGCTTGTTTCTGCTTGGCATACGCTACGATTTCCTTCAGGTTGGCTTCGTATTCTTCAATGGTCTCGGCTTCTTCGCAAAGGTCTACATCGTGGAAGCAGTAGTATTCGATACCCATTTTCTGCATAAATTCAAAGCCGGCGTCCATTTTGTTCTTGGCAGCCTGAACCTTGTCAGCCTCACCGTTCCAGGGGAATTTCTTTGTTCCGCCACCGAACTGGTCGCCGCCTTCTGCGCAAAGAGTGTGCCACCATGCCATGGCGAACTTCAGCCATTCACTCATTTTCTTGCCCATGATTACTTTATCGGCATCGTAGTAACGGAATGCCATCGGGTTCTTGCTCTCTTTACCTTCGAATTTAATCTTTCCTATTCCGGGAAAATACTCTTTTGTTGCCATAATCTTAATTTTGTTTTAAAGGATTAATTATTTGATTTAAATAAGTTGCAAAAATTTGTTCATATCAAGATGCCATGAATCAATCATACATTATCTCATTGCTTCTTCCAGACAGTGTTTCCAGCGCGCATATGCGTCGGCATAAGCCTGGCGGTCTGCCACTTTCGGCTCTATCACCTCGAGCTTCTCAAGCGTGGCAAATGCTTCGTTGCTGTCCTTGTATATGCCCGCACCGATTCCGGCGCCTTTGGCGGCACCTACAGAGCCGTCGGTATCATACAGTTCGATGACAGCTCCCGTCACACCGGCCAATGTCTCGCGGAACAGCGGGCTGAGGAACATATTAGCCTTGCCGGCATGAATTTTCTGCACGGGAATGCCCATTTGTTCCATGATGTCGATTCCATATTTGAAGGAGAAAACGATGCCTTCCTGCGCTGCACGGACGATATGCTGCTTGCCGTGCTGGTTGAAGTTGATGCCATGAATGGAGCAGCCTATTTCCTTGTTCTCCAGCATACGCTCCGCACCGTTCCCGAAGGGCAGGATGCTGATGCCGGCACTGCCGATGGGAGCTTGTGCTGCCAGCAGATTCATATCGCTGTAGGAGATGCCTTCGGGAGCAACGGTACGTTTTACCCATGAATTGAGGATGCCCGTACCATTGATGCACAGCAGAACACCCAGACGGGTTTGCCCGGCAGTATGGTTGACGTGTGCAAAGGTGTTGACACGTGACTTGGGGTCGTAGTTCACCTCACCGTTCACGCCGTATACCACGCCGGATGTTCCGGCGGTGGAAGCTATTTCACCCGGATTGAATACATTCAGGGAAAGGGCATTGTTGGGCTGGTCGCCAGCACGGTAAGTGATAGGCGTACCTTCTTTCAGACCCAGCTCTGCGGCTGCAGCAGCATTGACGCGTCCCTGCTCGGAGAAAGTCGGTTTGATGTCGGCAATCAGAGAGGAGTCGAATCCATAATACTCCATCAGAAAATCAGCAACCCGGTTGTTCTTGAAATCCCAGAACATCCCTTCGGACAAACCGGACACCGTGGTACAGATGGTACCGCTCAACTTCATGGCGATATAGTCGCCCGGCAGCATTATCTTATGAATCTTTTCGTAAACGGAAGGCTCATTCTCCTTAATCCAAGCCAGTTTGGAGGCCGTGAAGTTGCCCGGAGAATTCAGCAGATGTGAAAGGCAAGTCTCCTCTCCCAATGTTTCGAAAGCCTTTTGTCCGTAGGGCACGGCTCTGGAGTCGCACCAGATAATGGCAGGACGCAACACCTGCTGGTTTTTATCTACACATACCAAGCCATGCATCTGATAAGAGATACCAATCGCCTTGATGTCTTCTGCGTTTACTCCGGATTCTGCCAATACAGCTTGTGTGGCCAGTTTCAAATTTTCCCACCAATTTCCGGGGTCTTGCTCTGCCCAGCCGGGCTTCACTGCGATAATTTCCGCTTCAGTCTTGGGGAAGAAGGCAGACGATACACATTTGCCGCTTTCCGCATTTACCAGACTCGCTTTTACAGACGAGCTGCCGATGTCATAACCTAATAAATACATTTCTATCAATATTAAAGAATGAAAGTGATATGAAGAATTCAAAATCCGGCTACCGTCGGATTTTATTGTATATCTTTTTGTCAAAACGGTAGTAACGTGCCGCCCGGTGGGCCACGCCTTGCTGTTTTTCTTCCAGAGGAACGACATATTCCATCAGGGCTATCTTTTTATGGAAATTGCGTACGTCGTACTGCTTGTCATACACCAGCTCGTACAAAGTGCGAAGCTGGGATGCGGTGAACTTACGCGGCAATAAGTCGAACAGTGAAGACGGATTGAACTCGACGTACTGGCGGACATAGGTAATGGCTTCCTTGATAATCAGGTTGTGGTCGAATGCCAGAGCCTTTATATCCGGCATGGCTACCCAACTGGCTTGATAATCGTCCAAATCACGGTTCAATGCGCGGTCTATCTTCACCAGGGAAAGATAGGCTATGGTGACAATACGTTCCACCCTGGACTGCATGGCACGTTCCAGCCAATGCACATCTTTGGGGTCCTTCGTACGGTTTTTTGAACCGAATGCCTTAAATTGCATCAGATTGACGTTCTTCAGGCCCGTTAATTCATTCAACACCCGTTTGGCAGCTTCATCTAAGTCCTCATCCATATAAATCAGACTTCCGGGAAGCTTCATATCATGAAAGATTTCTCCTTCTTCCTCTCCTGCACGCTTAATCAGCAGAACCTTTAGCTGTTCTCCGTCAAAACCAATCACTACACAGTCCACAGAGATATGATTGTTTGCCAACGGCGTTTTTTGTTCTATGTTTTGCATAATATATCTCGTTAAGCGCTGCAAATATAAATAGGTTTTTCTAATTTGCGACAAAGGAAAAGAATATTTTTACAATGTTATAAAGCATTATTTTTCAACTGAATACATATCTTACTTTATACAATATCATTTTCAGTTGTTATCGTATGGAATACAATATGTAATTTACAAGAATACACAAGAGGTCTAATTGTAGGAAGTACAATAAGGAGGAAGTGTTTCATTTATAAGTATTTCAGTATCCGGATATCACAGAAGACCCAAGCATACATATTGTATTTTAGCTTCCTCCTTAAAGTAAGGGTATTGCACAAAAAACATCCGTTTGTGCGGTGAATATCAGAAAAACCTCTACCTTTGCAGCACTTTTTATTTAAACACTAAAAAACGAGTAAATATGAAAGCATTTGTATTTCCGGGTCAAGGTGCCCAATTCGTTGGCATGGGAAAGGACCTGTACGAAAATTCGGCATTAGCCAAGGAACTTTTTGAGAAAGCAAATGATATCCTCGGGTATCGTATTACTGATATTATGTTCAACGGTACAGATGAAGACCTGCGCCAGACTAAAGTTACCCAACCTGCCGTATTCCTTCATTCCGTTATTTCCGCCCTCTGCATGGGCGATGACTTTAAGCCGGAGATGACCGCCGGTCACTCACTGGGCGAGTTCTCCGCTTTGGTTGCTGCCGGTGCACTGAGCTTTGAAGATGGTCTGAAACTGGTGTATGCCCGTGCCATGGCTATGCAAAAGGCTTGCGAAGCACAGCCCTCCACTATGGCAGCCATAATTGCCCTGCCGGATGAAAAGGTTGAGGAAATCTGCGCCCAGGTAAGTGCCGAAGGTGAAGTTTGCGTGGCAGCCAACTATAATTGCCCGGGACAGATTGTAATTTCCGGTTCCATAGAAGGTATCAACAAGGCTTGCGAACTGATGAAGGCTGCAGGTGCCAAGCGCGCCTTACCGTTGAAGGTAGGCGGTGCATTCCACTCTCCATTGATGGACCCTGCCAAAGTGGAACTGGAAGCAGCCATCAATGCAACAGAAATCCATGCTCCGAAGTGCCCCGTATATCAGAATGTAGACGCTATGCCTCATACTGACCCGGCAGAAATCAAGAAGAATCTGGTGGCTCAGCTGACAGCATCGGTACGTTGGACGCAAACAGTGAAGAACATGGTTGCCGATGGTGCTACGGACTTCACAGAGTGCGGTCCTGGTGCAGTACTGCAAGGTCTTATCAAGAAAATTGCACCGGAAGCAACGGCTCACGGGATTGCATAATTCTTTGTGTATAGTATATCTTCAAGGCTGTCTTTCTTCGGAGAGGCAGCCTTTCTTTTTAAAGAGCTTTACTTTCCTCTTGTAATCTCTTCTCTATCTGCTACGTCTGTATAGGTACGGAGATGGTAAGGAAAAGAAAAGTCAGAGACAGGCAGAAAAAAAGCTTCCTTTTGTTTTTTATTTCCGATTTTCCCTTACCTTTGTTGCCGTAAAGACAAAGGGGTGCCCTGACGGGCTGAGATTATACCCTCGAACCTGATGCAGTTAGTACTGCCGTAGGAATTGGATATTTTTTTCTTCACTAAACTTGCCGTAAAGACGCTTCTTTGTATTTACTTCCATTGTTTTATTTCTTAATGAACAGAAAAATGAAAGTATTGGTCAACAACAAGGAAGTGAAAACCGGCGCCACTACCCTTTCACAACTTATCGAGGAACTTGCCCTACCGGTGCAAGGCATTGCCGTGGCCGTAGACAACCATATTGTATTTCGCACGGAATGGACAAAATGCGCCCTGAGGGAATACATGTCCATCATCATTATCAAAGCGGCTTGCGGAGGGTGAGGAAGATGAAGGACGAGAGGCTGAAAAACGGAGGAATGCAGTTCATCACGCACTATACGGAGCGATATTCGTACCTGGATGCTGCACGCATGGCTCTTGAGGGCGGTTGCCGCTGGGTGCAACTGCGCATGAAAGACACCCCGGTGGAAACGATAGAACCCGTAGCCTTAGAGGTGCAGGCCCTTTGCCGACAATACGGTGCGACCTTCATCATTGACGACCATGTGGAACTGGTAAAGAAGCTGCGTGCCGACGGCGTACATCTTGGAAAGAAAGACATGCCCATAGCCGACGCACGCCGGATTCTGGGCGCGGAGTACATTATAGGCGGTACCGCCAATACTTTTGAGGATGTACAGCAACACTACAAAGCTGGTGCCGACTACATAGGCTGCGGCCCTTTCCGCTACACCACCACCAAGAAGAACCTAAGCCCGATATTAGGATTGGAAGGCTATGCCGCCATCGTCAACCGGATGCGGGAGGAGAACGTATGCCTGCCCATGGTTGCCATCGGAGGAATTACCATTGCAGACATTCCCGCCATTATGCAGACGGGAGTCAGCGGAATTGCCCTATCCGGCACGGTGCTGCATGCCGATAGTCCGGCAGACGAGATGCGGAGAATCATTTCTTTAATAAAGAATGAAGAAGCAGGGGAAAAAGTAAAGAACGAAAAATTAATATAACACTACTGACATGGAAAAATTAGTGATTGCGGGACGTGAGTTCAACTCCCGCCTGTTTTTAGGAACCGGAAAGTTCCATTCCGACGAAGTGATGGAACAATCCATCTTGGCATCCGGCACGGAAATGGTGACGGTGGCAATGAAACGAATTGAACTGGACAATAAGGAAGATGATATGCTGGTGCATATACAACATCCCGGCATTCAGCTTCTGCCCAATACCTCCGGCGTGCGCAATGCCGAAGAAGCTGTTTTTGCCGCACAGATGGCGCGTGAGGCTTTTGGCACGAACTGGCTGAAACTGGAGATACACCCCGATCCCCGCTATCTGTTGCCGGATTCTGTGGAGACGTTGAAAGCCACGGAGGAACTGGTCAAATTGGGCTTCGTAGTACTGCCCTATTGTCAGGCAGACCCCACACTGTGCAAGAGACTGGAAGAGGCAGGTGCCGCCACCGTCATGCCGCTGGGTGCTCCTATCGGCACAAACAAAGGACTGCAGACAAGGGATTTCTTGAGGATAATCATTGAGCAAGCCAATATCCCCGTAGTGGTGGATGCCGGTATCGGCGCCCCGAGCCATGCGGCAGAGGCTATGGAAATGGGCGCGTCGGCTTGCCTGGTGAATACTGCCATTGCAGTGGCGGGCGACCCCGTGGCCATGGCGGTAGCGTTCAAGCAGGCTGTAGAGGCAGGACGCATGGCATACGAAGCAGGTCTGGGCGCACAAACCGATAATTTTGTTGCGGAAGCCAGCTCACCGCTGACGGCTTTTTTGAACCTATAAAACTGACAATGCAATGAAGCAGAAGATAAAATTCCCCCGTTCTGAGAAAGTATATTTGCCGGGTACCTTGTTTCCCGAATTGCGCGTAGCTATGCGCAAAGTGGAACAAGTGCCCAGTACGAACTTCATAGATGGAGAAAAGGTGATTACTCCGAACCCAGAAGTGTATGTGTATGATACCAGCGGACCGTTCAGCGACCCTGCCGTCGAAGTGGATTTAAAGAAAGGGCTGCCCCGCCTGCGCGAACCGTGGATACTGAAACGCGGCGATGTGGAGCAGCTTCCCGAAATAACGTCGGAGTACGGACGCATGCGCCGCGACGACAGGTCACTCGATTCTCTGCGCTTTGAGCACATCACCCTGCCCTACCGTGCCCTTCAAGGAAAATGCTGCACACAGATGTACTATGCTAAGCAAGGCATCATCACGCCTGAAATGGAGTATGTGGCGATTCGCGAGAACATGAACTGCGCGAAGCTGGGAATAGAGACACACATCACACCGGAATTTGTACGCCGGGAGATTGCCGCCGGACGTGCCCTGCTTCCTGCCAACATCAACCATCCCGAAGCAGAGCCGATGATTATAGGACGTAACTTCCTGGTGAAGATAAATACCAATATCGGAAACTCCGCCACCACCTCCGGCATTGAAGAAGAGGTGGAAAAGGCTTTGTGGAGTTGTAAATGGGGAGGCGACACGCTGATGGACCTCTCCACCGGGGAGAATATCCACGAAACGCGCGAATGGATTATCCGTAACTGTCCCGTTCCGGTAGGTACTGTCCCCATCTACCAGGCATTGGAGAAAGTGAACGGCAAGGTGGAGGACCTCACCTGGGAAATCTACCGCGACACCTTGATTGAACAATGCGAGCAGGGAGTGGACTACTTCACCATCCATGCCGGTATACGCCGCCATAATGTGCATCTGGCCGAGAAAAGGCTGTGCGGTATCGTGAGCCGTGGTGGCAGCATCATGAGCAAATGGTGCCTGGTGCACGACCGCGAGAGTTTCCTTTACGAACACTTTGATGACATTTGCGATATTCTGGCACAGTATGATGTGGCCATCTCTTTGGGAGACGGACTGCGTCCGGGGTCTACGCACGATGCCAACGATGAAGCGCAGTTTGCAGAACTCGACACGATGGGCGAGCTTGTGCTGCGTGCTTGGGACAAGAATGTGCAGGCTTTCATCGAAGGTCCCGGCCACGTGCCCATGCACAAGATTAAGGAGAATATGGAGCGCCAGATAGAAAAATGCCACGATGCGCCTTTCTATACGCTCGGCCCCATCGTGACGGACATCGCACCGGGTTACGACCATATTACGTCTGCCATCGGCGCGGCACAGATAGGTTGGCTGGGTACGGCCATGCTCTGTTATGTCACCCCAAAAGAGCATCTGGCGCTGCCCGATAAGGAGGATGTGCGTGTAGGTGTCATCACCTATAAGATAGCCGCCCATGCTGCCGACCTGGCAAAAGGGCATCCCGGAGCACAAGTGCGTGACAATGCACTGAGCAAAGCACGTTATGAATTCCGCTGGAAAGACCAGTTTGACTTGTCGCTCGACCCGGAACGTGCGTTCAGCTATTTCCATGCAGGGAAGCATGTGGATGGGGAGTATTGCACGATGTGCGGACCAAACTTCTGCGCAATGCGGTTGTCGAGAGAATTAAAAAAGAAATAAATGGGAATTGATAGAACACTATGTTTTCAGACGAATTAGAACATATATCCTGGGAGGAAACCACGGCACGCATCCATGCCAAGACAGATGCGGATGTACGCCGTGCCCTCTCCAAAGAACATTGTAATGTAGAGGACTTCATGGCCCTCATCTCACCCGCCGCTGCTCCCTATCTGGAGACGATGGCACGATTGAGCAAGAAATACACCGAGGCACGATTCGGGAAGACCATCTCCATGTTCGTGCCTCTTTACATCACGAATTCCTGCACCAACTCTTGCGTGTATTGCGGTTTCCATATCAGCAACCCCATGCCGCGTACCATACTGACGGAAGAAGAAATCGTGAACGAATACAAGGCCATCAAGAAGCTGGCACCTTTCGAGAATTTGCTGTTGGTGACGGGAGAAAATCCGGCCAAAGCAGGCGTGCCCTACATAGCCCGTGCACTAGACCTGGCAAAACCCTACTTCAGCAATCTGAAAATAGAAGTGATGCCCTTAAAGGCGGAAGAGTATGCAGAGCTGAAAGAGCACGGCATGAACGGTGTGATTTGTTTTCAGGAAACCTATCACAAAGCGAATTACAACATCTACCACCCCCGCGGCATGAAGTCCAAATTTGAATGGCGTGTCAACGGTTTCGACCGTATGGGGCAGGCGGGCGTCCATTCCATCGGCATGGGAGTGCTCATCGGTCTGGAGAAAGAATGGCGGACAGACATCACCATGATGGCTTATCACCTGCGCTATCTCCAGAAGCATTATTGGCAGACGAAATACAGCGTCAACTTCCCCCGTATGCGTCCTTCGGAGAATGGCGGCTTCCAGCCCAATGTTATCATGAGCGACCGCGAACTGGCACAAGTCACTTTTGCCATGCGTATCTTTGACCATGATGTGGACATCTCCTACTCCACCCGCGAGCCTGCCGATATACGCGACCATATGGCAACACTTGGTGTGACAACCATGAGCGCCGAAAGCAAGACCGAGCCGGGAGGATATTACAGCTATCCGCAAACGCTGGAACAGTTTCATGTCAGCGACGAGCGCAAGGCTGTGGAAGTGGACAAAGCGTTGAAACGCCTGGGGCGCGAACCGGTGTGGAAAGATTGGGATGCGAGTTTTGATTTGAAGGCTTTCAAGAGATGAGTGGCCGAATACAGAACCTTAATAATAATGAACAAATGAACCGATATGCCAGACAAACGTCCCTCCCTGAAATAGGCGAAGCCGGACAAGAGAAACTGCGTAATGCCAAGGTGTTGATAGTCGGTGTGGGAGGATTGGGTTCTCCCATTGCCCTCTATCTGGCGGGAGCAGGAGTCGGAACGCTGGGATTGGTGGACGATGACCAGGTCAGCATCAGTAATCTTCAACGTCAGGTTCTGTATGCTGAAGCTGACCTTGGGCAGCCTAAACCTCTATGTGGCGCCCGTAGAGTGCAGGGTTTGAACAGCGATGTAAACGTGGAAGCGTACCCCTTCCGTCTGGACAAGAAGAATGCCGGGGAACTGATAAGGAACTACGATATAGTGGTAGACGGGTGTGACAACTTCGCTACCCGCTACTTGCTGAATGACGTATGCAACGCTTGGGGAAAGCCCTACGTTTATGGTGCCATTCAAGGCTTTGAAGGCCAAGTGTCCGTCTTCTGCTACGGTGAAGGTGCGAAAAACTACCGTGACCTCTATCCGGATGAAGAAGGGACACTGCTCATGCCGTCTCCGGACAAATCGGTTATCGGCGTAACCCCTGCCATTGTGGGTAGCGTAGAAGCCAATGAAGTATTGAAACTGATTTGCGGCTACGGTGAACCCTTGGTTGGAAAGCTATGGACGATTGATTTAAGGACCATGCAGTCGTATATTTTCTCATTATAGACAAACATCCATAAAGATATGAAGCTGATAGTCATTACCACGCCGCAATTCTTTGAAGGAGAAGCAGCGGCAGTTACCTCCTTATTCCAAAACGGTTTGGAAATACTCCACCTGCGCAAGCCGGGAGCTTCGGCAGAGGAGATGGGGAATTTTCTTCAACAACTACCGATGGAATATATGCCGCGCATTGTCACGCATGAGCAATTCCAGCTGGCATCCGTTTTCGGTCTGAAAGGAATTCATCTGAACGGGCGCAATCCGCAGATACCGTCCGGATATAAGGGACACATCAGTTGTTCCTGCCACTCTCTTGAAGAAGTGTTGAAACATAAATCAGATTGTAACTATGTGTTCCTCAGTCCCATTTATGACAGTATATCCAAAGAAGGCTACTCTTCCGCTTACTCCTGCGATACCTTGAAGAAGGCACAGAAAGCTGGTATTATCGACTCCAACGTCATGGCATTGGGTGGCATCAGCCTGGAGCATCTTCCGGAAATAGCCGCTTTAGGTTTCGGAGGTGCCGTCCTGCTAGGAGACATCTGGCAGCAAGCGAAGGAAGATTTCATCCCCCACTTCCTCCACCTGAAACAGCTCTCCTCCCCCCTTCTTTAATTTTTAATTTTTAATTATCTCATGCTTCCCCCTATTATCCTTTCCATTGCTGGTTCCGACTGTTCGGGCGGTGCAGGCATACAAGCAGACATAAAGACCATTTCCGCTTTGGAAGGTTATGCCGCTTCCGTCATCACGGCTGTTACTGCACAAAACACACTGGGAGTACAATCGGTTTATCCGATACCTGCGGATATGGTTAAAGCACAAATCACCTCTGTTATGGATGATTTAAGGCCGGATGCCGTCAAGATAGGTATGGTACATGATGCCAGTATTGTGACCGCCATTGTCGATTGTCTTCAGACTTATACTCCGGAGTGTATAGTCTATGACCCCGTCATGATATCGACCAGTGGACGGCGACTGATGACCGAAGAAACTATACAAGTCATTAAGGCGGAACTGTTTCCGCTATGCACCCTCATTACTCCCAACCTGAATGAAGCAAGCCTGCTGTGGGGGCAAACCATTGCCGGCACTGTAGAGATGCAGCAAGCGGCACGGGAATTATCCTGCAGATACAACACCGCTGTCCTCGTCAAAGGCGGACATCTGGAGGGCAATGACATGTGCGACGTGCTTTATTGCCGGCAACCTTCTGCCGGGGCTGACGTCCTGCCATCCGGATGCATCCTCTATTCCAACCCCAAAATAGAGAGCCGTAACCTGCACGGCACGGGGTGTACCCTTTCCTCTGCCATAGCTACATTTCTTGCCGGTGGCAGCAAACCCGATGAAGCGGTCCGCAAGGCTAAAGAGTATATCAGTATTGCGATAAATCAGGGGAAAAACATGGATATAGGACACGGAAACGGTCCGTTATGGCACTTTCCTTTATCGGAATAAGAGCTCGTCGAAACGCATTATCTGTTTACCCTAAACGCATTATCTGTCAGCCTCCGATACATCATGTGTTTGGCACCAACGGACAATGCGTTCTGACAAGCCTGCTCCTTAGTAGCGTATGCCCAAAATGTTCCTGGCATCGTCTTTCTTGAACAGTGAATCAATGACGTCTAAAATCCCTACTTTTTTTAGCCATATACCTATTAATATGAAATAATCTGTTATTTTTGCAGATACTATCACAATAAATAGGTAAAAACACATGGAAAAAGCAAAAGTATACTACTCTGACTTGCGTACCTCCCCTACATCCAATCTTTTGGATAAAATGGAACGCTTGCTGAGAAGGGCAGGCATCGAGCAACTTCCTTTGAAAGATAGCTTTGCTGCCATTAAAATCCATTTCGGCGAACCCGGTAACCTGGCATACTTACGTCCCAATTATGCAGCTCGAATGGCAACCCTGCTTCGCAGCCTGGGAGCCAAACCTTTCTTGACGGACTGCAACACGCTGTATTCCGGTCGTCGTGCCAATGCCGTAGACCACTTGCAAAGTGCGATGGAGAATGGCTTTAACCCTATCTCGGCCCAGTGCCAGGTCATTATCGGCGACGGGCTGAAAGGAACGGACTACCGCGAAATCCCTCTGAACGGGGAATATTGTCCGGCACCCAAAATCGGTACAGCGATAGCCGACGCCGATATTGTAATCAGTATGAACCACTTCAAGGGACACGAACAAGCCGGTTTCGGCGGCGCCTTGAAGAATCTGGGTATGGGATGTGCCAGCGTAGGCGGAAAGCTGGAACTGCACTGCGCCTCGCAACCCAAGATTGACGTAGAAAACTGCATAGGCTGCAACATCTGCGTGAAACACTGCGCACACGACGCCGTGCACCTCAATGCAAGCCGCAAGGCAGAAATAGACTACGCCAAATGCGTAGGTTGCGGACAGTGCGTAGCCCTCTGCCAGCACGACGGTGCCGTGATGGGAGCCGAAGATACTTCCGAGCGCCTGAACTACAAGATTGCGGAATATGCCCTCGCTGTCGTTATGGGCAAGCCCCATTTCCACATCAGCTTCATCATGAACGTATCTCCCGAATGCGACTGCTGGAACCACAACGATGCCGCCATCGTGCCCGACCTCGGCATTCTGGCTTCGGCAGACCCGGTTGCACTGGACAAGGCATGTGCAGATATGGTCATCCAAGCCCCGATACTGCACGGTAACAATTGCCTTGCCACGGCACACGAACACGATGACTTGTGTGGATGCGACAAGTTCCACTTGATGCACCCCGACACGGACTGGCTTGCCGGGTTGCGCCATGCCGAGAAAATCGGATTGGGAACCATGAAATATGAATTGGTGAAGATTTGACTAAACCTTTTCTGTCTTAAACAGTCATATTAAAAATAGATTTATCAATTAATGCATAATATTATACAAATGGAAACATCTGCAAAACTTTATTCCCTGCCTTTCGGCAACGTAAAGACCTATCTATTCGTCCTGCTGTTCGTGGCAGGAAACATCGCCTTGCCGCAACTCTGCCATCTGGTCCCGGCAGGCGGTCCGACGTTGCTTCCCATCTATTTCTTTACACTGATAGCTGCTTATAAATATGGTTTCAAGGTAGGTCTGCTGACGGCTCTCTTGTCTCCGGTCATCAATCATCTGCTTTTTGCCATGCCTGCAGCAGCCGTGTTGCCGGCCATACTTATAAAGTCCGGTCTGCTGGCCGGAACCGCCGCTCTTGCTGCACGCTATGCCAAGAATATCTCTTTATTGGCATTGCTGGGTGTAGTCCTCTCCTATCAAATTATCGGTACGGTCTTTGAATGGGCGTTGTGCGGTAATTTCTTTCTGGCTGTGCAAGATTTCCGTATGGGCATTCCGGGCATGCTGATTCAGTGGTTCGGAGGATATGCACTGCTGAAAGCAATCGCAAAGAAATAAACGTATATTCTCAAACAGTATCCCTTAATCCTAAAACTTTGTTCGCACACTGCGGATACATATCCCCAGTTTGCGGATGTCTATCCCAAGGCTTGGGATAGACATCCGCAAACCATAAACAAAGTTTTTTCTTAACTGATAAAAACTTTTTCCCTAACTAAGAAAAACTTTCTCCTTAATAGAGAAGACTTTTCTCTTAATACTTTGAACTTTTTTCCGCTATTTTCCTTTCTCCCTACAATAAAATCATTAATTTCGTGCCGAACAATATATCATATTTTCAACATGGAAGTAGTAACGAACAACTGGTTCACTAAAAAATATCCAATAGGTTTTGCCTTAAGCGGCGGTTTCATCAAAGGCTTTGCCCATTTGGGTGCCATGCAATCCTTATTGGAACATGACATAAAGCCCAATATACTTTCCGGAGTCAGCGCCGGAGCCTTGGCCGGGGTATTCTACGCCGACGGCAATGAACCGCATAAAGTTCTTGACTACTTTGCCGGGCACAAGTTTCAGGACCTGACCAAACTGGTGATTCCCAAAGTCGGATTGTTTGAATTGGGAGAATTCATCGATTTCCTGAAAAGCAATCTGAAATCCAAGAAACTGGAAGAACTGCAAATCCCTCTGATTATTACAGCTACTGACCTGGACCACGGACGCCTGGTACATTTCCATAAAGGGGACATTGCCGAACGCGTAGCAGCTTCGTGTTGCATGCCGGTATTGTTTGCCCCGGTCAATATAGACGGCACCCATTACGTGGACGGAGGTCTGCTGATGAACCTGCCTGTCTCTACCCTCCGCCGTATATGCGAAAAAGTGATTGCCGTGAATGTCAGCCCTCTGATGGCGACCAAGTATAAAATGAACATTGTGAGCATTGCCTTACGCTCCTATCACTTTATGTTCCGCTCCAACTCTTTTCCTGAACGCGAGAAGGCTGATTTGCTGATAGAACCTTATAACTTGGAGGGATACAGCAATACAGAGTTGGAAAAGGCGGAGGAGATATTCATGCAGGGATATAATACGACCAATGATATATTGGAACGTCTGCTCATAGACAAAGGCAGCATTTGGAAAGAATAAAATAACCATTCTATAACATAGAAAACAAAGAAATGAACGACGAAAACAAATTGATTATTTATCAAGTGTTCACCCGACTATTCGGAAACAACAATAACCACTGCATCAATAATGGCAGCATCACCGAAAATGGATGCGGCAAGATGGCTGACTTTACAGCCAAAGCGTTGGGAGAAATCAAGAAACTTGGCGCTACACATATATGGTACACGGGCATCATCGAGCATGCTACGCAAACTGACTACCGCCGTCACAATATCCAACCCGACCATCCGGCCATTGTGAAAGGTAAAGCCGGATCTCCCTATGCCATCAAGGACTACTATGATGTCGATCCGGATCTCGCCAAGGACGTACCGGAGCGTATGAGAGAGTTTGAGAATCTGGTGCAGCGCACTCACCGTAGCGGTCTGAAGGTTATCATAGATTTTGTTCCCAACCACGTAGCCCGTCAATATCACTCGGATGCCCAGCCGGATGGCACTTCACAACTGGGTTCAAACGATGATACCAATTATGCGTTCAGCCCATATAATAACTTCTATTATATCCCGAAATCGGAACTGCATGGCCAATTTGACATGAAAGGTGCAGCCGCCGAACCTTATAGGGAGTTTCCGGCAAAAGCTACCGGAAACAACCGTTTTGACGCTTATCCAAACATCACCGATTGGTACGAAACTATAAAGTTGAATTATGGAGTGGATTATCAGAACGGCGGGACTTGCCATTTCGACCCCATTCCCGACACATGGACCAAGATGCTGGATATCATGCTGTTCTGGGCGGGAAAGAATATAGACGGTTTCCGTTGCGATATGGCCGAAATGGTTCCCGTAGAGTTCTGGGAATGGGCAATTCCGCAGGTCAAGGAGCAATATCCCTCCCTGCTGTTTATAGCCGAAGTCTATAACCCGGGAGAATACAAGAATTACTTGTTCCGTGGCAAGTTTGATTATTTATACGACAAAGTAGGACTTTATGATACCTTGCGGGCTGTTACTTGCGGGTATGAATCGGCAACTGCCATCACCCGTTCCTGGCAAAGTCTGGGAGGTATAGAAAAACGCATGCTGAACTTTCTGGAAAACCATGACGAGCAACGTATCGCTTCCGACTTTTTTGCCAGTAACCCACGCAAGGCGATTCCGGCACTCATTGTGTCAGCTTGCATGAACACCAATCCGATGATGATTTATTTCGGTCAGGAGTTTGGTGAGCTGGGCATGGATAGCGAAGGTTTCAGCGGCCGGGACGGACGTACAACCATCTTTGACTATTGGAGTGTAGATACCATCCGCCGTTGGCGCAATGACGGCAAGTTCGACGGCAAGATGCTGACGGAGGACCAGAAACACCTATACAGCATTTATAAACGGCTGCTGACTCTTTGCAATGAAGAAAAGGCCATCTCTCAGGGGGCTTTCTTCGACTTGATGTATGCCAATGTCAACGGATGGCGCTTTAATGAACATAAGCAATATACATTCCTGCGCAAATTTGAGAGAGACCTGCTGCTGTTCGTCGTGAACTTCGACCATATCTCGGCAGACCTTGCCATAAATATTCCTTCCCATGCTTTTGACTTCCTACAAATACCGCAGATGGACCAGTACAAAGCTACGGAGCTGCTCAGCGGAAAAGAAGAAAACATAAGTCTGCTTCCCTATAAGGCTACTAATGTGGCCGTCGAAGGATATGGAGGAAAGATACTTAAGATAAAGCTATAACGGAGTCACAACTCAGGTGATTTATTAGGTTTGGCACTAATTATGCAGAACAACACGGATTTCTTAATCGCTTCGCGGCTTTCCGCATAATCAGTGCCAAGTCTTTATTGGTTCTCTTCCATATATTCCTTCAGTCGATATAGCCGCGTGATGGCAGGATTATAAAAATCATCAGGATAATGTGCATCTATATCACTGAGGTTAGCTTGCACAAAACGTTTCACATCCACTATGTTCTCAGCATCAGACAATGTTACACTTTGAGGGAAAGATGTGCTCTTTGCCCAATCTATCAGCGCTTTAACGCTATCTTCATCAAATTTATATTCGGCCATATTCTACATTTTTTCTTGCAAAGATAGTGCAAACTGGATGCAGAATAAAATGACCCACCCATTTTTTATGCTAAAGTTATCCTCATCTGCATGAACAAAATCTCGATTTGTTGTGTTATATAAATGTGTTTTTCATAGTATTAGATATAAGATTAATTAAAAGAGACGTACCCGCTTGTGATAAGTAAGTACATCAAAAACAGAAGCGTCTGTTTGATTGATAAATGTGTAAGGAGCATCGGTTTACCAGAGCCGATGCTTTTTTTACCCTTCTTTGTAGCATGTTAGAAATATTATCCGTAAATTTGGCAGATAATAAGGAAAGAATATGATATGAATATCCCTGTTATATTTCAATTTTTGAAAGAACTGTCTGCAAACAACAATCGTGAATGGTTCAATTCTCACCGGGAACAGTATGAAGTAGCCCGCAGCGAGTTTGAAAACTTGCTTACAGTAATTATCTCCCGTATCTCTTTGTTTGATGAAAGCATCCGTGGCATAGAAGCAAAGGACTGTACATACCGTATTTATCGTGATACACGCTTTTCCGAAGATAAAACTCCCTACAAGACACATCTGGGAGGATATATCAATGCGAAAGGAAAGAAATCCGACCATTGTGGCTATTACGTGCATCTGGAACCGGGAAACTGCCTGTTGGCCGGTGGAAGTTATTGTCCTCCCTCGCCCTTGTTAAGAGCTCTGCGACAAGCAGTATACGATAATATGGATGAATTTCGTAGCATAGTGGAAGATCCCGCTTTCAAGCAATACTTCCCCATCATCGGAGAGAATTTTCTAAAAACAGCTCCAAAAGGATTTCCAAAGGACTATCCCTATCTGAAATACCTTCAGTGTAAAGAGTATACGGTTGCCTGCTGCCAGCCGGACAGCTTCTTTCTTGCTCCAGACTTTTTGGATCGTACAGACGACATCTTCAAGCAGATGAAGCGTTTTTCTGATTTTGTGAATTACACCATAGACGACTTTGAATAATTTACCTATATAACTAACTTAAAACATTTGAATTATGGTTGTAGACAGACTTGAAAACATAGAAAAATATACTTTGCTGCATCCTCTGTTTGAGCAGGCCATTGATTTTTTAAAATCACATGATTTGCACTCTTTGGAAATCGGCAAGACCGAACTGAAAGGAAAGGACTTGTTGGTCAATGTGGCTCAGACAAATCCAAAAGAAAAAGAGAATGCCAAACTGGAAACTCATAAAGACTATATTGACATTCAAATACCTTTGTCCGGTACGGAGATAATAGGTTATACCGCCGCCCAAGACTGCCTTCCGGTTGATGCTCCTTACAATGCGGAAAAAGACATCACTTTTTTTGAAGGACTGGCAGAGAGCTATATTGCAGTGAAGCCCGGAATGTTTGCTATCTTTTTCCCTCGGGACGGGCATGCTCCGGGTATTACTCCTGACGGTGTAAAAAAAGTAATTGTGAAAGTTAAAGCGTAAATTTATCAAATATCCAAAACTCATCCTCTATATGGAAACATTGAATTTAATCAAGAATGACCCATGGCTGGAACCTTTTGCCGATGCCATCAACGGACGTCATCAACATGCCATAGACAAAGAACTAGAACTGACCAATAAAGGAAAGTTAACCTTATCTGATTTCGCATCCGGATACCTCTATTTCGGTCTGCATCGTACTGACGACGGCTGGGTTTTCCGCGAATGGGCGCCTAACGCAACCCAAATCTTTATAGTCGGAACTTTTAACGGTTGGAAGGAAGAAAAGAAATACAGCCTGAAACGCAAGGCAAACGGCAATTGGGAAATCAAGCTTCCTGCTGATGCTGTGAAACACGGTGACTTGTACAAGCTGATGGTACATTGGGACGGCGGTTGCGGTGAGCGCATTCCTGCATGGGCTACACGTGTCGTACAAGACGAACAGACTAAAATATTCAGTGCCCAAGTTTGGGTTCCGGAGAAACCCTATAAAATGAAGAAGCGGGTTTTCAAGCCGTCTACAGATCCTTTGTTGATATATGAATGCCATATCGGTATGTCTCAGCAGGAGGAAAAGGTCGGTAGCTATAAGGAATTTCAAGAAAAGATTCTTCCACGTATCGCCCAAGAAGGCTACAACTGCATACAGATTATGGCTATCCAGGAACATCCCTATTATGGTAGCTTCGGATACCATGTTTCCAGTTTCTTTGCCGCTTCTTCCCGCTTTGGTACTCCGGAAGAACTGAAAGAACTGATTGATACAGCCCATAGCATGGGGATTGCGGTTATCATGGATATTGTCCATTCACACGCTGTGAAGAATGAAGTGGAAGGCTTGGGTAACTTTGCCGGTGATCCTAATCAATATTTCTATCCCGGTGGACGTCGGGAACACCCGGCTTGGGATTCACTTTGCTTTGATTACGGCAAGAACGAAGTTATTCATTTCCTGCTTTCTAACTGTAAATTTTGGTTGGAAGAATATCATTTCGACGGCTTCCGCTTTGACGGAGTGACTTCCATGCTATATTATAGCCATGGTTTGGGAGAAGCATTCTGTAATTACGGAGATTACTTCAACGGACATCAAGACGACAATGCCATTTGTTATCTGACACTTGCCAACAGGCTTATCCATCAAGTCAATGCCAAAGCCATTACTATTGCCGAAGAAGTATCGGGAATGCCCGGACTGGCGGCAAAATATGAAGATGGCGGCTACGGATTTGATTACCGTATGGCCATGAATATTCCCGATTATTGGATTAAGACAATCAAGGAGAAAATAGATGAGGACTGGAAGCCATCCAGCATGTTCTGGGAAGTGACCAACCGCCGCAAAGATGAAAAGACCATCTCCTATGCGGAAAGCCATGACCAAGCTTTGGTGGGTGACAAAACCATCATTTTCCGCTTGATTGATGCGGATATGTACTGGCACATGCAGAAAGGAGACGAAAACTATACCGTAAATCGCGGCATTTCTCTCCATAAAATGATACGTTTACTGACTGCGACTACTATCAACGGCGGTTATCTTAACTTTATGGGCAATGAATTCGGACATCCGGAATGGATTGACTTCCCCCGTGAAGGTAACGGTTGGTCATGTAAATATGCCCGCCGTCAATGGGATTTGGTGGACAACAAGAATCTGGCATATCATTATATGGGTGACTTTGATGCTGCCATGTTGGTAGTTGTAAAAAGCATAAAGAACTTCCAGGCTACTCCGGTCCAAGAAATATGGCATAATGACGGTGACCAGGTATTGGCCTATATGCGCAAGGACTTGATTTTTGTATTCAACTTCAACCCTAAGCAGTCTTTTACTGATTACGGTTTCTTGGTTCCTGCCGGAACTTATGAAGTTATTTTGAATACAGATAATCCAGATTATGGCGGTAATGGTTTAACGGATGATACCATCAAACATTTTACCATTCACGACCCGCTTTACAAAAAAGACAAGAAGGAGTGGCTGAAGCTTTACATACCGGCACGTACAGCTGTTGTACTGAGAAGAACTAAATAATCATTTTATAACATTAAAAAAGGAGGTTGTGTCAAAACGTTGGCACAACCTCTTTTATATTTTAAGTTCTGCTATATTTTC